>JBOGHG010000108.1:2183-12973 GCA_050744525.1 Acidimicrobiales bacterium | reverse complement strand
AGCGTCGACAACGACCCGTCGTCGGCCGCGCTGATGGCGGCAGCCACGATCGCCTCGCGGGTCAACGGCGTCCGCCGCCGCGACCGTCCTCCGGTCGCTGCGCCTTGATCGGCCGGACGCTCGACGGGGGGCCGGCGGGCCTGCGGTGCCGCTCGATCATGGGAAGTCACGAACACAGTATACGCGTACATGTAGCCGTATACAACAGATCGGGTTAATCCGGCGACGGCCCCGGAGCTCGGGCTCACCCCCCGCGGCTCATGAGGCGCTCCTGGAGCACCCGGGCACCGGAGTGCTCGACGTCGCGGGTGGCGGTGAGGAGCGTGATCGTCTCCGTGCGCGAGAGCTCGATGAGACGGTCCACCGCGGCGGACGCTGGTGGCCGCCCCAGCTCGGCGCGATAGCGGCGGGCGAACTCGTCGAACCGGTGCAGGTCGTGGGCGTACCAGCGCCGCAGTTCGGTGCTCGGCGCAGCATCCTTGAGCCACTCGTCCAGAGCGAGGTCGGCCTTGGAGATGCCCCGTGGCCACAGCCGGTCCACGAGAACGCGGTAGCCCGCGTCGCCCCGGTCGTCGTCGTAGACACGTTGCAGTTGGACGTCACGACGCGGCGGCATGGCGGGATGCCCTTGTCACGGGCGCGCACCTCGGCAGATGCACACGGCGACGGCGCGCGACACCTCGAACGGTGCTGTCATGACGAACCTCTGGTGAACGCTCGATGAATCATGTGATTCTCCCGAACCCAAAGTGGCAGCGCGGGCCGCGGCCGCACCCTCTAAATCAGATTCTACTTGACGTTACAGCAGGTTGATGTAACATCAAGTTAGATTGTCGATAGAAAGGACCCCGATGACCGCCACCACCTTCGACCGGACGCCCACCGGGGCGTCGGCAACCAGATCGTGATGGTCACCGCATTCGTGTCGCCCGGTGGCGGGAGCCTCGAAGGCGCCAGGTGGACGGACTGCGCTGCGACGTGGGACACCACGCATGACCGTCACTGATCTCATGCCGGCCGCCGACGCGCCGCACCTGCGGGTCATCCGCGGTGAGGCCACCATCGATCTGGCCGCCGCCGAGCGCGCCGTCGCCGACCTGCTCATCGCTCTGGGCCGGAACCCGGACGACGAGCACAGCGTCGACACGCCTCGCCGGGTGGCGGCCGCCTACGCCGAGCTGCTCACCCCCCGGTCGTTCAACCTCACCACCTTCCCCAACGACGAGGGCTACGACGAGCTGGTCCTGGCCCGTGACATCCCGTTCCACGCGCTGTGCCAACACCACCTGCTGCCGTTCCACGGTGTCGCCCACGTCGGCTACCTCCCGGGGGCGCGCATCCTCGGGCTGTCGAAGCTCGCGCGCCTCGTGGAGCTGTTCGCCCGCGACCTCCAGGTCCAGGAGCGCATGACCAAACAGGTCGCCGACTGGCTGCAGGACCGGCTGGCACCCAAAGGCGTCGGTGTCGTGCTCGAGGCCGAGCACCTGTGCATGTCGCTACGCGGTGTCCAGGCCCGCGGGTCGCGCACCGTCACCTCGGCGCTCCACGGGCTGCTGCGGCGGGACCCTGGATCGCGGGCCGAGTTCTTTGCCCTCGCCGGAGTCCGGCCGTGACCCCGCTCCCCGATGCAGTACCGGTCCGCACCTCGCTGGCCACCCCGTCCCAGGAGAACTGCCATGACACCTGACCCGACCCTCGTGATCGTCGGCGCAAGCGTCGCCGGCGCCAAGGCGGCCGAAGCCGCACGTACGATCGGCTTCGACGGGCGAGTCGTCCTCGTGGGCGACGAGCACGAGCTGCCCTACGAACGGCCGCCGCTGTCCAAGGCGGTGCTGCGCGGCGAGGCGGCCCCCGAGACGGCACGCGTTCACGACGCCGGCTTCTACGCCGACAACGACATCGAGCTGCTGACCGGGCGCACCGTCGAAGCCCTCGACACCGACACCGGCCGGGCCCGACTCGACGGCAACGAGCACGTGCCGTTCTCCGCCGTGGTCCTGGCGACCGGCGCCGCGCCCCGGCGCCTCGACATCCCCGGCGTCGACCTCACCGGTGTCCACTACCTGCGAGAGCTCGGCGACGCCCGCCGGCTGGGCGACGCCGTGCGCGGCGCGGGCCGGGTGGCGGTGATCGGCGCCGGTTGGATCGGTTCGGAGGTCGCCGCCTCCGCCCGACAGATGGGCGCCGAGGTCGTCCTCATCAGCCGCGCCGCGGTGCCGCTCCAGCGGGTCCTCGGCGACGAGATCGGCGAGGTGTTCCGCGACCTGCACGCCGACAACGGCGTCGAGCTCCGGTTGCGGACCGGTGTCGCCGAGCTGCGCGGCACCGACCGCGTCGAGCAGGTCGTGCTCGACGGCGGCGAGATCGAAGCCGCCGACGTCGTGGTCATCGGCGTCGGCGTGATCCCCCGGGTCGGCCTGGCCGAGGCGGCCGGCCTGAAGGTCGACGACGGCATCGTCGTCGACGAGCACCTGCGGTCCAGCACACCCGGCGTGTACGCGGCAGGCGACGTCGCCTCCGCCTGGCACCCGCACTACCGGCGACGACTGCGGGTGGAGCACTGGGCGAACGCCCTCAACCAGGGACTGACCGCCGGGGCCAATGCGGCCGGTGGCACCGAGGCCTACACCCGGCTGCCGTACTTCTTCTCCGACCAGTACGACCTGGGCATGGAGTACGTCGGCTACGGCCAACCCGGCGATTCGGTCGTGGTCCGCGGGGACCGGGCGGCGCGAGAGTTCATCGCCTTCTGGCGGCGCGACGGCATCGTCACGGCCGCCATGAACGTCAACGTCTGGGACGTCGTCGAGGACCTCAAGGCGATCGTGGCCAGCGGCCGCGTGCTCGATGCCCGGCGCCTCGCCGACCCCGGCGTCGAGCTGGCCGAGCTGGTGCCCCGATGACCAAGCTCCAGCGCCTGCACACCGAGCACGGCCAGAGCCCCTGGCTCGACAACATCAACCGCTGCTACCTCCGCGACGGGACCCTTGCCGGCATGGTGAACGAGGGCATCCGTGGGGTCACGGCCAACCCCACGATCTTCGCCAGGGCCATCGCAGGCTCGTCCGACTACGACGACCAGTTCTCCTCGCTGATCGCGGCCGGGCGTTCGGTCGAGGCCGCCTACTGGGAGCTCGTCGTCACCGACATGAGCGACGCCCTGGCCACGCTGCGGTCCGTCTTCGACGCCGGCGGCGGAACCGACGGCTTCGTGTCCGTCGAGGTCGCCCCCGAGCTGGCCCACGACACGGCGGCCACGATCAGCGCCGCCCGGGAGCTGCACAAGCGGATCGACGAGCCCAACCTGCTCGTGAAGATCCCCGCCACGGCCGAGGGCGTCCCCGCCATCGAGGCCATGGTCGCCGAGGGACGCAGCATCAACATCACCCTGATCTTCTCCCTGGCCCGCTACACCCAGGTCATCGATGCCTACCTGGCCGGCCTCGAGGCCTTCAGCGCGACCGGCGGGGACCTGTCGACGGTCCACAGCGTCGCCTCGTTCTTCGTCAGCCGCGTCGACAGCGAGGTCGATGGGCGTCTCGAGGCGGTGGGCGGCGCCGACGCGCTCGGGTTGCGAGGGCTCGCCGCGATCGCGCAGGCCAGGCTCGCCTACCGGCTCTTCCGCGACCGGTTCTCCGGGCCGCGGTGGGAACGCCTGGCCGCACTCGGCGCCCGGCACCAGCGACCCCTGTGGGCCTCGACCTCGACGAAGAACCCGGCCTACCCCGACACCGTCTACGTCGACAGCCTCATCGGGCCCGACACGGTCACCACCGTCCCCGAACCGACCATCGCCGCCTACGAGGACCACGGCACCCTGGCCCGCACCATCGACACCGGCGTGGATGAGGCGGCCGACGTGATGCGGCGCCTGGCCACCGTCGGGATCGACATGGACGACGTCGGTCTGGCCCTCGAGGCGCAGGGAGTGGCCAGCTTCCACACGTCATTCCGGCGCGTGCTCGACGCCCTCGACGCCAAGGCCGGTCACCGCACCGAGCGCTGATGGACTGGGCGGGATGGGCGCTGTTCGGGTTGATGGCTACCGCCGCGCTCACCGCGGTCATGATCGCCGCCCAGCTCGCCGGGCTCACCCGCCTCGACCTCCCCCTGATGCTCGGCACCTTCGCCACCGAAGATCCCGACCGGGCCCGCGTGGCCGGGTTCTTCATCCACCTCGTCGTCGGGCAGGGCTTCGCCCTCGGCTACGCCGCTGCCTTCGCGCTGCTGGACCGGGCCACCTGGTGGATCGGCGCGCTGTTGGGGCTCCTCCACGCCACGGTCGCGCTCGCCGCGCTCGTCCCCCTCCTGCCCGGGATCCATCCCCGCATGGCATCGCAGCGCGCCGGTCCCGCCAGCACCGCCGCGCTGGAACCACCCGGCCTGTTCGCCCTCAACTACGGCCTGCAGACCCCGCTCGTCGCGGTCGCCGCCCACGTGGTCTACGGGATGCTGCTCGGCCTGCTCCTCACCGCGAGCTGAGGTGACCGCCGACGTGGGCGACGAACGGCCACTGCGGGCGGCGACGCCGACACCGATCGAGGACTACGGCCTCCTCGGCGACACCCGCACGGCCGCGCTGGTCTCGAGCGACGGGGCCATCGACTGGCTCTGCGCGCCCCGCTTCGACTCCGACCCCATCTTCGGGCGGCTCGTAGGCGGGCCGGCCGCGGGTACGTTCCGGATCGCACCGGACCGGGCCGCCGCGATCGTGACCCGCCGCTACCGGCACCACAGCGCCACCGTCGAGACCACCTGGACGGTGGGCGAGCGCCGCCTGACCCTGACCGACGCCATGGTGGCCGAGGTCGCCGGCCGGCTCCTCCCCGCCACGCTCCTGGTGCGCCGCCTCGTCGCCGAAGGCGGGCCAGTGGGCGTCGACATCGACTTCGACCCCCGCCTCGGCGAACACCACCGCCCGCCCCGCACCCGGCGACGGGGCAGGAACCTCGTGTGCACGTGGGGGCCACTCGCCGTGTCGCTCGGGAGCACCCCCGAGGTCGACATCGAAGTCGGCCGGCCCACCCTCGTCACCGTCGCACCCGACCGCCCGCTCACGGTCGTGCTGGCCGTCGCCGACCGCGAGCCCCTCGTCCACGTCGACCCCGCCGCAGCCTGGGACCTCGTCACCGAGGACGAATCGCGCTGGAACGCGTGGACCGCGGGGATCGACGCCGATCTCCCCCACCGCGAGGCCGTCGTGCGCAGCCTCCTGACGCTGCGGCTCTTGAGCTACTCGCCCTCCGGCGCCCCCGTCGCCGCGCCCACCACGTCACTCCCCGAGCATCGCGGCGGCGTTCGCAACTGGGACTACCGCTACGCCTGGCCCCGCGACGCCAGCATCGGCATCGGTGCCTTCCTCGGCGTCCACAAGCTCGCCGAGGCCCGGGGTTTCCTCGCCTGGCTGCTCCACGCCAGTCGGCTCACCCGACCCCGCCTACCCGTGCTGCTCACCCTCGACGGCCGCCACCCACCCCCCGAACGCGGGCTCCACCACTGGCCCGGCTACGCCCGCAGCGCACCGGTGCGGGTCGGCAACGGCGCCGCCGACCAGCACCAGCTCGACGGCTACGGCTGGGTACTCGACGGCGCCTGGAACCTGGAACAGGCCGGCCACCGCCTCTACTCGGAGACATGGCGGACGATGCGCGGCTTCGCCGACCACGTCGCCCGGCGCTGGCAGGAGCCCGACGCCGGCATCTGGGAGATCCGCGGCGACGCCGCCCACCACGTCCACTCCAAGCTCATGGGCTGGCTCGCCCTCGATCGAGCCCTGCGCATCGCCGACACCCACCGGCTCCCCGCCCGGCAACGCAGGCGCTGGGAAGCCGCTCGGGCCGCCATCGCCGCCGACGTCACCCAACGAGGGTTCGACCCGGCCAAGGGCAGCTACACCCGCAGCTACGGCTCGACCGAGCTCGACGCAGCCGTGCTCGTCCTGCCGCTCCTCGGCATCGAGGACCCCGGCTCGCCCCGGGTCGGCGGCACGATCGACGCCATCGCCGCCGAGCTCGGCGCCGGCGGGCCCCTCCTGTACCGCTACCCCCCCGGACGCGACGGCCTGCCCGGCACCGAGGGCGCGTTCCTGCCCTGCTCGTTCTGGCTCGTCCAGGCGCTCGCCGGCACCAGCCGCACCCCAGAAGCCACCAAGCGGTTCGAGGCACTCCTCGAGCAGGCCAGCCCACTCGGCCTCTACGCCGAGGAGATGGACCCCGCCAGCAACGCCCACCTCGGAAACGTCCCCCAGGCCCTCACCCACGCCGCGCTGGTCCAGGCCGCCCTGGCGCTCCGTGACGCCGTCAAGGTCGCGCCGCGGCGTCGCGACGCAGCCGCAGCTGACAGTTCGCCCGCCGGGGATCGTGGCGGACCAGCTCGTCGACGATCACACGACCATCGGTGAGCTCGGCGAGGCCGTTCGCCATCCCGAGGTGGATCCCGCAGACGGTGTCGGGATCGGCCAGGGCGGCCGTCTCGAACGGGCAGGTCTGCAGCACGATCTCGACCCGTCCGCCACGGCGGCGAACGGCGGGATCGAACCCCTGCCTGGCCATCGCCTCCACGACCAGTTCCACCGGACCACCCGTCGGGGCGTCGAGGCGGGCGCGGTGCACGAAGCGTCGACCGATCTCCTCCGGAGGTTCACCGGTGCGCAGCACCTCGGTGAGCAGGAGGCTCAGCCGCTCGTAGGGTCCCATGGCTCCCCAACGGCTGTCGGCCGCGGGATGCAGGCGGTAGGTGAGGCGGGGCCGGCCGCGACCAACGCTCGCCGCCTTGGCCTCCACCACGAGGTCGGCGTCGAGGAGCTTGGCGAGGTGCTGGCGAATGGCGTTGTGGTTGAGCCCGACGTGGGCGGTGAGCTCGGCGACGTCGACGACGCTGTCCGCGTCCGCGATGTAGCGGAAGATCTCGTAGCGGGTGGGATCGCCGAGTGCCCGGGCCTGTTCCTGGAGTGCCGTCATCGCTCGCGCACCTTGGTCGGCAGCGTAACGCAGCATCCCGTATTCTCCTAGTCAACCCTAGATAAATTAGTACCAACCGCCTACGACCAGCCGATGTGTCGTAAGGCAGGCTCGGGGTCGATGTTGTCGTCGAAGGCCACGAGAACCGTCAGCGACGCCGCCTCCTCGGCGCAGGCCGGGCAGGCCGCCAGGTGCACGTCCATCGCGGGCGCCGGCGTCGACGGGTCCGCGAGCCGAGCCTCGACGTATCCGTCCATCTGCTCGAAGCAGTCCTCGCACGACAGCCACGGCTCCGTCGGGATGGCGAGGCGCTGCAAGGCTGCGGCGGTGAGGTGCCGAGGGTCCGCGGTCATGCGGTACCCACCCCGGTCGCACCGGGCAGGTGGCCGGTGCCGGTGAGGTGCCGACGCAGGCGGGTCCGCGCTTCGTGGAGCGTCTTGTAGAGGGCACCGCGTGTGGTGCCCAGGCGGTCGGCGAGCACGTCGATCGGCACCCCATCGACGAGCACGGCGACGGCGACCCGGCGCTGGTGGCCGGTCAGCGAAACGACCATGGCCCGACTCATGGCCGTGGCCAGGTCGACGGCCTCGGCATGCTGCTCGGGCCCGGCATGGTTGTCCGGCCAGACCCTCGTGTCGTCCAAGCCAACCTCGCGGTTGTGCCACGCGTGCCGCCGCACCTCGGTGGCCGCCTGAAGGATCGCGAACTTGTAGGCCCACGTGGTGAACCGGCTCTGCCCCTGAAAGGTGTGCGCCTTGGCAAGCAGGCTGGCGAGCGCGTCGTCCGCGGCCTGGTTGGCCAGCTCCTCACATGTGTCGTGGCCAGCACCTCCGAGCATCGGCCGCATGCGCCAGACCTGGTGACGAGCGGCCCGGATCATGAGCCGGTGCAGGTCACGCAACGCTTGGTCCTGTTCACGGCCGGGGGTCGTCAGGTCGGCGACCCAGTCACGAGTTTCGGTCGGCACGGTTGCTCGATCCAACCCGGGTGCCGCGTGATCGCCCGGCCGGACCGGGTTCATGGCCGGGCTTGCGCGATCGGCGACAGAATCGCACAGGGTAAGAAACTCGGCCGCACCGACGCGAACATCGCAGGAGCCACCGACGCCCCGGGCAATCCGCCCGACGACACCGGAAGGACCACCCGATGAACCGCGTGCCCACGCTGACGCGCCGATCCGTTCTCGCCCTCGCGCCCGCAGCCCTGACCGTCGGCCTCGGCGGCATGCCCGCCGCCGCCGGCAGAGGCCCCCGTCCGTTCTCCACCCCGCACAACAGGGCCCAGGTCGCGTTCCACGACGCCATGCGCAAGCTGTGGGAGGACCACGTGACGTGGACGCGCCTGGCCATCGTCACGTTCGCCGACGGATCCGCGGGGTTCCCCGCGAGCGCAGCGCGACTGCTGCAGAACCAGGTCGACATCGGCGACACGATCAAGCCCTTCTACGGCGATGCGGCCGGTGCACAGCTGACCGCGCTGCTGCACGATCACATCACCATCGCCGTCGAGATCCTGGAGGCGGCCAAGGCCGGCGACACCGACGCCTTCAACGATGCGAACGCCCGGTGGTACGCGAACGCGAACGACATCGCGGACTTCCTGTCCGCCGCCAACCCGCGGTTCTGGCCAAATGACACGATGCGGGCGGACATGAAGACGCACCTCGACCAGACCCTAACCGAGGCCGCGCACGAGCTGGCTGGTGACTACACCGCGAGCGTGGCCGACTACGAAGAGGTGCACCTCCACATCCTGGCCCTGGCGGACACGTTGAGCTCGGGCCTCATCGGCCAGTTCCCCTCCCACTTCCACTGAGCGACCCAGCCGGGAGCTCGCCCGTCCTTGGATCCGTCGTTACGCGACCGACGAGCACCCCGGGCGTGGCCGGGGCCCTGGCGAGAGTCAACACGTTTCTCGCTCATGTGATGTTCATCGGTCACATCGCGTTCGAGCGGCACCGCCGGTAGACACGGGTCCATGGAACCTCCGGGGGGCAGTTCGGCCGCGACGCCGGACCGTGGGCGAGCGGTGACCGGACCAGGCGAGGCAACGGGCCCTCCCTTCTCGGGGCTTCCCCGGGACGCCCACCTCCTCCAGCCGATCGTCGCGCGGGCCCGGCGGGACCCGGATCTCGTGGTCGCCGCCTATCGGGAGGGCGACGCGTTCGTCGAGGTGACCGCGTCGGCGCTGCTCGGTCGCGTGCGGGCGCTGGCCAAGGGCCTAATCGCCTCCGGTGTGATGCCCGGTGAACGGGTGGTCCTCATGTCCCATACCCGGCTGGAGTGGCTGCTGCTGGACTACGCGATCCTGGCGGCCGGCGCGGTGACGGTGCCCGTCTACGAGACGTCAGCGGCCGAGCAGCTGCACTGGATCCTCGCTGACAGCGGTGCGGCCCTGGCCATCGTCGAAACGCGGGCCATGCGGGCGCTGCTCGACGACATCGGTGACGAGCAGGCGACGGTCCGCGAGGCGATCGTGATCGATGCCGGGGAGCTCGACCAGCTCATCGCGAGAGGTCGTCACATCGCGGACCAGGTGCTCGACGCACGGATCGGCTCGCTCACGATCGAGCACATCGCCACGATCATCTACACGTCCGGAACCACGGGCCGGCCCAAGGGCTGTGTGCTCACCCACGGCAACCTGCGCGCCAACGTGGTGCAGACCCTCGACGCCGTGCGCGACATGCTCGGCAGCCAGGAGCGGAGCCTGCTCTTCCTTCCGCTGGCGCACGCCTTCGCGAAGCTCATCGCGCTGGTCGGGTCGGAACACGGCGTCAAGGGCGTGTTCGCCAGCGATCTCGCCAGCCTCGCCGAGGAGCTGTCGATGGCGGAGCCGACGATGATCGTGGCCGTTCCCCGGGTGTTCGAGAGGGTGTTCAACACCGCCGAGCGCCGCAGCCGCTCCGAGGGCAAGGGCAGGATCTTCGCCCGCGCCGCCGAGGTTGCCACCCGCTTTGCGCGACAGCGAGCCGCCGGCGGCCCGAGTCTGTTGACACGGCTGGAGCACGCCCTGTTCGAGCGGCTCGTGTACCGCAGGATCCGGGCCGCGTTCGGGGGTTCGCTGCGGTTCGCGTTCAGCGGCGCGGGCCCACTCGGCGAGCGGCTCACGTACTTCTTCGATGGCATCGGCGTTCGGATCTTCGAGGGTTATGGACTGACCGAAACCAGTCCGGCGCTGACCGTCAACCGCACGCACGCCTGGCGGCCCGGGACCGTAGGTCAGCCGCTCGCGGGAACCAGCCTGCGCATCGACGAGGGTGGCGAAATCCTGGCCAAGGGCCCACAGGTGTTCAGTGGCTATTGGCGCGATGACGAAGCGACCAACCAGGTGTTCACCGACGACGGTTGGCTCCGGACCGGTGACATCGGTGTCCTCGAAGGCGGCTTCCTCCGCATCACCGGCCGCAAGAAGGAGCTGATCGTGACCGCGGGCGGCAAGAACGTCGCCCCGGCACCATTGGAGGATCGGCTGCGTGCACACCCGCTGATAAGCCAGGCGGTCGTCGTCGGTGACGATCGGCCGTTCATCGCCGCGCTCATCACCATCGACCACGACGCCTTCGCAGCGTGGCGGGCCGAGCGAGACGAGCCCGATCTGACGGTCGCCGAGGTGGTGGATCGTCCCGACCTACGAGCCGTCATCCAGGAGGCCGTCGACGCGGCCAACGCCGCGGTGTCGCGCGCCGAGTCGGTCCGAGCGTTCGCCATCCTCCCGACCGACCTCGCTATCGACCGTGGCGAGGTCACCCCGACGATGAAGGTGCGGCGAGCGACGGTGTTGGCCCGGTACGCGGACGTGATCGACCGTCTCTACGACCCTCGCCCAGGA
>JBOGHG010000108.1:0-2083 GCA_050744525.1 Acidimicrobiales bacterium | reverse complement strand
GCACCACATCTCAGATGGGAGCACGGCGGCTGTAGTGCAACAGGTCGGGGCGCCAGCCGCCGTACCCGTCGCCGATGTCGTCGTGGCGGTCGATCAGCTCCAGGGAACGGATCCACTTGGCCATGTTGTACCCGAGCTGGTTCTCGAGCCGCAGGCGCAGCGGTGCACCGAACGCGGCCGGCAGTGGGTGCCCGTTCATCCCATAGGCGAGCAGGGTCTGCGGGGCGCGGGCGAGCGCGAGGTCGATGACCGCGTAGTACTCCCCGTGGCCCGGGTCCTCCCACTTGTCGTCGAAGGTGCGCAACAGGATGTAGCGGGCGTCGGGCCCAGGCCGGCAGCGCTCCAGCAGAGCGCCCAACGGGATGCCCTCCCACTCGGCGATGTAGCTCCAGCCCTGGACGCACTTGTGCATGGTGATCTGCCGCTGCGCTCCCAGGGCCCCCAGCGCGTCGAGGGTCAGCGACAGGGGCTGGTGCACGAGACCGCCGACCTCGAGGTGCCATCCGTCGAAGCCGGTCTCGGCGAGCCTCCGGTACCCCTCGTTCCGGGGCGGCCGACCATTGGGTCGCGGGTCGGCGGTGATGTCCCGGGGCTGGTACCGCTGCCGGGAGCCGAGCGGCTGCAGCAGGTGGGCCTGGACAGGGTCAACCAGGCGTTGCAAGGCATCCTGCACCACGCGCGGCTCGCGCAGAGATCGGCGGGTGGCCCACACGTGGAGGAACCCCAGCCCCGCCAGGAACACCAAGGTGATGGCCGCGGCGACGGCCTGCTGAGCGGTGGTGGGCGTCTCGGTCCCGAGCACGATCGCGGCGAGACCGTCGAGCAGCCCATGCGCGACGACCAGGGCGACATGGTGGACGGTGAACCCGACGTACGCCACCATCCCCACAAAATGCAAGCTGCGGGCGGACTGTCTCCCGCCGAACAGCCGCGGGAACCACGGGAAGCGCCCCCCGAGCGCAGGCGACATCGCCAGCCCGGTCAGGATCTGCACCGGGGTGAGCACGAAGATCACCCCGAAGTAGGTGAGCTGCTGGAGGGCGTTGTACGGGTCGCCTGGCGCGGGGATCTCGAGACGCAGATAGTCACGGGCAACGTCCCAGGCGTCCGGGAACACCTCCCACGAGGTCGGCACCAGCCGCCGCCACTGCTCGCTGGTGAACAGCACGAGGACGTACGCCATCCCCGTGAGCAGCCAGCCGATGGCCGACGCGAAGTGCCAGAAGCGCCCCAGGCCGAGGTTGTCGCGTCCGGGCAGCGCCAGCCACGGTGTGTACGCCTGCTTCTCGTCCTCGGCGGTCCACCGTCGGTGCCGGTGCATGCGCTTGTTCGTGAACCGGATCCACTCGCTACCCGGCCGGCACCCGTCGTTGAAATAGAGCATCGGGTGCCCGCCGAGGATCTCGATCCCGCTGCGGACCAGCAGCGTCAAGAACACGATGTCGAACGCATGCGTGAGTCGAACGCCCAGGGGAAAGCCCAGTTCGCCCAGGACCGACCCCGAGATCACGCTTCCTCCCGGTCAGCGGCCCGCCACCAGCGATCCAGCACCCCCGGCCGAACGCGGATCACATAGCCGGCGAGAACGGGGCCATAGACGAGGCTGTAGGAGGCGATCCCGTTCCACAGCTGGGTGGCAAGGTCCAGTCGACCCCTCAACTCCGGCGCCACGAGAGGCACAACGCCCAGGAAGTTCACCTCCCACACGGCCACCGCGAAACCGACGCCGTAGACCAGCACCAACAGCGGCCGGGCGCTGAGCTGGAACGCGAGGGCCAACCCCGCCAGGAACGCCACCCCGAAGATCACCGAGAGCACCAGGTGGATCACCGTGCCCAGGGCGACCGATGCCCCCACCGAGAACCCCGACCCCAGCGCCTCGGGCCCGACGACGATGGCGGTCGCGAAGTCGAACGGCAGCCACGGGTCGCCCTCCAAGGCCGCGCTGGCCACCATCTCCACGACACCCAGCGCCAAGCCGGCCAGCAGCCCGGCGCCGGCCCCATGCACGACCAGCGCCCACGGGTCGCGTCGCTCCACTGGCACCCCCCCACGCGGCGACGCCCACGGTCGGGCGTCATCC
>JBOGHG010000107.1:0-12996 GCA_050744525.1 Acidimicrobiales bacterium | reverse complement strand
GGCGTCGGGATCGGCCGCCCCGATGGCATCGGCGATGGCGGCGGCGTAGGCGGCCTGCTCGGTGCGCTGGCCGACCCGGGCGTCGGGCGTCGAGGAGAAGTGGTTGCTGATGGCCCAGAGGTCGTACGCGTCGGTCGAGCCAGCTTGCGCCGCCACCCGGAAGTGGGCGACCTGCGGCGCCCGCGTGAAAACGTTGGCGCCGTCCACACCGGTCGACCTGTCGACGTCGTCGGGCAGCTCGGCGTTGAGCGTCTTGGGGTTGGAGACGTCGGCGTTGCTGGCGAGGCCGGGTGCCCGGTACTGCACGGCCGGCGTGGACCCCAGCACCGGGTCCGTCGCGATCGCCGGCACCAGCGACAGCCGGTCGGTGCGGTAGAGGACGGCCGAGACGATCCCCCGGTCGTCGGCGCCGTCACGGTCGTACCCGGCGTCGTAGGTGCCGCCCCCGGCGGCGCCGATCGCCAGCGCCAGCTCCTGCAGGGTGTCGGGCTTGCCGTCGCCGTCGACCGCGCCGCCGCACACGAGCGTGCCGCCGGCAACGTGGCAGATGTCCTGATCCTCGGCCTCCTGGGTGAGCAGCAGGTCGGGAGAGTGCAGGTCGGCGGTGACCTGGGTGGCGATGTCCGTGAGGCGCCGCTGGTAGGCGGCGTCGCTGGCCGGCACGTAGTCGAACGGCGGGCTGACGCCCGGGCACCCGGGGTTGCCGACGAAGTCGCAGCCGTCGGTGGGGTCGTCGCGGAAGTCGTAGAGGTTCTCGAGGTTGGCCGTCGAGATCGCCACCTCGTTGCGCCGGTCGGCCGGGGCCGGCGGTGCGTTGAGGGAGGGGTCGGCCCCGGGCGTGAACGCCGCCGACTCGACCTGGACGCCGTACTTCCCGAACGAGAAGTAGAGGCCGCCCACGGCGTCGCCGTCGAGCGTGTCGAAGACCCGCACCGGCGGCAGCAGCGTCGTCGAGTCCCCGCTGGCGGCCTTGACGCCGAGCGACGCCAGCATGATGCGGTTGCCGTTGCCGTCGTCGAACAGCGGCTGCGGCTGGTTGTCGAGTGGGTGCGGGTCGCGGAACACCCGCCGCGCGTAGGGGTCGGTACGGGCGGCCAGCGGGTCGTCGGGACGGATGAGCCACACCTCGCTGTCGGCCGTCGAGGCGAAGACGTCGCGACCGCTCGTGGCGATGCTCCCGCCCGGGACGCGGATCCGCTCGCCCTCGTGCCGCTCCCAGTAGCGGTTGGCGTCGGCCAGGTCGGTCGGTGGCGCGGCCTCGGTGACCACGACATCGGCGTCGGGATCCAGCCCGGTGGCCGCCACGTCGACGAGCCGGGGGCTGGTGAGCTCCGTGAGGGCGAAGAACTCGGTGACGTTGGCCCGCAGCACCAGCTCGTCACCGACCTGGGGCAGGTAGGCGGGGCCGCCGTCGGCCCGCAGCAGCGTGGTGAAGCCGCCGAGGAACACGAACACACCATCCGAGGTGGTCGGCTCGGCGTCGGCCGCGGCGGGCGTGTTCTGCAGGAAGAAGCCGTTCTGCGACGCGCCCGACGACGACCGGGCCAGCGTCTTCTGGGTCACCACGCCCCGGACCACGACCTGCTGGCCCACCAGCGGCGACAGGAAGGTCGCGCCGTCGGTGGCGTCGGTGACCGGGCCCTGCACCTCGCCGATCGGACGGATGCCCTGCACGCTGACGCTGAGCGTGCAGGTGGCCGTCTGGGGCGTGCCGTCGTCGTTGGTGGCCGTGACCGTCACGGCGTACGTGCCCGCCGGGACGTCGGCGCTCACCGTCACCGTGGCCTCGGCGGTGCCGCCGGGCGCGGTCGCAGGAGTGAAGGCCGTCCGCTCGATCGTCCCCGCCGAGGGCGCCGGGTTCACGTCGGCGATCGCGACGTCGACCACCGTGCCGTCGGCGTCGGTGGCCGTGACCACGCGGCTGGCGGCGGTGCCGGCGATGGTCGTCAGCGGACCGCCACAGCTGACGGTCACCGGCTGGTTGCCGCCCCCGCCCGTGAACGTGTGGGCGCCGATGCCGTCGAGGGTGTTGATCGGGAAGCCCTCCCACTCGGCGGCGGGATCGAAGGCGTCGCTGCCGTCGGTGTCGCCGGCGTCGACGTCGGAACGCCGCCGGATCGTGTTGTCCATGGTGCTGGCGGCGCCGGTTCCCCACTCGCTCCCCGGATCGAACCCGATCTGGCCGATCACGTCGAGCGGAGCGCCGGCCTTGCGCAGCGCCACGGCGTCGTCGCCGTTCCAGTTCGCGACCGCGGGGGCGAGGAGGTCGGCCTGGGCGACCAGGGCCGGGTCGGCGTCGGCCCGCGACACCACGAACACGTCGCCGTCGGCCACCGTGCCGGTGAGCGCGACGGTCTGGCTGGCCGCGGCGGCTCCGTTGCTGTACAGCTCGAGCGTGTAGCCGGCGGCGCCGAGGTCGATGGCCGACCCGGTGCCGTTGAAGATCTCGACCGCCTTGTTGAACCCCGAGCCCTCCACGTACTCGGAGAAGAACAGGTCGGTGGGGGTGGCCCCGCCGGCGGGGACTGCGAGTCCCACGGCGACGGGGACCGCGAGGACGGCGGTCAGGGCGGCGGCGACGAGGCGGCGCAGGCGCATGGAGCGGTCCTCCGTGAGATCGGGTGGGCCGGACCCTAGGGACCCGGCGTGTCCACCGGATGACCGTAGACCGGCAGCTCGGTGAATGCTGGCTGCAGGCCGCGACACGCTCGCCTGAGCCGTCGCTCACCGGCACGCATCGGGATACGCTCGTGATGTGCTATTAGTAGCATCTATGATGAGTGTCGGAGTGCGCGAGCTGCGGCAGCGAGCGAGCGAACTGCTACGCCAAGTGGAGCGCGGGGAGACGATCGAGATCACCGACCGAGGTCGGCCCGTCGCCCTCCTCGGGCCGCTGCCGCAAGGCAGTCCGATCGAGCAGATGCGCGTAGCCGGTGAGATCGACCCGGCGACCGGCGATCTCGACGACCTGCCGGCGCCCCTCCCGTCCCAGGGATCCGAGCTGCCGTCCGCAGTGCTCGCTCGCCTGCGCCGACACGAACGCTGATGCCCGCGACCTACCTGGACTCGTCGGCGATCGTGAAGCTCGTCATCGAGGAGCCGCAATCGGCTGCACTACGCCGCCACGTACGCCGGCGGCGTCCGCTGGTGTCGAGCGCGCTGGCCCGCACTGAGGTCCTTCGATCCTTGTTGTTCGAGGGCGACGCGGGTATCGCCCGGGGCAGAGTTGTGCTTGGCCGAATCGACTTGGTTCGCGTCAACGACCGTGTTCTGAACGCGGCCGGCGTGTTGCTGCCGGCCGACGTCCGATCTCTAGACGCAATCCATCTGGCTACGGCGCAACAGCTGGGCCGAGACCTCGGCGGGTTGATCACCTACGACGAACGGATGGTTGATGCTGCCCGACAGGTCGGCATCAAGACCACGAGCCCGGCATAGAGCCACACCCCTACCGCCGGGAGCAGTACAGCGGGCCCGTTAGGCCGTGAGCGATCGTTTGATGTCCCACTCGTGGTGCAGGGCATCGTGGACGTTGGTTCGGATGACGTCCTCGAGTTGAATGACTCCGCGTTCGGGATGCGTCATCTCGAGATCTGGCGCCGCGAGATCGACCGCCTTGAGCCAATCTCGCGTCGATCGGCGAAGCGTCCACAGTGCTCCGGGCAGACCGATGTCCTCGTACACGCGGGCACTAGCAAGTGCATTCTCGTCGTAGCTCGCAACGGCGGTCGGGCCACCGAGGGCGATACCAGCCAGCCGTTCCGCCCAGATCCTCAGGTTGTCACCGATGTGTGCAACATAGGAGGTCACAGTCCAGGCAAGCGCCGGATGACGTTCGGTTCCACAGGCGTCGGCCAGGATGTCCTCCAACCGCGAGGGAAGCCCAGCAGCCAGCGCCCGAGCGTCGGATGTGGCGATGTTCCACGAGAAACCGCATTCACGGCAAGGATCGCCATACGTATCACGCCCCCATTGGCTCACCGGACAATCGTCTCATGCGAGCGGCGGCCAAGCGGTAGACGAACCGGTCCGGCAGTTCGAACGCCCCTGAACGCCGGCTCGGGGTCGAGGTCGGGCCGCAACTTCCCACTGGGCTGACCACACTGCGGAGTGGCCGCAGTGAGCACGCACTGGCCGCCAGCGGGCCGTTCCCAGTGGCCATGATCCGCCCGATGGCCGCCGGCTCAGGAAGGGGCCGAGCCGAGACGCTTCCGAGTGACGATACGGTCGTGTTGCTCGCGATACGATTGGTCGTTGATGGTCGGCTATGTGGCGGCTGCGGTCTTTGTCATTGCCGTCGGCATCCTGAGCAACTATCTGCGGCGGCGGGACGTCGGTGGATACTGGGATCGGGACTGGCGAAGCAGCGCCGCGAGACCGGGGCTTCCGCGGTTCTTCGACTTCCGGGACGATGGCGTGAATCAGCGGGCCGATCGCCATCACGGCTGGGCCTGACCCAGACGGCGATCCCGGGAGACCACCTGCGGGTGTCTGCCTGTCGATCGGCGTACGTCCGGAGGTCGGTTGTCGGTGGCGGTGACATCCTCGAATCTGATGCCGTTGTCGAGGAGGAACTCCAAGAGCCGTCGACCATCTCGCATAGCCCGGGAGAACCGTTCGTCCTTTTGCTTCGCTACACAAGAGCGTTCGGCATTGCCTCGGCTCGCCGGGAAGCGCCCACTCCGTAGGGGGTTCCCCGGGCAGGGCCCCGCCCCGCAGGGGCCTCGCCGAGCCCGATGCGGTCCGGTGCGGTCAGCCCGGCTCGCGGTCCCAGCGCGGCGGGTCGTCGGCCTCCATGGCCCGGCCGGCCCAGCGCACGGCACCGGGCGTGCGAGACAACCGGGCGACGAGCCCGGGCATGGGCACGCCGTCCGTCTCGACGATGCTGCCCCGCGCAGCCACTTGGGGATCGGCGAACACCCCGGCCATGTCGTACACGGGTGCGGCGGCGGCGTGCGCCTCCTCGAAGGCGACGACGACCTCGTCCATGGTGCGCGCGGCGCAGAACTCGGCCATGCGGGCGTCGATCTCGTCGCGGGCCGCGATCCTGCCGGCGAACGACCGCAGGTCCTCACGATCCGCCAGGCCGATCAGCTCCATGACCCGGCGACCGACCGACTCGGCCGATGCCGACACCGCCACCCACTGGCCGTCGCGGCACCGCCAGGTCCCGCGGGGCACCGAATAGGGGAGGCTCGAGCCCCGTCGCGGCTGCAGGAACCCCGTCGTCCCGTAGGCGGACGGCAACGGTCCCATGCACTGGAGCAACGACTCCAGCAGCGTCACGTCCACGACCTGCCCGACGCCGGAGTGCAGGGCGACCATGGTGGCGAAGGCGGCGGCCAACGCAGTCACCTCGTCGGTGAGGGCGATGGGCGGCAGCAGCGGTCCGCCGTCGGCCTCGCCGTTGATGGCGGCGAAGCCCGACATCGCCTCGGCGAGGGTCGCAAACCCCGGCCGCTGGGCGTACGGCCCGTCCTGGCCGAAGGCGGTCACCCGGCAGACGACCAGGCGGGGATTCCGCCCCAACAGCACGTCGGGCGCCAGCCCCAGCCGCTCCAGCACGCCTGGTCGGAAGCTCTCGATCAGCACGTGTGCCTCGGCGGCCAGCCTGAGCAGCGCCTCACGCCCATCGGGGGACTTGAGGTCGAGCGTGGCGCAGCGCTTGTTGCGGCCGACGACCTTCCAATAGAGCGAGGTGCCGTCGCGGGGGTCGGGAAGGCCCATCGTGCGGGTGGAATCTCCGACGCCCGGGCGCTCGATCTTCAGCACGTCGGCCCCGAAGTCGGCCAGGTAGCGGGCGGCGCCGGGGCCGGCGATCACCGTCGCCAGGTCGATCACCCGGATGCCGGCGAGGGGCCCGTGCACTTCAGGCTCGCGTCGTGGCGATGGGGAAGCAGCGGTCGCCGAGCGCCCCGAAGGCGTACATCTCGTAGAGCCCGGCGTAGAGATCGCGGGTCTTCTCGCTCCAGGCCAGCGCCTCGGGGGCAGAGATCCGCCGGAACACCTGGAGGATGCCCCCCTCGTATACCCGGTACTCCGCCCAGGCCCCGGGGAAGTCCTTGACGCACGCCACCTCCACCCAGGGCACCCCGCCGGTGGCCGAGAACCGGCGCACCCGGTTGCGGTGGGTGTGGCCGGCGAAGTAGCCGGCGATCCGCGGCCGGCGGGCCACGACATCGACCAGCTTCTCGGAGTCGTCGGGATTGATCCCGAAGTAGCCCTCGGGCCGCTCGGGCGAATCCGGGTTCCAGGTGTGGTGGTGTCCGAACGCCAGCACCGGCCGGTCGGCCTCGGCGGCGAGCTGGTCGAGCCACTCCAGGGATTCCTCCGACACACCTCCCGACGCCTTCGCGGGGATGGTCGTGTCGATCACGGCCAGGATGACGCCAGGGAGCGTGACGGCGATGGGCGCCTCGGAGGCGAAGTCCTCGCCGTAGTACGCGTCGTGGTTGCCGCGCACGTGGACGAGCCGTTCGCCGAACGCCGGTCCATACGCGTTGAGGAACGCCTGGTACTCGGGCCGGGTGCCCCTCGACGTGAGGTCGCCCTTGACCAAGACCACGTCGGGCTGGATGGCCTTCATGTCGGCGATGGCGCACCGGCTCATCAGCTCGGGGTAGGGCTCCTCGCCTGGGGCGGTGGTGTAGATGGGGTAGTCGTCGATGCCGTTGAGGATGCCGCACTCCGTCTCGCCGAAATGCACGTCGTTGACGGTGCACACGGTGGCGAGCCGCTGGCCCGCGGGACGGGGCAGCGTCCGGAAGCTGTGGCCGCCGCGGTCGTAGTCGGTGTCGGGCTGCAGGTCCGGGAAGTGGTGGACCGCCGGCCCGTCGTGCAGCACCGCTTCGTCGTCGGCGACCGTCGTCAGGTCCATGTCGGCCTTGCTCAGCGCGCCCAGGGACGGACCCGGCGGAGCGGCACCGGCTTGGTCCACCACCGGCCGGAGAACCTCCATCGAGGCAGTTCGGCGGCACGGGCGGCGGCGGGGGGGCGGGGCCAGGTCACCTCGACGGCGGCGACGATGGCGGCCAGCTCCTCGTCGGTGGGCTCGCGGTCTCGCCCGACGACGGCGACCTGCGGGTTCGGTTCGGGGCCCGGCAACGTACTTCCCGCTCTTGGCCTTCGGCCGGGCCGCTCGGGCTCCGACGCTGTGTTTTCCGCTCTTGTCGCCTTCGGCGACGGGCCGCTCGGGCCCAGGGCTCGCTGCATTGCGGACGCTCGCTCAGAGCGGCACGTTGCCGTGCTTGCGCTTGGGGAGGTCCTCCCGCTTGGAGCGCAGGAGGTCGAGCCCGGCGATGAGCTTGACGCGGGTCTCGGCCGGGTCGATCACGTCGTCGACGTAGCCGCGTTCCGCCGCCTGGTAGGGGTTGGCGAAGCGATCGGAGTACTCCTCCACCAGCTCGACCTTGCGGGCCTCGGGGTCGGGGGCGGCCTCGATCTCACGGCGGTAGGCGATCTCGACCGCGCCCTGCGGTCCCATCACCGCCAGCTCGCCCGAGGGCCACGCGTAGGCGAGATCGGCGCCGATCGACTTGGAGTTCATCACCACGTAGGCGCCGCCGTACGCCTTGCGGGTCACGACCTGGATGCGGGGCACGGTGGCCTCGCAGAAGGCGTAGAGCAGCTTGGCGCCGTGGCGGATGATGCCGCCGTGCTCCTGGTCGACGCCGGGCAGGAACCCGGGCACGTCGACGAACGACACGAGCGGGATGTTGAAGGCGTCGCACGTGCGCACGAACCGGGCCGCCTTTTCGGACGACTCGATGTCGAGGACGCCGGCGAGGTGCATGGGCTGGTTGCCGACGATGCCGACGACCCGCCCGTCGAGCCGCGCATATGCGCACACGATGTTGGGTGCCCAGCGGCGGGCGTACTCGAAGTACTCGCCACCGTCGACGACCGCTTCGACCACCCTGTGCATGTCGTAGGGCTGGTTCGAAGACGCCGGGATGATGTCGTGAAGCTCGGGGCAGAGGCGGGTCGGGTCGTCGTCGCTGGCGACGACCGGCGGCTCCTCGAGGTTGTTGGACGGCAGGAAGCCCAGCAGGTAGCGGACGTCCTCCAGGCAGGCGCCGTCGTCGGCCGAGGTGAACTGGCACACACCGGAGCGCGAGGCGTGGGCGATGGCGCCCCCCAGCTCCTGCTGGGTGACGGTCTCGCCGGTCACGGTCTTCACCACGTCGGGCCCCGTGATGAACATGTAGGACGTGTCCTCGACCATGAACACGAAGTCGGTCATGGCGGGGGAGTAGACGGCGCCGCCGGCGCACGGCCCCATGATCACGCTGATCTGGGGGACGACCCCCGAGGACTGCACGTTGCGGTAGAAGATGCCGCCATAGCTGTCGAGGCTGACGACGCCCTCCTGGATGCGGGCGCCGGCGCCGTCGTTGAGGCCCACGACCGGGGCCCCGACCTTGAGCGCCAGGTCCATGAGCTTGTGGATCTTGTCGGCGAACACCTCGCCCAGCGCGCCGCCGAACACCGTGAAATCCTGGGAGAACACGAACACCTTGCGACCGTCGACCGTGCCCCAGCCGCAGATGACGCCGTCGGTAAAGGGCCGGTCGTCGAACCCGGAGTCGGAGGGGCGTCGGGCCAGCAGATCCAGCTCGTGGAACGAACCGGGGTCGAGCAGCAGGTCGATCCGCTCGCGGGCCAGGAGCTTCCCACGGTCATGCTGACGCTGGCGCGCCACGTCGGTGCCGGGAGCGAGCGCCTCTTCCTTGCGCTTCTCGAGGTCGGCAAGCCGCTCGCTCATCGGGTGGTCGGCCATGGCTGCAAAAGCTAGTGGGGGTGGTCAAGCGCCCGAAATTGCGGCGTCCGGCGGGTCTCGGGGGACGGCGCCCGGCTACGGTCGCAGGCCGTGGCTGGGCGCACGTCTCGTTGGATCGCTGGATTCGTCGCGGCGTCCCTGGCGCTCACGCTGGCGGCCTGTGGTGGCGGTTCCGGGGACGACGAACGTACATCGGCACCGCAACGTGACCGCCCCCGCACGGTCGGCACGACGACGACCACCACCACGCCGGGCACCACCGTTCCGGCGGACGGTGCCGCACTGGTTGCACAGGCCAAGCCTGCGTCCATGCCGGTGTACGCCGCGGCCGGCGACGGTGAGCCGGCCTCGTCGCTCGACAACCCCAACGAGAACGGGGCGCCGTTGGTCTTCCTGGTCAAGGAACAGCAGGGCGACTGGCTGAACGTCCACCTGCCGGTGCGACCCAACGGTTCGACCGGCTGGGTGTGGGCCGCGGACGTCACCGTCGTGTCGAACCCGTACAGCATGGACATCGCCCTGGGCGCGCACCGCCTGGTGGTCCACAACGGCGACGAGGTCGTGCTCGACGAGCCGATCGCCGTAGGGACCGCCGACACTCCCACCCCCGGGGGCATCTACTACATCAAGGAATTGCTGCAGCCGCCCGACCCCAACGGCCCGTACGGGCCGTACGCCTACGGGTTGTCGGGTTTCTCCAACGTGCTCGACGAGTTCAACGGCGGTGACGGCGTCATCGGCATCCACGGCACCAACGAGCCCGAGGTGATCGGCACCGACGTCAGCCACGGCTGCATCCGGCTGCGCAACGAGGCGATCCTCGAGCTGGTGCCGGTGTTGCCCCTCGGCACGCCGGTGCACATCACGGCCTGACGCCGCGGCCGGCCGGTCCCGGTGACGGATCTGGTTGGCTGGCAACCACATCCGTCACCGAAAGGGCGCCGCCGGCAGAGCTGTCGTTCCGCCGGCGTGGATCAGCCCGTGAAGGTCGGGTCGGCGGTGACCGGCGTCGCCGGCGGCGCCTGCGGCGCGACGGGCGCCGGCGTGGGGGTCGGGGTGGCCGGCGGCGCCGTCGACGGCGGGCTCGGCGGGGCGGTCAGCTCGAAGGTGGCGAAGTCGTACTCGGCGATCACCTCTTCCGACTCCGGGCCGACGAAGCAGGTGGCGGTGACGTCGTAGAGTCCGAGCGGGTCGGTGTCCTCGGAGAGGATCCCCGCCGACCAGGAACCGTCGTCGGCCACTTCGACACCGAAGACCAGGACGGGCTCCTCCTCCTCTTCGAAGAAGAGGAAGACCCCGATGAAGCCGGGAGTGTCCGCGGCGATGCAGCCGTCGCCCGAGATCGCAATCTGGGTCCCCGGTGGCCCACTCGTCGGTGAGATCTCGATCGGCAGGAACTCCTGGGCGCCCGCAGGCGTGGCGGCCAGCCAACCGGTTGCCGCAATGCCAGCCACGGCCGCGGCGACCAAGCGCTTGTATCTCATGGGTCTCCTTCGGTTACCCGCCGTCGGCGGGACGTGAGAAGGCGTTCGGACCTCGGGTGCGGCAGCGGGCGCGCGCCATCGTCCCGACCAGGCGAGCTCGACCCTGTCCCCCATCCCCGTATCCCCAGCATCCGTCCGCCAATGGCGGCCCGGACACTACCGCAGATCCCGCGGTCCGGGCGTACCCTCCTGCCCGACCCCCTCCCGCCGCCCCTGATGGCGTCGGTCTCCGACCGACCGTACGCTCCCTGGCATGCGCCTCCCCGTCATGCCCCCCGTGAAGCCGATGCTCGCCAAGGCCGTCTACGAGCTGCCCCGCGACCCCGGCCTCCTCTACGAGCCGAAGTGGGACGGCTTTCGCTGCGTCGTGTTCCGCGACGGCGACGAGATCGAGCTTGGCAGCCGCAACGACCGGCCGTTGACCCGCTACTTCCCCGAGATGGTGCCGCCGCTGCGGTCCGAGCTACCCGAGCGCTGCGTGGTCGACGGGGAGCTGGTGGTGGTGACGGGCAGCGGGCTCGACTTCGACGGGCTGCAACTGCGGCTCCACCCCGCGGAGTCACGGGTCAACATGCTGGCCGAGCAGACCCCGGCGGCCTTCGTGGCCTTCGACCTGCTCGCGCTGGGCGACCGGGACCTGACAGACGAGCCGTTCTCGGAGCGGCGCCGGCTCCTCGAGGGCGTCCTCAGCGGCGACCGCGACCACGACCGCGTGTACCTCACCCCGGTCACCGCCGACGCCGACCGCGCCGAGGACTGGTTCCGGCGCTTCGAGGGCGCCGGCTTCGACGGCGTCATGGCCAAGCCGGCCGCCGGCCCCTACCGGCAGGACAAGCGCGACATGTTCAAGGTGAAGCACCAGCGCACCGCCGACTGCGTCGTGGCCGGGTTCCGCTGGCACAAGGACGGCGAGGGCGTCGGCTCGCTCCTGCTCGGCCTCTACGACGACGAGGGCACCCTGCATCACGTCGGGGTCGCCTCGTCGTTCGCCGCCGGCCTGCGCCGGCAGCTCGTCGGTGAGCTCGACCCGCTGCGCGCCAACGCGCTCGACGGGCATCCCTGGCGGGAGTGGGCGCTGGCGGAGGCCCACGAGGCCGGGCAGCGGATGCCGGGCGCCCCCAACCGCTGGAACGCCGCCAAGGACATGTCCTGGGAGCCGCTGCGCATCGAGCGGGTGGCGGAGGTGCGCTACGAGCACCTCCAGTCGGGGCGCTTCCGCCACAACGCACGCTTCGTGCGCTGGCGTCCCGACAAGACCCCGATCGAGTGCAGCTACGACCAGCTCGAGGCCGTCGCCCCGGCCGAGCTGGCGAGCATCTTCGGGACCCCGGCGCGCCCCTGACCCACCTTGACCCGCCGGTCAAGACGTGCTGCGCTTGGGATCATGACCGACACCGCGGAACGGACGGCGGCTGCCCCCGACATCGTCGCCGAGGTCAAGGACTGGCTGGCCGACAACTGGGACGCCGACCTCTCCGTCGGCGAGTGGTGGGAACGCCTCGGCACCTCGGGGTGGGGGGTGCCCACGTGGCCCACCGACTGGTTCGGCAGGGAGCTCAGCCGCGACGACGGCAACCGCGCCCAGCAGGCCATCGCCGACTTCGGCGCCGTCCCGGCGCCCGGCGGCCTGGGGCTCATGCTGGCCGGCCCGACGATCCTGGTCCACGGCAGCGATGAGCAGAAGCAGCGCTACCTGCGCGACATCGTCACGGGCCGCAAGGGCTGGTGCCAGCTCTTCAGTGAACCCGGCGCCGGATCCGATCTCGCCGGCCTGCAATCGCGGGCGGTGAAGGACGGCGACGAGTGGGTCGTCAACGGCCAGAAGGTCTGGACCTCGGGCGGCCAGGTCGCCGACCTCGGCATGCTGATCGCGCGCACCGATCCCGACCAGCCCAAGCACGCCGGCATCACCTACTTCGTCATCGACATGCACCAACCCGGTGTCGAGGTGCGCCCGCTGCGGGAGATGACCGGGCGCTCGCTGTTCAACGAGGTGTTCCTCAACGACGCCCGCGTGCACGACGACGCCATCGTCGGCGGGCTCAACGGGGGCTGGCGCGTCGCCAACACCACCCTGATGTTCGAGCGCACGAGCCTGGGCGCCGGGGGCGGGTCGGCGGCGGCGTCCCTCGCCACCCCCGGCACCGTGGCCGGCGACCTCGACCGGCGCGCCGGCGACTTCGTGGCCACGGGCGGACGCCGCGGCGGAGGCGGCGGCACGCTGTTCGGGGCGTCGTCCAAGGCCCTCACCCAGCTGGCCAAGGCCAACGGCACGTCCACGGATCCGAACGTTCGTCAGAGGCTGATGGCGCTGCACACCCTGGGCGAGCTGGCGCGGTTCAACAACCTGCGCCTCAAGGCGGTGAAGGCGGCCGGCGGCGACATCCCCGGCCTGCCCAACATCGCCAAGCTCACGATGAGCAACATCGTGCGCCTGTCCCGCGACCTCGGCCTCGAGATCGCCGGCCCCTACGGCATGCTCCACGGCTACGACCCCGAGGCCCGCCGGAGCCTCGACGAGGCCACCGGCCTGCGGTTCCTGGGCGGCATCACCGAGATGGCCTTGTTTGCCCAGGCCCCGCCCATCTACGGCGGCACCGACCAGGTGCAGCGCAACATCATCGGCGAACGCGTGCTGGGCCTGCCCAAGGAACCCGGCTTCGACAAGAACACCCCGTTCCGCGACCTGCCCAGGAACGGCTGACCTTCGGTTCGCAACCGGAGGTTGCGAAC
>JBOGHG010000106.1:0-13123 GCA_050744525.1 Acidimicrobiales bacterium | reverse complement strand
CGGCCGGGACGGTGACGACGCCGCCCGGCTCAAGGGCGACGCCCGCCTGGCGGCGGTGCTGGCGCGCGCGGTGGCCAGCAGCGTCCAACCGCCCGAGGACCGCATCGAGGCGGCCACGCCGTGGGGGATGGTGCGCCTGGACGCGGACGCGGTGCTCGACGCGGTGGCGGACGTTCAGGACCGGGGTGTGCCGCACAACGTCGGGCGGGCCGCGTTGCGGACCCGGCTGGTCCGGCTGGCACGCCAGGAGCTGGCGGCGCGCCGCGGGGAGGAGGTGGCCAGCCTGGATGCCGTGGACGCCGGCCTCCGCGCCGACCGCGGCTGGCAGCGAGCCCTCGATCGCATCTGGCCGGCGCTCAACCCCGCCACCCTGGTGCGCCGGCTGCTCGCCAACCGGAACGCGCTGCGCGCCGCCGGCGCCGGGGTGCTCGACCCTGACGAGCAGGAGCTGCTACTGCGCGCGCCCACGCGGCGGGTGTCCGACGAGCCGTGGACGGTCGACGACCTGGCACTGCTCGACGAGGCCCAAGCGCTGCTCGCCGGCGCGCCAGCGGCGTACGGCCACGTGGTCGTCGACGAGGCGCAGGACCTCTCGGCCATGGGGTTCCGGGCGCTGGCCCGGCGCAGCCCCGCCCGGTCGATGACCGTGCTCGGCGATCTGGCACAGGCCACGGCCCCGGCGGCGCAGTCCTCGTGGGACGACGTGGTCGGCCACCTCGGCGCGCCGGCGAGCGCCCGGCGCACAGACCTCGACCTCGGCTACCGCGTTCCGGCCGCCATCGTCGACGTCGCCAATCGGCTGCTGGCCGAGGCCGCGCCGGGCGTCACGCCCTGCCGGTCCGTCCGCCTCGGCGGCCGGCCGCCACGGTTCCTCGCCGTCGAGGCCGCGCTCGGCACCGAGGGTCTCCACGACCGGATCGTGGCGGCGGTGGCGGAGCTGTCCGGCCGCTACACGTCGGTCGCCGTGATCGCCCCGCCGCGCCTGGCACCGGATGCGCACCGGCTGCCGGGCGTCACCGTGGTGGCGCCGCCGGACGCCAAGGGCCTCGAGTTCGATGCCGTCGTCGTCGCCGAACCGGCGGCCATCGCCGGAGGCACCGCGCCGGGCCTCCGGCTGCTCTACGTCGCGCTCACCCGGGCGGTCCAGGAGCTGATCGTCGTCCACGCCCGGCCACTGCCGTCGACGCTGTCGTCAGGCGGTCGTACGGGCGTCGCCTGACCCCACAACGTGGGGGACCGAATCGTCGGGGAAGGAGATGCCGCGTTCGGCAACCAGGCGGGCGACCGGCTCCGGAAAGACGTTCTGCACCAGGAACAGGTCGCGGGCCATGTTGTAATCGGGGGCCAGCTCCTTGGCGTAGCGCTCGAAGTACATGAGCTGCTTGGAGACGAGCACCAGCTCGCGGGCGGCACGGGCGCCGTACTCGTGCTGGAGCTCCAGCTGCCGGCGCAGCACGAACGACAGGCTGACCTCGCCGAGGGTCATGTCGAACATGGGGTCGAGCACGGCCTCGAGGCGGGCGGCGACCTCGTCGACCGGCCCCACGTCTTCGCTCAGGATTCCGATGCGCTGCCAGGCCCGCACGATGCGGGTGTAGTCGCCGTCGATCATCACCGTGTACTGGGCGTCGCGCAGGGCTTGGCGGTGGGCCTCGGGCAGCTCGCCCATGATGCCGAAGTCGAGGTATGCGGCACGCCCGTCGTCGAGCACCCAGATGTTGCCGGCGTGCACGTCGCCGTGGAACGGCCCGTGAACCAGCGTGGCCTCCATCCACGCCTTCAGCCCCCGCCGCAGCACCAGCTCCCCGTCGATGCCCCGGGCCTTGATCTCGGTGAAGCGGTCCATGGGCGTACCGCGGAGCCGCTCCATGCAGATCACCCTCGGCCCACAGTGGTCCCAGTACACGACGGGAGCGGTGATCCAACGGTTGTCGCCGAACGCCCCGATGTGGTCGCGGAACTCCGCCTGGCGGTGGGCCTCGAGCGCGAAGTTCAGCTCCTCGTTGGTGACCTGGTGCAGGTCCTCGACCACCCCGGGGGCGTTCATGAGGTGCCCGGTGCGCGTGCGGTCGACCAGCCGGGCCATCCGGTACAGCATCCGCAGGTCGCGGTTCATGCGGTCGCGGATCGACGGCCGCTGGATCTTGAGGACCGCCCCTCGACCATCGGCCAGCGTGCAGGCGTGCACCTGGGCGATGGAGGCGGCCGAGAGCGGCCGCGGATCGAAGTCCGTGAAGATCTCCACCGCGGCTGCGCCGAGGTCTTCCTCGACCATGGCCAGGGCTTCGCCCGCCGGGAAGGGTGGGACGTCGTCGAGCGTGCGCATGCAGGCGTCGGCGAGCGGGGCGGGGAACATGCCCGGCGAGGACGCGATCAGCTGGCCCAGCTTCACGAACGTGGGGCCGAGCGCCATGAACGCCTCCACCAAGGCGACGCTGACGGCGCTGGCCAGAGCCGTCCTGGCGGCCCGGTCGCGGCGGAGCCGGAACAGCGCCGATGGTCGGCGGGCGAAATGGTGAACGGTCGCCCCCAGCACGTGCCGCGCCAGCACGATGGCGATCTCGGCGCCGCGCACGAGCTCCCGCCATCCGAAGCGCGTGAGGCTGGGCGCCACGATCCGCAGCGCCGGCGCCGGCGCGCCGGTCGCGTAGGGACCGGCGAACCGATCGGCGTCACGGGCCACGGCCTGGGGCATGATGCTGAGGCTACGACGCGGTATGTTCCGCTCCCATGGCCGATCGGGCCGGGGCGGGCTCGTGAGAGGGAGCTGCGCACAGTGACCGAGGCAACGAACATCCCGGGGTACGTGGCCGGCACGTGGGCCATCGATCCGATCCATTCCGAGATCGGCTTCTCGGCCCGCCACCTGATGGTCACCAAGGTCCGGGGGCGGTTCGAGAAGTTCGAGGGGGAGATCGTGACCGGTGACGACATCCTCGACACCCGGGCGACGCTGACGGTCGACCTGAACTCGATCAACACCGGCAACGAGGACCGCGACAACGACCTGCGCTCGTCGAACTACTTCGAGGTCGACAAGTACCCGGCCATGACGTACCGGTCCAGCGGCCTGCGCGTCGACGGCGACGGGTACGTCGCCGACGGCGAGCTCACGGTCAAGGATGTCACCCACCCCGTGTCGCTGCGAGTCGAGTTCCACGGCGTCGGCGCCGATCCGTGGGGCGGCACCCGGGCCGGCCTGTCGGCCACGGGAGAAATCAACCGCAAGGACTTCGGGGTCACGTTCGACATGCCGATGGACGGCGGCGGCCTGGTGGTGGGGGAGAAGGTCCAGCTGGCCCTCGAGATCGAGGCCATCCTCCAAACCTGAGTGAGCTGAGCCGGCGTCGTCCGCCGGTAGAACGTGTTCTAACCTCGGGCGGTGGACAGTGACGGGAGCACCCTTCCGGCGTCGACGCTGACGCGGAGCCAGGCGGCGCGACGCGAGCGGGTGATCCGTGCGGCCCTCGAGCTCGCCGCCGAGGGTGGCTACGACGTCGTGCAGATGCGCGACGTGGCGGCGCGGGCCCAGGTCGCCCTCGGGACCATCTACCGCTACTTCCCGTCCAAGGACGCGTTGCTGCTGGCCGTCATGGTCCAGTGGTTGGGCGACCTCGAGCAGCGGGTCATGCGCCGGCCGCCGGCGGGCGACGACACGGTCGACCGGGTCATGGACGTGCTCGGGCGGGCGTTGCGCTCGATGGACCGCGAGCCCAAGCTCACGGCCGCGGTGATCGCGGCCATGACCGCCGGCGAGCGCGAATACGGGGTGGCCGCCATCGGCGACGTGACCGACGCCATGGCCCGCATCATGCGCTCCGCGTTCCCGGACGACGTCGACCCGGCGTCGGAGGCATCCGCCGCCAAGGTGTTGGGCCACGTGTGGTGGTCGGCCACCATCGCCTGGGCCAACGGGATGGGCGACATCGCCTGGGTTGCCGGTGAGCTGCGGGAGGCCGCGACGCTCATCGTCGACCGCTTCGGCTAGCGCGGGGAGCCCGCCGGCGTGCGGTCGCCCGGCCACATGCGAGCCTGACCCTGCGGTCAAGGGTCGTGACCTTGCCTTGCTACGCTGCGGCCGTCCAGAAGCTCACGAGGGGAGACCCGCATGCGCGCAGCCGTTCTCCGCAACACCGGCGACGAGAAGCTCGAGATCCGCGACGACATCACGCTCACCCCGGTCGGGCCGGGGGAGGTGAAGGTCACGATCCACGCCACCGGTGTGTGTCACTCCGACGTGTCGGGAATGAACGGCACCATCCCCCAACCCGCGCCCTTCGTCCCGGGTCACGAGGGTGCCGGTGTGGTGGCCGAGGTCGGCGAGGGGGTCACGTCGGTCCAAGCGGGCGACCACGTCATCATCGCCTGGAACCCGCCGTGCGGCGCGTGCGCGTTCTGCGTCGACCGCAAGCAGCCCAACCTGTGCCTGAACCTCCTCATGGGCGCCGCCGCCACGACCCACTTCCTCCAGGAGGGCGCGCCGATCTTCGGCTTCACCGGCACCGGCACCTGGGCAGAGGAGATGATCGTGCCCCAGCAGAGCGTCGTGAAGATCGACGACGACGTGCCGCACGAGATCGCGTCCCTGGTGGGCTGCGGCGTCATGACCGGCGTGGGCGCCGCCATCAACACCGCCAAGGTCACCCCCGGCTCGTCGGTGGTGGTGTTCGGCTGCGGCGGTGTCGGCATCGCCGCCATCCAGGGTGCCCGGGTGGCCGGCGCATCCGAGATCGTGGCCGTCGACCTGGTCGACTCCAAGCTCGAGGACGCCCAGCGCTTCGGCGCCACCCATGCCGTCAAGCCCGACGAGGTCGACGGGGCCAAGGCGACGATCACCGGCGGCGACGGCTTCGACTACGCCTTCGAGGCCATCGGCCTCCCGCAGACCATGCGCAGCGCCTACGACGTGACCCGCAGGGGCGGCACGACGTGCATCATCGGCGTCGGCAGCGCGGCACAGACCGTCACGTTCAACGCCTTCGAGCTGTTCTTCGACGAGAAGACGCTCAAGGGCTCGTACTACGGCTCGGCCGACGTGCGCAGCGACTTCGCCCGGGTCCTCAACCTCTGGAAGCACGGCCGCCTCGACCTCGAGGGCATGATCTCCAAGAACATCACGATCGACGGCGTCAACGACGCCGTGGCCGACCTCAAGGCCGGCACCGTGATCCGCTCGGTCATCACCCTCCCGCAGGCGACCTCGGGCGCCGGCGCCGACGCCGCGGCCACCGCGACGACCTGAGCATCCCGTTTCGGCGCTGATCTCTCGCCACGACCGCAACGAATCACCGCCGGTTTCCTGCGTCTGCTAGACCAAGCCCCGAGGTAGAACCTGTTTCACCCTGGGGAGATGCCATGCCCGACGCCGAGATCCTGTCGGCGCCGCTCGTCCTGGAGTACCCGTTCAGCCGGACCGTCGGCCCGGTCCAGAGCGCGTTCTTGACCGGGCTCCGCGAGGGCCTCGTGCTCGGCGTGCGGGCCGTGGACGGCCGGGTCCTGTGCCCACCGGTGGAGTACGACCCCGTGACCAGTGACGAGCTCACCGAGCTGGTCGAGCTGGCGGAGACCGGCACCGTCACCACCTGGTCGTGGGAGCCCGCGCCGCGGCCCCACCAGCCACTCGACCGACCGTTCGCCTGGGCGCTCGTCCGGATCGACGGCGCCGACACCGCGTTGCTCCACACCGTCGACGCCGGCTCGCCCCAGCGCATGGCCACCGGGATGCAGGTGCGGATCCGGTGGGCGGGCGAGCGGGCCGGCTCGATCACCGACATCGCCTGCTTCGAACCGGTGGGGTCCGGGCCGAGATGAGCAGCCCGCTGGTCCTGCCCGAGGCGCTACGCGACCTGGAGCCGGTCCGCAGCGTCCGCACGCCGGCCCGGCTCGAGTACCGGTTCACGGCCGGCGAGGCGACCTCGCGCTTCCTGCGGGGCATCGCGTCCAAGAGGATCCTGGGGGAGCGCTGCCCGGTCTGCGGCAAGGTGATCCTGCCGCCGCGCGGGTCGTGCCCCACCGATGGTGTCCCCACCAGCGAGCAGGTCGAGCTGGCCGACCGGGGCATCGTGACCACCTTCTGCGTCGTCAACGTGAAGTTCAGCGGCTCCGCCATGGAGCTGCCGTACGTGTGCGCCTCGGTGCTGCCCGACGGCGCCGACATGGGCCTGTTCGGGCTCGTCCAGGAGATCCCCTTCGACCAGATCCGCATGGGGATGCGGGTCCAGGCGGTGTGGGTCGACCCGAGCGAGCTGCGCCCCAACCTGGCGTCCATCAAGTGGTGGCGCCCCACGGGCGAGCCCGACGCCCCCTACGAGAGCTACCGGGAGCACGTCTGATGCGTGACGTGGCCGTCGTGGCCTTCGCCCAATCGCACCACGTCCGCCGCGAACAGCGGCGCAACGAGGTCGAGATGCTGATGCCGGTGCTGCACCAGGTGAAGAACGACGTCGGCCTGGACCAGTCCCAGATCGACTTCGCCTGCTCGGGGAGCACCGACTACCTGGCCGGTGCCGCGTTCAGCTTCGTGATGACCCTCGACGGTGTGGGCGCGTCGCCCCCCATCAGCGAGAGCCATGTCGAGATGGACGGGGCGTGGGCGCTGTACGAGGCGTGGGTCAAGATCCAGACCGGCGTCGCCGACACCGCCCTGGTGTACGGCTACGGCAAGGCGTCGCCGGGCTCGCTGCGCGACGTGCTGTCCCGCCAGCTGGACCCGTACTACCTGGCGCCGCTGTGGCCCGACAGCGTGGCGCTCGCCGCCCTCCAGGCCCGTGCGTGCATCGAGGCGGGCGTGACGTCGGTGGGGGAGATGGCGGGGATCGCGGCCCGCAGCCGCAGGTCGGCCACCGACAACCCCTTCGCCCAGCTGCAGGGCTCCGACGACCCGGACGTGCTTCTGAAGGAGCCCGAGATAGCCTCGCCGTTGCGCCGCCACGACTGCCCGCCCATCGGTGACGGGGCCGCGGCGATGATCCTGGCCGCCGGCGGCCGGGCCCGTGAGCTCGTCGACCGGCCCGCGTGGATCCGGGGGATCGACCATCGCATCGAGGCCCACGGCCTCGGGGTGCGCGACCTCACATCCTCGCCGTCCACGCGTCTGGCCGGCGCGCGGGCCGGCGTCGGCGGCGCTCCGGTCGACGTGGCCGAGCTGCACGCGCCGTTCAGCCACCAGGAGGTGCTGCTGCGTGACGCGCTCGGGCTCGGCGACGACGTGGCGCTGAACCCGTCCGGCGGGCCGCTCGCCGCCAACCCGATGATGGCGGCCGGCCTCATCCGCATCGGCGAGGCCGCAACCCGCATCCGGAGCGGCGAGGCGCGGCGGGCCGTGGCCCACGCCACCAACGGGCCATGCCTCCAACAGAACCTGGTGTGCCTGCTCGAGGCGGAGGCGGGGGCGTCCTGATGGGGAAGGAACGCGTCGCCGTCGTCGGCATCGGGCAGACGAGGCACCAGGCCACGCGGGGCGACGTGTCGATCGCCGGCCTGGTGCGTGAGGCGGGCCACGAGGCGCTGGCCGACGCCGAGATGGACTGGTCGGACATCGAGGCGGTGGTCATCGGCAAGGCGCCCGACTTCTTCGAGGGCGTGATGATGCCCGAGCTGTACCTGGCAGACGCCCTCGGGTGCGTCGGCAAGCCGATGCTGCGGGTGCACACCGCCGGTTCGGTGGGCGGCTCGACCGCGCTGGTGGCCGCCAGCCTGGTTCAGGCCGGGGTCCACGCACGGGTGCTCACCCTCGCCTTCGAGAAGCAGTCGGAGAGCGAGGCGATGTGGGCGCTGACGCTGCCGATCCCGTTCCAGCCGCCGCTCGTGGCCGGGGCCGGCGGCTACTTCGCCCCCCACATCCGGGCCTACATGCGCCGCTCGGGGGCACCCGACCACATCGGGGTCCTGGTGGCGCTGAAGGACCGGCTCAACGCCCTCAAGAACCCCAAGGCCCACCTGCACGAGCACGACATCAGCTTCGACTCGGTGCGGGACTCGATGATGCTGTGGGACCCGATCCGCTACTCCGAGACCTGCCCGTCGTCAGACGGCGCCTGCGCCATGGTGCTCGGCGACGAGGCCGTCGGCGACGCCGCGGCGACCGCCGGCCGGCGGCCGGCCTGGATGCTCGGTGGCGCCATGCGCTCCGAGCCCACGACGTTCCCCGGTCGCGACCAGGTCAACCCGGAGGCGGGCCGGGAGTGCGCCGCCGACGTCTACGGCCAGGCCGGGATCACCGATCCGCGAGCCCAGATCGACGTGGCGGAGGTCTACGTGCCGTTCTCGTGGTACGAGCCCATGTGGCTGGAGAACCTCGGCTTCGCCGACGAGGGCAAGGGCTGGACGCTGGTAGAGGACGGGGCGACCCGGATGGACGGCGACATCCCCTGGAACCCGTCGGGCGGCGTGCTGTCGTCCAATCCCATCGGCGCCTCGGGGATGATCCGCTTCGCCGAGGCGGCGATGCAGGTACGGGGCCAGGCAGGGGAGCACCAGATCGATGGCGCCCGCCTCGCGCTCGGGCACGCGTACGGCGGCGGCTCACAGTTCTTCTCCATGTGGGCGGTCGGCGCCGACAAGCCATAGGGCTCGGAAGGGGACCGGATGGGACGGCTGGACGGCAAGGTCGCGATCATCAGCGGCGGGGCGCGGGGCCAGGGTGCGGCCGAGGCGCGCCTGTTCGCGGCCGAGGGCGCCCGGGTGGTCATCGGCGACGTGCTCGACGACGAGGGCGCGGCGGTGGCCGCCGAGCTGGGCTCGGATGCGGCTGCCTACACCCACCTCGATGTCACCGACGAGGCCGGATGGGCGGCGGCGGTGGCGCTGGCCGAGAACCGCTACGGCCCGGTCACGGTGCTGGTCAACAACGCCGGCATCCTCATGTTCCGGAGCGTCGACCGGACCGAGCGCGCGGACTTCGAGCGCATCCTGCAGGTCAACGTCATCGGTGTGTTCCTGGGCATCAAGGCGGTCACGCCGTCGATGGCCAGGGCCGGCGGCGGCTCGATCGTCAACATCTCCTCGACCGCGGGCCTCACCGGGCTCCCGTACCTCGGCGCCTACGTGGCCAGCAAGTGGGCGGTGCGGGGGCTGACCAAGTCCGCCGCCATCGAGCTCGGCCCCAAGGGCATCCGGGTGAACTCGGTGCATCCGGGCGGGATCGACACGCCGATGCTCGAGGGCACCGATCCCGGCGCCCCGTACTACAAGCGCCTGCCGGTGCCCCGCATGGGGCGTCCCGAAGAGGCGGCACGGGCGGTGCTGTTCCTCGCCAGCGACGACTCCAGCTACACCACCGGCAGCGAGCTGACCGTCGACGGCGGCGCAACCTCTGGTGAGCTGAGCATCCTCGGAGGAGGCGAACCGCCGGTCATGCCTAGGGGATGATCAGGTGGCTGTCGCCGAACTCGTGCCAGCGATAGCCCTCGTCGACCGCCGCTGCGTACGACACGTCCAGGAGATCGCGCCCGGCGATGGACTCGAGCATGGCCAGGTGTGACGACTCGGGCTCGTGCCAGCCGGTGACGAGCCCGTCTACCACCCGGACGCCCCGCTCGGGGGTGACCACCAGCTCGGTCCAGCCCCGGCCGGGATGCGATCGACCGGCCCCGTCCGCGGTGGACTCCAGTGCCCGCACCACCGTGGTGCCGACCGCGATCACCCGCCGGCCGTCGGCGTGGGCGGCATTGACCAACGAGGCGGTGGCCGGCGGCACCTCGTAGCGCTCGGCGTAGGGCGGCTCGCCGGCCTCCTGCGACGACACCCCGGTGTGCAGGGTGATCGGGGCCACGACGACGCCTCGGGTCACCAGCTCGGTCACCAGCGACTCGGTGAAGGGACGGGCCGCGCTTGGCATCTCCGCCGAGCCGGGGTCCCGAGAGAACACCGACTGGTACGCCTCGATCGGCCACGCCGCCTCGGCGTGGGCGTAGCGGATCGGTTGGCCCCGGGCCCGCAGGTAGCGCAGCAGGTTCGGTGCGCCCGCCTCGCGGGGTACGTCGAGCCGGGCCAGCCACAACCGCACCAGACCGGTGCCGGCGGGGTAGGGGGCGAGCAGCTCGGCGCGTCCGCCGCCCGGCAGCACCAGGTGCGCGGGCGGCGTGCCCAGGTAGCGCTCGGTGCCGGGGCCCGCGGGCCGCCGCGGCTCGACCACCCAGAAGCCGCCCGGCTGCTCCGTCGACAGGTGCAGGCGCAGTTCCGACCCGTCGGCCGCGCCGGCGTCCAGCGCCGCCGGGATCACCGCCGAGGTGTTCACGACCAGCAGGTCGCCGACCTCCAGCGCGTCACCGAGATCGGCGAATCGGTGGTGGCTGACGGCGGCGGACGAGCGCCGGGCCACCATCAGGCGGACCTCGGCCCGGACGTCGGACCCGAGCTCGCCGCCGTGGCGCAGCAGCTCCACCGGGGTGCCGGCCTCACCTCCCAACGGGATGCGGAAGGACTGGAGACCCGATGTGTCCAGCACCCTCATTGCCGTGCCTCCGGCACGCCAATGAGGGATCGCCGCTTCGCGGCGAACAACCCACTGTGTCGATGATTCGCTCGCTCACGCTCGCTCATTGCCGTGCCTCCACCACCAGAACCTCGGCCGGCTCCAACAGGTCCTCGACGCGGTAGCGGCCGCTGGGCCGCCTCTCGTCGATGAGCCGCACGAGCCCCGGAACGCGGCTCTCGGGCGTGGGGCGGTCGGAGATGTCCTCGCCGGGGAACGCGTCCTGGTGCATCCGCGTGCGCATGTCCCCGGGGTCGACCCACACGACGCGCAGGTCGCCCTCCTCGGCGGCCAACACCCGGCTGAGCTGTTCCAGCGCCGCCTTGGAAGCGCCGTACCCACCCCAGCCCTCGTACCCCTCGACCGCGGCGTCGGAGGTCACGTTGACGATTGCGCCCCGCGCCGCCCGCAGGTGGGGGAGGGTGGCCTGCACCAGCCGCAGGGGTGCAACCACGTTGGTCCGCAGGATCCGCTCCAGGTCGCCGGCCCGGAGCCAGGCCACGTGGGGCAGGGGAGAGGGCCCGAGGGTGCCGGCGTTGTTGACCAGCAGCTCGAACCCGCCCTGGCCGGCGGCGGCGCTGACGAGCGCGGCCACGTGGACCGGGTCGGCGATGTCGCCCGCCAGGGCGATGACCGTGCCGGGCCCGGCAGCGTCGATCTCGCGTCGGGCCCGCTCGAGGGCATCGGCGTCCCGGGCGTCGACGACCAGGTTCCAGCCGTCCGCCGCCAAGTGCCGGGCCAGCGCCAGCCCCAGGCCTCGGCTGCCACCGGTGATGAGAGCTGTCCTTCGCACTTCGTGCTCCCTTCGTTGTCTGCGCGGCAACGTAGGGAGCCATCCGGGCTTCGCCATCGGCCCGCGGACGGGTTCGGGCTCGGTCGAAGGGCCTACACCCCAGGGCCCGTCGCCGACCTGCGACGATGCGGCCGGGTCAGGCCCGGGGGTCGGCCAGGCCGACCCGCACCGCGAACAAAGCGGCCTGCGTGCGGTCGCCGAGCCGCAGCTTCGCCAGCACGTTGGAGACGTGCGTCTTCACCGTCTTCTCCGACACGTACAGCTCGGCGGCGAGCTGGCGGTTGGACAGCCCCCGGCCCAGCCCCGCCAGCACCTCACGCTCCCGCGCCGTGAGCCGCTCCAGGTCGGGATGCACGGAAGCGGATCCCGCCGGCGCGGCCGGATCGGTGGCACCGGCCACCTTGGCCATCACCACCGCCGCGGCCTCGGGCGCCAGCAACGGCTCGCCCCGGTGCACCGCCCTGATGGCACCGTCGAGGGCGGCGGGACCGGCGTCCTTCAGCATGTACCCGTCGGCGCCGGCCCGGATGGCGGGGATCACCTGCTCGGCACCGCTGAAGCTCGTCAGCACCAGGATGCCGACCGTCGACCCCGCGGCACGCAGCCGGCGGATGGCCTCGATGCCGTCGACGCCCGGCATGACCACATCGGTGAGCAGCACGTCCGGCTGGGTTCGCTCGACCAGACGCACCGCCTCGTCACCATCGGCCGCCTCGCCCACCACCTCGAATCCCTGCGCCTCGAGGAACGACCGCAGGCCTTGGCGAACGACGGGGTGGTCGTCGCTGATCGCCACACGGATCGGTCCGGACAGGCTCTCGGCCGTCATGACGCGCTGCCTCCCGGACCTACCGGGGCACCAGCAGCTCGACCGTCGTGCCCCGACCGGGCGCCGACGTGATCGTGAGCGATCCGCCCACCGAGGCGGCCCGCTCGTTCATCGACGTCAGGCCCAATCGGCGCGCCCGCACGGCCCGAGCCGCCGGATCGAAGCCACGGCCGTCGTCGGCCACCCGCAGCACGAGGGCGCGAGCCGCAGGATCCCGTCCACCTTCCGTGCCGATGGACACCTGCACCCGGCCGGCAGCGGCATGACGGAGGGCGTTGGTGACGGCTTCCTGGGCGATCCGCAGGATCTGGTGCTCGTCGTCGGCGTCGAGCTCGGGCAGCTCGCCCGCCTCGACCTCGACCGGCACGTCGTGAGCGCGACCCGCCAGCGTCAGCTGGGTGGCGAGCGCGGCGACGAGCCCGTCGCGCTCGAGGTCGGCCGGCCGCAGGCCGTCGACGGTCGTCCGCAACTCGGCCGCGACCCGGCCGGCGATGGCCCTCACGGTTGCGACCTGCTCGGCGGCGCCCGCGGGATCGCTCTCCAACAGTCGCCCAGCCGCCTCGGCCGACAGCTGCAGGCTGAACAGCGACTGGCTCATGGCATCGTGCAGCTCGCGGGCGAGCCGTCCCCGCTCCTGCACCAAGCCGAGCTCGCGGCTGTCCTCGAACAGGCGGGCCTGGTCGATGGCGATGGCAGCGTGCGAGGCGAGCAGCACCACGGCCGATTCGTCGGCGGCGCTGAACTCGGGCTCGCCCCGCTTGTCGGTCAGGTAGAAGGCCCCGATGATGTCGCCCGCCGACACGATGGGCACACCGAGGAACGAGCGCATCTGCGGGTGGGCCGCCGGCCACCAGCCCCGAAAACGTGGGTCCTGCGTGATGTCCGCGGTGCGGAACGGTGACGGATCCGTGAGCATGGCGTCGAGCAGCCCGTGGGTGCGGGGCAGCGGTCCCAGCTGCTCGATGAGCTCGTCGCTCATCCCAACCGTGACGAAGCGGGCGAATTCGTCGCCCTCCGGCTCCGGCAG
>JBOGHG010000105.1:10903-13185 GCA_050744525.1 Acidimicrobiales bacterium | reverse complement strand
GCTCCGCGACCTCGTCGACGCCGGCAAGATCAAGCCGGTCATCGACCGTACGTACCCGCTGCACGAGGCCCCCGCGGCCATCCGGTACCTGGTCGGCGGCCGGGCCAGGGGCAAGGTCGTGATCACCGTGGAGGATGCGGAACAACCGCGTTCCTAGGGTCGGGTCACCACTTCCAGGACCCGCCCAGGTCCAGCCGGACCGTGGCCGCGTAGCCCTCCAGGGCGCCGAGCAGCTCTTCCGATCCCAGCCTCATCTCCGACGAACGCACGTGCCAGACCGGCACCCCGTCGACTCGCCGGGCCTTGATGATGGCGAAGACGGACTCGATGAGGTACCCGTCGCCCACCCCGACCGTCTCCAGCCCGGCCAGGAGCTCACTGAACGGAACACGGGTCGGTGGCCCTTGGCTCCCGGTGCTGGCTGGAGGTGACTCGGGGCTGATGTTGCGCTTCCACGCCCTCATCAGCTTCTGCCGGATCGAGGTCGTGAGGCCTTCCAGCACGCCGAGCTGCTCCTCGACCGTGAGCTGCAAGCCCCCGCTGCGGACCGACCATGCCGGGCTTCCGTCCTCGGCACGGAGCTTGAGGAGGGCGAACACCGACTCGACATCCATGTCGTCGCCGATGGTCGTGGTGCCGTACCCGGCCAGCAACTCGCTGAACGGCATGGGCGTCTCAGCCACCGAACCCGACCTCCACACGACTCACCGCCGAGCAAGGTACTCGCCGCGCCCCGGAGGTGTGAAGCACGCGGCATTGGGAGGAAGTGGTCGGTACTCGTAGGATGCAGCGTGCTCACGACGGCCACCAGCGACCCCGAGACCGAAATCACGCTCGCCGCCTATCTCCAGCGCATCCTGACGTCACGGGTGTACGACCTGGCCCACGAGACTGCCCTGGAGCGGGCCGCCGGGCTCTCGGACCAGTGCGGCAACACCGTGCTGCTCAAGCGCGAAGACAGCCAGCCGGCCTTCAGCTTCAAGATCCGCGGGGCGTACAACAAGATGGCGGGGCTGTCGGCCGAGGAGCTGGAACGAGGGGTGATCTGCGCGTCGGCCGGCAACCACGCCCAGGGCGTCGCCCTCAGCGCCCACCGGCTGGGCTGCGCGGCCACCATCGTGATGCCCACCACCACCCCCCGGGTGAAGGTCGAGGCGGTGGCCGCCCTCGGAGCCCGCATCGTGCTCCACGGGGACACCTACAGCGAAGCGGCGGCGCGGGCGGGCGAGCTGGCGGGGGAGATGGGCGCCACGTTGGTGCACCCGTTCGACGATCCGGCGGTGATCGCCGGCCAGGGCACCATCGCCATGGAGGTGCTGCGCCAGCACGGCGGGCCGATCGACGCCCTCTTCGTGCCCGTGGGGGGCGGCGGCCTGATCGCCGGCATGGCCGCCTACACCAAGGCGGTGCGGCCGGAGGTGCGGATCATCGGCGTGCAGGCGGCCGACTCCGATGCCATGGCGCGGTCGCTGCAGGCCGGGCGGCGGGTGGAGCTGCCCGATGTCGGACTGTTCTGCGACGGCACCGCGGTCAAGATGGTCGGCACCGAGACCTTCCGGCTGGTCCGGGAGCTGGTCGACGAGCTGATCACCGTGGACACCGACGAGGTGTGCGCGGCGATCAAGGACGTGTTCCAGGACACCCGCACCGTGGTCGAGCCGGCGGGTGCCCTTGCGGTGGCCGGGCTCAAGCAGGCGGTCGCCGCCTCGGGCGTCGAGGGTCGCACGTTCGTGGCCGTCACGAGCGGCGCCAACGTCAACTTCGACCGGCTGCGGTTCGTCGCCGAGCGGGCCGAGGAACACGAGGCCCTGTTCGCGGTCACCATCCCCGAACAGCCCGGCAGCTTCCGCCACTTCGCCGAGCTGATCGGACCGCGCGCCGTCACCGAGTTCAACTACCGGATTTCGGGCACCGACGAGGCACACGTGTTCGTAGGCCTGGCCACCGACCGGAGCGAGTCGGGTCTCATCGCCGCCCAGCTGACCGAGGCCGGTTACGCCAGCCTCGACCTGACCCATGACGACATGGCCAAGGACCACGTGCGCCACATGGTCGGCGGGCGCAGCGCGCTGGCCCACGACGAGCGCCTCTACCGGTTCCTGTTCCCCGAGCGGCCGGGTGCCCTGCTCCGGTTCCTGTCGAGCATGCACACCGACTGGAACATCACCCTGTTCCACTACCGCAACCAGGGGTCGGATTACGGCCGGGTGCTGGTCGCCCTCCAGATCCCGGAGCACCACGAGGAGTCCTTCGCCGCCTTCCTGGAGGCGCTCCACTACCCC
>JBOGHG010000105.1:0-10803 GCA_050744525.1 Acidimicrobiales bacterium | reverse complement strand
CTGGAACATCACCCTGTTCCACTACCGCAACCAGGGGTCGGATTACGGCCGGGTGCTGGTCGCCCTCCAGATCCCGGAGCACCACGAGGAGTCCTTCGCCGCCTTCCTGGAGGCGCTCCACTACCCCCACGCCGACGAGACCGCCAACCCCGTCTACCGGCTCTTCCTGCGCTGAGCCGTCTCCACCGGCTCTTGGGGGCTACAGCACGAGGGCGAGCACGGCCACCCCGATGACCAAGGTCTGGGCGCTGTGTACGGCGATGCCGATCCAGGCACTCCGATAGCGCTTCGACGCGTAGCAAATGACGAACGTGTCGACCAGGAGCACGGTGGGGATGATCCACGGGCTGTGGAGGTGGTAGGTAGCGAACAGCACGCCGTTGACCACCCAGTCACGGTCTCCGAAGGCACCGTGCATCCGGGGCAGGAGCACACCTCGGAACAGCAGCTCCTCGCCCAGCACCGTGTTGAAGATCGCCATGGTCATGAAGACGGCGAACCAGCTCCACGAGCCGTCGAACATGGCCTTCCCCACGTCCGACTGCATGAACTCACCGAAGTTGCGGTCGAGGGGAGCGGGGATGTGCAGCACCTCGTGGAGGGCGAACCCCACGACCAGAGGGATGAGGATGAGCCAGGTTCGACCACCGACGCGGCCGGTGCGCGGGCTCCGAGGGGACCGCAGCCACAGGGCCTCCCGCAGCCGGGACCAGCGCAGGGAGCGCTGCTCGTAGCCGACGAGGCCGAGGACGAGCACGAACTGCCAGATCAGGCCGGCGGTCAGGCAGACGAGGAGCGGCCGGACGAGTGACTCGGCGCCGCCGCCGTCCGCCAGGGCAGGGGCGACGATCCACGACAGCGCGGCCATAGGGACGGCCGCCGCGGCCCAGATGGCGAAGATGGTGCGGCGGCTGTACTGCGTGACGGTGACCGCCCCGGTACCGGGCGACGGGTCGCGGTCCCTGACTCGAGCCTGCGGGTTGATGGTGGTGGCCATGACGACTCCCTTCCGTTCGGGGTGTTCGGTCGATGGGGCCAGCATGAGCGTCGGGCGCGGTGGCGTCGTCCGGCTGGAGGCCATCCCTGCGACGCCCGGCGTACATCCCTGGTCGTACGGCGTGTCCGTCTCGGGACGGATCGGGTGCGGGCCGGCCGGGCTGGTCATCCGAGCCGGTCGGCCACGGCCGAAGCGACGGCTACCGTCGGTGACCGTGCGCGTGAAGGCGGTGGGGGCGTCGGCGCTGGAGCGGATCCGTCGGACCCCGCCGCAGCGCGTCGACGCCGTGCTCGCCACCTTCCTCGTGCTGACCGGTCTGACGACGACGAACCAGGCGGACACCGTCTACGAACCTCGCGACGGGCTGGCCATCGTCCTGATCCTGGCCAGCACGGTGCCCTACTACGCCCGGCGGCGGGCGCCCCTCGCGGTGTTCGCCGTGTCGCAGACGGCGATCGCTGCCATCTTCGTGTTGGGCTACCACGGCGGCGCGCTCCCTCTCGTGCTGGCCGTGGGCACCTACACCGTCGGTGCCTACCGACCGCTGCGCGAGGTGGTGCTGGCTGCAGCACTACAGAACGTGTCGTTCGTCGTGATGGTTCTCAGCGACAGCCCCGGGTTCGGCATTCCGCAGTGGGTCACGAGCGTGCCGCTGTACGCGGCCACGATGCTCGTCGGCTGGACGATGCAGTCCCGCCGGTTGCGGTTCGACGCCCTCGAGCGCGAGCAGGGGGAGGCATCGCGGCGGGCCGCGGCGGACGAGCGCCTGCGCATCGCCCAGGAGCTGCACGACGTGGTCGCCCATTCTCTCGGAGTCATCGCCGTGCAGGCGGGTGTTGGGATGCACGTGATCGACAAGGACCCGGCCGAGGCCCGGCGCGCCCTCGAGCACATCTCCCGCACCAGCCGGTCCAGTCTGGCCGAGATCCGCCGCCTTCTCGGCCTGGTGCGCAGCGGCGAACCCACTGTCGCCTACTCGCCCACTCCGGGGCTGGCGGACCTGCCGCAGCTGGTGCGCGAGGTGGGCGACGCCGGCCTGCCCGTGGATCTCGACGTAGCCGACGGCGCCGGGGAGCTGCCCCCGGGGGTCGAACTGGCGGCCTACCGCATCGTGCAGGAGGCGCTCACCAACGCGGTCCGCCACGCCCGCGCTCACAAGGCGACGGTACGGATCGGGACGCACGCCGGAAAACTGCACGTCGTGGTGTCCGACGACGGGTCGGGCTTCAAGGGCGCAGACCGGTCCGGGGGCACGGCTTGGTCGGCATGCAGGAGCGCGTCGCGGTGTACGGCGGGTCGCTGGACGTCGGGCCCTCCCCCGACGGTGGCTTCCACGTGGACGCCACCATCCCCTACGACGACGAGCCGGTGCCATGATCCGGGTCGTCGTGGCCGACGACCAGGCTCTGGTGCGGTCCGGGTTCTCGGTGCTGCTCAGGTCCGCCGATGACATCGAGGTGGTCGGCGAAGCCGGCGACGGAGGTGAGGCGGTGGCCGTGGTCACGCGCGAGCGGCCCGACGTCGTCCTCATGGACATCCGGATGCCGGGGACCGACGGCTCCAGGCCACCCGGCGCATCACCGCCGATGAGCGCCTGGCCAACACCAAGGTGCTGATCCTCACCACCTTCGACCTCGACGAGTATGTGTTCGAGGCCCTGCGGGCCGGCGCCAGCGGGTTCCTGCTCAAGGACACCCTCCCGGACGACCTGCTGACCGCGGTGCGCATCGTGGCGGGCGGCCAGGCGCTACTGGCGCCGAGCGTGACCCGCCGGTTGATGGAGGAGTTCGTGCGGCGTCCCGAGGCCGCACCCGTCGAGCCACCGCCCGGTCTCGACACGCTCACGGACCGCGAGGCCGAGGTCCTTGTCGCCGTGGCTCGCGGCCTTTCCAACACCGAGATCGCCGACTCGCTCTTCATGTCGCCCGCAACCGCCAAGACGCACGTCAGCCGGGTGCTTGCCAAGCTCCACGCTCGTGACCGGGCCCAGCTGGTCATGCTCGCCTACGAAGCAGGGGTGGTGTCCCCCGGCGCGCCGTAGGCCACCGGCATCGATGGGCCCGGCGTGGCGCCAACCTCGAGGCACGGCGATAGCGTCAGCCGAGTGGCCGATGAGGGGTTCGAAGGCAGCGTCTACGACGCCGTAGGCGGCTGGCCGTTCTTTGTCGATCTGGTCGACGGCTTCTACGCCGGGGTGGCCGCCGACCCGCTCCTCCGCCGCATGTACCCGGAGGACCTCACGGACTCCCGACGCCATTTGGCCGCGTTCCTTGCGCAGTACTGGGGCGGGCCCTCCACCTACAGCGACGAGCGGGGGCACCCGCGCCTGCGCATGCGGCACGCCCCCTTCGCGATCGGCGACGCCGAACGGGACGCCTGGTTGCGCCACATGCTGGGTTCCCTGGACGCGGTGGCTGCCGCTCACGGGGCGCCCGCAGAGGCGGTGGCCCGTGTCCGGGCCTACCTCACCGACGTTGCCGAGTTCCTGGTCAACACCCGCTGACGGTCGGCGACCAGACCGGGCTCTGGGGCCGGCCATCGTGGCGAGGTTGATCGCCCGTGCTGGCTTCCGCCCAGGACGAGGACGAATCTCGCTCCGCTCATGTCTCGCGGCTCGGGCTCGTGAGCAGCTCGTTGTGCGTGCCCACGCCGGCGCGGAGAGCGGCCACGACAACGGCAAGGGCTGCCGCCATCACGACGGCGATCGCTCCGTAGGCCTCGATCCCGACACGGTCGAGGACGATGCCGGCGATGGCCGGGCCCGCCGCTGCTCCGAGGGACGAGGCCGCGGTCTGCCACCCGACCGCGGCCGCCGCTCGGTCGGCACCGACGCGGGCGGGGGTGAGCAGCATGAGCAACGGGAAGACCACAGACAGCGCCAGTCCCGCCACCACGAGGCCGGCGGGCGCCACGGGGCCGCCGACCCAGAGGATCACGGCCGCTATGGCCGCGCCAGGAACGGCGAGGCCGAGCAGACGGTGGACGGCCAGCCGGTGGCCGGACAGGCCGAGCCAGAGCCGTCCCGCGGTGAGGGCGACCCAGTAGATGCCGACGAAGGTGGACGCCGAGAAGTCTCCGAGTCCGCGGTGGCGGGTAAGCGAGGTGAACGCCCACTGGCCGATGGTCACCTCGAGGCTCACGTACACGAAGAAGGCCAGGCACGGCAGCAGCATGCCCCGGGCCGAGCCCATCGTCTGCTGAGGAGGCGCTTCCCCCATGCTCTTGCCGGCGATGGGGACAACCAGGAGCAGACTGGCAACAGCGAAGACGGCGTACCCCGGGCGCCATCCGCCTCCGCTCGCCAGGGACGCCCCCATCACGATCGGGCCAATCGCCGCGCCCAGGCCGTAGCCGGCGTGCAGCAGGCCCATCAGACGTCCGTCCTGGCGGAGAGCTACGGCAGCGTTGAAGCCGGTGTCCATCCCCCCGGCACCCACGCCGCAGAGGGCGCTCCCCGCGAGGACAGCCGGCCACGTCGGCGCGACAGCGACCAGCAACAGCCCCGACGCCGACGAGAGTGTGGCGCGCAGCACGAGACCCTCGACCCCCCAACGCTTCGCCAGGCGACCGGCGGTGATGGCGACGACGAGATACCCGGCTGCGGCCACGCTCAGGAATGTGCCGAGATCGACGAGGGGACGATCGAGCTCGGACCGCATGGCGGGCCAGGCGACACCGTGGCCGAAGTCGGGCAGGCCGAGGATGACGAAGGCGACGGCGAAGACGGCAGCGCCTGCGCGGCGCTTCCTACCGTTCACTCGCAGACGGTACCCGGACCCTTCTTGACCGGTCACGACAGCCGCCGCTTTCGAGTTCGGACGACCAGCTTTCGCTGGTCGTCCTCGTCGAGGAGGTCGGTCACCCGGAACCGCTCGCCGACCACGCCGTCGAACATCTCCGCATCGTTCAGGCAATCGAGGTCGGATTCGGCGTGGGCGCGGACGAAGACCCGCCACGTCACGCCGAGAGGCGGTCGTGGCGGGCTACATGAGCCAGGAACTCCTCCTTGTCGGTGAAGCCTTGGAGCACCCCTCGTCAGCCTGCTGGCGGACACTCTGGACCATCGCCACGACGGCCTCCGGACCACCCTCGTCCGCCACCCATCGGTCGGAGCTTCGGTCCTCGTCCACGACGCCGATGGTACGCCCGCCTACGTGCGCTCTCGCGAGGTTGGGCCGGCCATCGCGAGCCGAGGTGTCAGCCGGCCCGGCCAGAGGCGAGAGTCTGGTAGTGCCGGTAAAGGACTCCGTCAGCGGAGCCACGATGGGCGCTCCGTGTTCTCACCGGGTCAGTCTTGGGCTTGCATGATTCTGGTCGAGGGCGGCGCGGGCGCCGGCCTCACCTGCGATCAGTCGGGTCGACGAGGCGATAGCCGACGCCGGGCTCGGTCACCAGGTGAGGCTGGCGCGGGTCGTCCTGGAGCTTCTTTCGTAGCTGGCTCGCATAGACCCGCAGGTACTGCGTCTCCTTGACGTACTCCGGTCCCCACACCTCCCGGAGAAGCATCCGGTGGGTCAGTACGCGCCCCTGGTGTCGGGCCAACGCGGCGAGGAAGGTGAACTCTTTCGGGGTGAGATCGATGTCGGCGCCTCGGACGCGGACCCGCCGCCGAGGGAGGTCGATGACGATGTCGCCGACCTTGAGTACTGAGGGAGCATCGGCGTCCCTCCCCGGACGACGATTGCGGAGGGCGACGCGGACCCGGGCCAACAGCTCAGGTGTGGAGAACGGCTTCGTCACGTAGTCGTCGGCGCCCTCGTCCAACGCCTGGACCTTGCGCGACTCTGCTCCCTCGGCGGTGAGCACGATGATCGGCGTGTCAGTCCAGCGTCGCAGCTGGCGGCACACCTCGATGCCATCGATATCGGGAAGCCCCAGATCGAGGATGACGACCGACGGCAGGCGTGTCGTGACCTCGGCCAGGGCCTCGGCACCGGTGCTCGCCACCGCGACACGGTGGTTGCGCGCGCGCAGGGCAGCAGCAAGTGCCCGGAGGATTCCGGGCTCGTCATCGACCACGAGGATCAGCTCACTGTCGGGCGTCATCTCGCCGGGGCAGTCGGAATTGGAGCCGGGCGCCCCCGCTCGGCGCGCCATCGGCGGTGATCGTGCCGCCGTGGGCCTCGACAATGGCCTTGCAGATGGCCAAGCCGATGCCGCTGGAGGTGCTGCCGTCGCCCCGGCGAAACGCCTCAAAGACGCGTTGCCGCTCGAACATGGGAATTCCTGGCCCTTCGTCGTCCACCCAGATGTCGACCCAGGCGCCGGTGCCCGAGCCGCCGATGCGAACAGTAGAAGTCGGGGGCGCATGACGGGCTGCGTTCTCGAGGAGGTTCGTGACGACTTGTTCCAGCTGGATGTAGTCGCCGTCGACGAGGGGCACCGCTGCAAGCTCGACCTGTACCCGTCGACGGCCGAGGAGTCGGTCAAGGTGCATCACGGTGTGATGCACCAGCTCGTCCATGTCCACCGCCTGCCGGTCCGGCCGCAGCGCACCGGCCTCGATGCGGCTGAGATTCAAAAGGTTCGCCACAAGGCGGTCGAGACGTTCGGACTCGTCGGCCACCAAGCCGAGAAGCTCTGCGCGGGTGGTTTCGTCGTACGATGCGTCCCCGAGAAGATCGGACGCCACCGCCCGGATCGTCGCGAGTGGCGTCCGCAGATCGTGCGACACCGAGCGAAGCAGCGCCGATCGCTGCTCATCGATCCGCTCGAGCACGATGGCACGGGTCGCCTCCTCGGCGAGTCGCTCCCGTTCGCGCTGGACCGCTTGGAGCTCGGTGTTGAGTGCGTGCAGCTCGGCCGCCCGGTCCTCGGCGGACTGACGCCGCTCTCCCTCCCGGGCGACCAAGGTCCCGACCACCACGGCGACGAGCCCAAAGACGGCCAGCGCGACCCCATCGTCGAGGGCATCGACGTTGAGGGTCCAGTGAGGCGGGATGAAGACGACGTTGTAGGCGAAGACGGCTGCGGGCACCACGACCAGCGCGGCGAGGCGGCCGCCCACCAGGGCGGCGACCACGATCGGGACCACCAAGGCCAACGCCGGTGCCGCTCGGGTGATCTCGGACCGCACGGGCACCATGGCCCCGCTGAGCCCGGCGACGAGTGCCAGGCCCACGAGAGATCCCCACAGCGTGCGGGGGTGGCGCTGAACGAGTGGCACATCCCGATCTTTACGGCTTCCTGATGCTTCGCGGCACATTTTTTGCGGGTTCTTTACATCGGCCAGGGTTGTAATGGCGTCGTGCTCACCATGGCGAAACGCCTCCTCGTCGGGCGTCCGCTTTCCTCTTCTGAGGCGGAGCATCAGCGGCTTCCCAAGACCATCGCGCTGGCCACCTTCTCTTCCGACCCGATCTCTTCCACTGCCTATGCCACGGAGGAGATCCTGTTCGTGACCGCGGTGGGCGCCTCGAGCCTCGCCCTGGGCCTCGACCGACTCGTTCCCATGGCGCTGGCCGTGGCCGTCCTACTCGCCATCGTTGTTGCGTCCTACCGCCAGACCATCCACGCCTACCCGAACGGCGGCGGCGCCTACATCGTCAGCCGGGAGAACCTCGGCGAGTACCCGTCGCTCGTGGCCGCCGCCTCCTTGCTCGTCGACTACATCCTGACCGTCGCCGTGTCCGTGTCCGCTGGCGTCGCCGCCATCGTTTCTCTCGATGCTTTCCGCGGCCTGGAGCAGGACCGGGTCGCCTTGTGCTTGTTCTTCGTGGCGCTCCTCACCGCCGGCAACCTTCGCGGCCTCAAGGAGTCGGCGAGGATCTTCGCCGCGCCCACCTACATCTACATCCTCATCATGACCGCCATGGTGGTCTACGGGTTGGTGCGGGTCTTCTTCGGCGACATCGACCCTGTGCCCTTCGACGCCGAGCGGGCCGAGGACGTGAAACAGGCGGGCGGCTCCCTGTCGCTGTTCCTCGTCCTGCGGGGCTTCTCCTCGGGAGCGGTGGCCCTCTCCGGAGTCGAGGCCATCTCCAACGGCGTCCCCGCGTTCCGCAGGCCTGAGTCGAAGAACGCGGCGACCACCCTCACGACCATGGGGTTCATCCTCGGCACGCTGTTCCTCGGCGTCTCCATCCTCGCCCGCCACCTCGGCCCCTATTCGACCCACGACGAGACCGTCATCTCGCAGCTGGGACGGGCGGTGTTCGGCCCCGGACCGCTGCACACGTTGCTGCAGTTCGCCACCGCCGGGATCCTCATTCTGGCCGCCAACACCGCCTACGTGGACTTTCCGCGGCTAGCCAGCATCGTCGCCCGTGACGGGTACCTCGCCCGCCAGTTCGCCAATCAGGGTGACCGTCTGGTTTTCTCCAACGGCATCGTTTTCCTTGCCGTCGCCGCCGGTGCGCTCCTCGTGGCCTTCGGTGGCCTCACCACCCTTCTGATCCCGCTGTATGCCGTGGGCGTGTTCACCTCCTTCACCCTCAGCCAGTCGGGGATGGTCCTCCACCACCTTCGCATGAGAGAGCCGGGTTGGCAGCGGGGTGTGGCCATCAATGCAGTGGGCGCCACCGCCACATTCATCGTCCTCGCCATCGTGGCGGTCACCAAGTTTGCGGTCGGCGCCTGGCTCCCCATCGTCGTCGTGCCGCTGATCATCACCCTTTTCGTCAGTATCAAACGCCACTACACCAGGGTCGAGGGGATGCTCCACGTTTCCCCGGACCAGATCCGGCCCCGACGCATGAACCACACCGTGGTGGTCCTGGTGGGCCGCATCCATCGGGGCACGATCGAGGCCCTTGACTACGCCAAGTCGATGCGGCCGAACCACCTGGCCGCCGTGCACATCACCGACCAGGACGCCGAGCTGGCGGAGTTCGACAAGCAGTGGGCGGCATTCCGCTTCGACATTCCCCTTGAGATCGTCGCCTCCCCCTACCGGGAGCTGACGCCGGCGGTCGAGCGGTATCTCGACGAGTTGGACCAGCGCTGGGACAACGACACGATCACCATCGTCATCCCCGAGTTCATCACCGGGCGGCTGATCTCACCGACCCAGCTGCTCCACAACCAGAGTGCCGCCGCCCTGAAGCTGGCCCTGCTGTATCGCAAGGGGACCGTCGTGACGTCGGTTCCGTATCACATCGAGAACGACAAATCCGACGACGGCCATGCATGAGACAGTCTTCTCACGCCGTACCGCCCGTCGTCACCGGGCCATCGTCCTGGTCTCGGCTGCCGGTCGGCGCATCCTTCCTGCTCTCCGGTTCGTCTCCCGGCTCCCCCAGACCGAGGTGCGAGCGCTGCACGTATCGGTCGACTCCGAGGAGACCCGCCGCCTGGCGCAGGACTGGATGAAGCTCGATCTCGCCTGGCTGCCGCTCCACGTCCACGATCCTGCAGCCGACGATCTTCCCACCTCGGTCCGCCGGGCCATCGAGAGCGAAGCCGACGAGCTAGGCGACGTGGTCATCGTCGTCCCGGAGCTCGATTTCACGCACTGGTGGCACCCCCTTCTCCACCGCCGTAGCGCGCGCCGGATCGCACAGCAACTGCAACCGCTGAAGGGGGTGACGACGGTGATCGTCCCCTTCACGGCGCCGCTGGATGGCGGCACGAGAGCACCATGAGTGTCAATACGGTGCGTCCCATCCTGCGCTTCCTCGTCAACCGAACGCGAACGGAGCGCGATCCGGCACTGGCGCAGCACGTGCTCCATGGGCTGGCCGAACCCCAGGTCGATGCCCAGCGACAGCGCACCGATGAGTTCCGCCAGGCGAACAGGTTCGAGGGCGACTGTCTCGCCCATTCGGGCTTCAGGGCGGGTCCGCTCGGAGTGCCCGCGCCATGGTAGGACCCTCGTGTGGCTCTTCGTAAAGCGTATCTACACCCGCATATCGCGGGACGGAACGTCAGCGCGCCGGCGTCGAGCGCGAGCGCAGGCCGAGGCTGGCCGGGAAAGCGGTGGTCGTTGAGGCGGCGGTCGCCCTTGCCTGGGGTTCGCGTAGCACGGATGCGCTGATCCGGTGGGGGAACCGGCGCCCGACGCTGCGATCGCGTACTCGGCGGTTACGCCGTCAGAGCTACGGCGACGGGACGAACGACCCCGCCATCGCTCCCGACACTGATCCTCTCGAACCATCGACGAAGAGTGCGTCGAAGGCCAGGCACCTGGTAGGGCGACCCCTCAAGCATTCGCGCCATGCAGTACTTGCTGCAGTGCGCCTCTCGGATCCCGTGGCTCCACAGCAGCTTGTCGGCGAGGCTTGGCAGGGCTCCTGACTTCGTCTCAATGAGGACGGCATCGCCGCGCATCGCGCCAACGACGGCACCATCGAGCCCGACGAACCTCAGGTCCGAGTCGAGGGTGACTCGCTGGCCTGCCGCGGTGTCGACGAGCGTGACCCGTCGGTAGGTCACCTCGAGAGTAGGCATGAGCTCCGAATCGAGGCACAGCCCGTAGTGCGACTTGAGCGATTGCGCCAGGAAGTCCCACCCGGCGTTGTCAAGTTGACCATGCTGGCCGGAATCGATGTCTCGGACGAGCTTGACCGTCCGGCCTCGGGTGCTCTTGACCTTCAGCTCCAGGCGGGTGAGGTCGCTGTCGAGGTATTTCCGCGTGCGGGCCTTCCACCGCCGCCGGCGCCCCTGGACGTGTGCCAGATGGCACTGCCCGTCTGCGGTGTCGAAGTACACACTGCTGTAGAGCGACGAACGGCGGTTCCCGATTTCGAGCTCTCCTGACGATGATGTGGGTCACGCAGCGGCCTTCGTCGCCGTCCGTTCGTGAGGCAGCCTGAGATCGATCGGCCCGGCGGCGAGCATGACCAGGGCCAGGGCGGCATCGGCGGAGT
>JBOGHG010000104.1:0-13328 GCA_050744525.1 Acidimicrobiales bacterium | reverse complement strand
TACGGCGAGGGCGTGCACGTGGGCTACCGCTGGTACGAGGCCCGCCACCTGCCGACGCGGTTCCCGTTCGGCCACGGCGGGTCGTACACCACGTTCACGGTCGGCGAGCCCGCACTCTCGGAGCCGTCGTCGACGGTGGCGTCGTTGGCGGCGGGCGCGCGGCTGGTCATGACGGTGCCGGTCACGAACACCGGTGATCGGCCGGGCGCAGAGGTGGTGCAGTGCTACGTGGCGCCGCTCGCACCACGCCTGGTGCGGCCGCCCAAGGAGTTGGCGGGCTTCGCCAAACTGCGGCTCGACCCGGGCGAGACGGCGACGGTGCGCATCGAGCTCGACGACCGGTCGTTCGCCTACTGGGATGGCGGCCAGCCCGACCGCGACGCGATCGCGGCCCGGGCGGCGGCGCTGCCGATGCGGCGCCCCTCCGGCGCCGCTCGCACGCCCGGCTGGCAGATCGACCCCGGTCGCTACGAGCTGCACGTCGGCCGCAGCTCGGCCGCCATCGACCACGTGCTGACGGTGGAAATCACCGCGTGAAGTCCCCCGCCCACCGGTACGGTCGGATGGAGTGCCAACCTCCACCGACCGACCGCAGCTCACAGCCGGACAGGTCGTGACCGTTTTCAGGTCGCGACTGCGGGGCGAGGCGGTCGAGGAGTACGGGCCACGGGCGACCGAGATGCTGGCGCTGGTGCAGACGATGCCCGGTCTGGTGGACGTGAAGTCGTTCACGGCCGACGACGGCGAGAGGCTGACCCTGGTGACCTTCGCCGATGCCGAGTCGCACCGCGCCTGGCGGGAGCACCCCGAGCATCGTCTCGCCCAGCGGGACGGCCGCGACCGCTTCTACGCCGAGTACAGCATCCAGGTGTGCGACTGCACGAGGGTGCGCACCTTCACGGCGGCGTCGGAGGATCAAGCCCAGATGGCGGCGGCTCGACCGTCGGCCGAGACCTCGGGCGGGTCGGGGAAGCTCCGGGCCTGACCGGCGGCGACGCGCCGGGCGCTCCAGGCCACGACCGCGGCGTCGAGCACGTCGTCGGCGGCCACACCACCGGCGGCGGTCAGGTCGGTCGGCACGAGGATGCCTGCGCCCTCGAGGGCCTGTCGGCGCGCCGCCAGCCCCGCCGCGGTCCGCTTGCCGGCGATGATGGGTGCGCCGGTCAGCAGCGAGAACGACACCTCCGGGTGGACCTCGTAGACCGGGCACGGGGCCGCCGGCAGCCAGGCGCCGACCTCGAGGATCTTGCTGCGCAGCGCCCACGCCTGCCGGCTGATGGCCCGGCCGTCCGAGGCACGGGCCACCGCGCAGGCATCGGCGTACGACGCAGCCGCGAGAACGGAGCGGGCCGGCGTGAGGAAGACGCTGCTGGCCTTGCGCCCCAGGTGGGCCCGAGCGGCGAGATCGGCCGGCCGGGTGCCCTCCTCGGGCGGATGGATGGGCATGTCGATGCCAACGGCCTCGAGGGGCCCCGTGGTGGCGCTCGCAGCCTCGACCAGGGCGCCGATCGTGGCGCCGAGCACGCCGACGAGCGGACGGTCGGGCGCCAGCACGACCCCGACCCAGCCCGAGCGACAGCCGTCGACGCCCAGCACCCGATGCATCACCCGACCGTAGGCGCCGCTTCGCCCAACGAAAGCCGGTTCTTGGTTCCGAATTGGTTGCTGGCCGACCAGAACTGCGCCCGGAACCAGGCCCGTGTTGGAGGACCGGGCCGTCGGTTAGCGTCCGGGCAATCGAACGTCCGAGGAGGAGTCCAGATGACTGACGTGATCCGCGGTCTGTCCGACGACGACATCGCCACGGAGTGGCGTCACGAGCGGGCGAGCGAGGTGACCGACGACGATGACGCCACCGACCCCAAGGAGGACGTCGACGGCTCCGACGACGCCGACGGCGTCGACCCCGACACCGGGCCCGCCGACAGCGACTCCGACGAGACCGATTCGTAGCGGCGGCCGTGCCCCGGATGGCGGCGACGCCGCCGCCACCGACGCGGGACGCGACGCGCTCGGCCGCTGCGTCGGCGATCCCACCGCCTTCCTGGCCAACATCTTGGGCGTCGCCCCCCACCTGCGCCGAGGCACCGGGTCGTTCGGGGACCTCCTGTCGCTCGACGACGTCGACCGCGCGCTCACGGGATCCGGGCTCCGCCAGCCCGCCTTCCGCCTCGTCCGTGACGGCGAGCCGGTGGATCCCCGCAGCTACACGCGCCTCGGCCGCACCGGCCGCCACCAGTTCTCCGACCTGATCGACACGGGCCGGGTCCTCGACCTGTTCGCCGACGGCGCCACCGTGGTGCTGCAGTCGTTGCATCGCTGGTGGCCGCCCCTGGCCCGCTTCTGCGCGGACCTCGAGCTGGCGCTGGGCCATCCGCTGCAGGCCAACGCCTACCTCACCCCGCCCGGAGCCGCCGGGCTCGCCCCGCACCACGACACCCACGACGTGTTCGTCCTCCAGGCGGCCGGCGTCAAGCACTGGGTCGTGCGCACGCCGGTCGTCGCCGCGCCGCTGGCTCACCACCGGTCCATCCACGAGCTGGCCGCCGCGCAGCCCGTGATGTTCGAGACCGATCTCGACGCCGGAGACGCCCTCTACCTGCCGCGCGGCTACGTGCACTCGGCGGCGACGCAGCAGGGAACGTCGCTGCACCTGACCCTGGGCGTGCTGGCCACGACGGTCCACGACGTCCTGCGCCGGGTGATCGACCGGGCCGGCGACGAGGCCGCGTTCCGCGCCGGCCTGCCGGTGGGCTACCCGTTCGACCGGGACGCGGCGGTGCGCTCGGTCAAGGCGGCGCTGTCCGACCTCATCCGTTGGCTCGGGCGGCTCGATCCCGGCGACGTGGCCGACGAGGTCAGCGAGCAGTTCTTCGCCCGTCGCACCCCGCTGCTGGATGGCCAGCTCGCCGAGATCGTCGCGCTCGACCGGATCGACGACACGACCGTGGTACGCCGCCGGGCACGCGGGGCCGTGGCCGTCGGCCACGACGACGACGACGGGCGGTTGCGCCTCACGCTCGGCGATCGGCGCGTGCTCCTGCCCGGCCCACTGGAGCCGGCGGTGCGGCGATTGCTCGACGGCGCGCCCGTGCGGGTCGGTGACCTGGCCGACATGCTCGACACCGACAGCCGGCTGGTGTTGGTTCGTCGGCTGGTCCGGGAGGGCGTCCTGCGCACCGCCGCCGACGCAGGCCCCGCCGGTGGCTGAGCGGCTCGGCCTGCGCTGTGCAGCCGAGTCGCTGGGGCGCAACGAGCCCCTGATCGCAACCGCGTCCCGGGTCCAGCGCTGGATGGTCGTCGAGCAACCCGGGGCATGGGGCGTGGACGCGCTCGCCGAGAGCAGGCTCGATCCCGACACCGCCAGCGCCCTGGCCGATGCCGCCCGGGCCCACGGCGTCAGGGTCCTGCTGGCCCGGCGCCGCGTCAACCAGCGGCGGCTGGGAACCGCCCGCACCGTGTTCCTCGCCCACTCGCGGGCGGAACGCTGGTGGCTCGAGCAGGTCGACGTCGACCCCGCCGATCACAAGGCCCTGCTGCGGCTCGACCTGGGCGCGCTGGCGTTCCCGGAACCCCCGGGTGTCGGTGTTCCGGGACCACCGTCCCTCCACCTGGTGTGCACCAACGGCCGCCATGATCCGTGCTGCGCCGACTTCGGCCGGCCCGTGATGCGGGCGCTCGCCGACGCCGGTGCGACCGACGTCTGGGAGTGCTCGCACGTCGGCGGCGATCGCTTCGCCGCCAACGTCGTGTGCCTTCCCGAGGGGATCTACTACGGCCGCGTGGAACCGGAGCGTGCGGCGCGGCTGGTGGCCGACTACCGCGAGCGCCTGCTCGACCTCGACCACTACCGGGGGCGCAGCTGCTACGGGCCGCTGGTCCAGGCGGCGGAGGCGTTCGGGCGCGCGCACCTGGGCGAGCGACGCATCGACGGCATGTCGGTGCTGGCCACCGACCAGCGGCCCGACCGGTCGGTGGCGGTGCGCCTGCAGCAGCGCGACGGCGCGATGCTCGAGGTGATGGTCGCCCGCGACCGGAGTGAGATCCCGGTCCATATGACCTGCCACGGAGGTCCGGGCGTGCCCTGGCGCTACCGGCTGGTCGAGATCGGCTCGTGCTGACCGTTGCCCAACGGAACCTCCGCCAGCCGTTGGTGCAGCCGCGCGCGCAGCTCGTCGGGCGTGTACCGGCGCTGGGCACGACGCCTGCGGATCACGACACCGCCTGTGGCCGCCACGCCCGCCAGTCCCCCCAGGCCGATGAGCTTCCAGGGGATGCGCATTGCAGATCCATAACCTACTCGTGTGCCCCCTCAGGTGACGGCCGGCGTGAGCTTCGACGACGCCGTTGACACCGCGGCGACCGGTGACGTCTGGCTGTTCCGCGGCGCCTCGGTGGCCGACACGGCGATCCGCACGTTCACCAACGCCCCGGTCAACCACGTGGGCATGGCCGTGGCGCTGGACGACCTCCCGCCGCTGCTGTGGCACGCCGAACTGGGTCGGTCGCTGCCCGACGTGTGGACCGGCGAGCACCAGCGGGGCGTGCAGCTCCATCTCCTCGCGGACGCCGTCACCGTCTGGCGACAGAAGTACGGCCAGCGAGCCTGGGTCCGCCACCTCGACGGCCCCATCGAACGCCACCACGAGGACCGCCTGATGGAGGTCATCGGCCGCTTCGACGGGCGACCGTTCCCCCGGGTGGGCAGCCTGGTGCGGCAGTGGATCCGTGCTCGCGTGCGACGGCGGCCGTCGTCGCTGGAAACGATCTACTGCGCCGAGCTGGTCGCCGCCACCTACCAGCACATGGGCCTGCTGCCCGACCACCGCCCGGCGAGCTGGTACGACCCCGGCAAGTTCTGGAGCGGGGACGCCATCGAGCTGGTTCCGCCGTTCGAGCTCCGCGGAGAGGTGGCCGTGGTCTAGCTGTGCTGGGGAGCCCGGCGGCGGGTCCGGCTAGCGGGTTCGGTTAGGACTTCGGCCGCTTCAACAGCAGCACCGGGTTCTCGGATGCACCTCCCGCGGCGAACACCGTGATGTCGTCGGTGACCTCCCATCCTTCGTCGCCCAGGCGGTTGAGCCCGTCGAGCCACGAATGGGCGCCGGCCTCGACGAAGACCGAGTAGGTGCGGTATTCCCAACGCGTAGTCGCCATGCCTGCCGAGGCTATGCACCGGCCGGGCGGCGCGCCGCCCGCGGGGCCTCCGCCCGACGTCAGCCGCCGGTCAGGCGGGCGTCCAGGTCGGCGTCGACCAGGTCCGCGTACTCCGATTGGCGCTCGATGTAGCTCCTGATGAACGGGCACTGGGCCACCATGGTCAGGCCGGACGCCCGCACGTCGTCGAGGGCGCCCCGGGCCAGCGCGCTCCCCACCCCGCGGCCCTCGAACGCAGGGAGGACCTCGGTGTGGGTGAACACGCGGGCGCCCCTGTAGTCGCGATAGACCGCGAATCCGGCCACCGTGCCGTCGACGACCGCTTCGTAACGCTGCCGCTCGGGGGCGTCACGAACCTCGATGTTCATGGTCGGGCACGCTATCGGAGCGCTCGTCGGCCTCGTGGTCGGGGACCAGGTCGCGCACCTCGGCGACGCGCAGCGGGATGAAGCCGCCCTCCGGGTGGGCGGCGACGCGATACAGCGGCGCAGCGCCCGCCAGGACGACTGCTGCGACGGCCAGCGCTGCGGGGATCCCGGCGGCGGCGGCGAGTGCGCCCAGGCCGACGCTGCCGGCCGCGCCGCCCAGCCGCGTCGCCAGGCTGTTCGCGGAGATCACGGTGGTGCGATGGTCGGCGTCGACCAGGCGATGGACCATCCCGTAGTGCACGACGTTGGCCGATCCGTGCACCAGGTAGAAACCGAGATAGCCCGTCACCAGGCCCAGCGGGCCTCCACCCAGGGCCATCAGCATCACGGCCGCCCCCTGGGCCACCCGCAACACGACGCCCAGCCGGGCGGGCCCGCCCCCCAGCCACGCCGTCGACCGCCCGGTGGCCGCCGACCCGAGGGCGGAGATCGACCACCCGGCCGCGACCGTCAATCCGAAGACCGCCACGCCGCGCTCCGGGTCCCCGAGCAGCTCGACCATACGCGGCCCCGAGAACAGCTCCACCGCCACCAGGCCGGCGCCCCACAGCAGCTCGACGCCGACCAGAGCGAGCAGGGCCCGGCTGCGCGACACGAGGCGGACCGTCGATCGCACCACCGCCGGTGCCGCCGCGACCCCGAGCGACACGGCGCCGAGGTCCCGCCGAGCCCGATCGTCGTGGACGAGCAACGCCAGCGCGCCGATGTCGACCAGGCGCAGCAACAGGGCCGCGGCGACCGGCACCGCCAGGGGATCGACGCCGCCGATGGCGGGGAGCGCGGTCAGGCCCGCCGCCCCCAGCGCGCCGACGGAGATCGCGAGCCCGATCGCGCTCGTACCGCGGGCCAGACCCCGCTCGATCGGTGCCCCGGGGTCCACGCCCAGGCTGCTGTCGACGTACCACGCCTCCAACGGCCCCGACTCGAGCGCCCGGAACACCCCCTGCACCGCACCGGCCACCATGAACGCGCCCAGGCTGTCGGCGCCGAGGAGCAACGCCAACGACGCCACGTCGAGCGCCGACGCCACCAACAGCACGGGCCGCCGACCGAGGGCATCGGCCACTCCGCCGGTGGGCAGCTCGAGGGCGATGACGGCCGCGCCCTGCACCGTGACCACCAGGCCGATCTGCGCGAGCGACAGCCCCCGCGACTGCATGAGCACGGCCGTGACCGGCAGCAGCAGCCCGGTCGGCAGCCATCGCAGGGCGCTGAGGAGGACGAACCGGCGGCCCACCTGGGCCAGGCGCGCATCGCTCGGCGTTGCCCGCAACCGGGGCGCCGTCATGCGCCGTCGCCGGCTGGGAAGGCGTACATCAACAGCCAGACCGGCCTCGCCGGCCCATCGCCCTCGCCGGCCGCGGCGCTGTCCCCGGCGCGGGCGTCCTCTGCGAGCTCGCGGTGCCGCAGCACGACCTCCTCCAGCTCCCGCACGAGCGTCCGGAGCTGGGGCGGGGTCATGGTCAGCCGGTAGTCGCTCTCGTCCGAGGCCGCCACCCACTCGGGATCGGCCGATGGACGTCGGGTGATCCATTGGTCGAGACGCTCCATCCCGTAGCGCACCACGGCTCCCGACAGCCACTGCTCGGCGGCTTGGGCATCGGGGTCGCCCCGGAACTGGTCCGGGCGCCACGAGGTGGCGTCGTGGGCGGACCGCCACCAGCGCTCGCGGCCCCGGCCCCGGGAGGGGTCCTCCTCGATGAACCCGTGCTCGGCCAGCACCCGCAGGTGGTAGCTGGTTGCTCCCGAGCTCTCCCCCAGGCGCTCCCCCAGGCTGCTGGCGGTGCCGGGGCCCTCGACGCGCAGCGACGCCAGGAGCCTCGACCTGAGCGGATGCGCCAGCGCCTGCACCGACCGCGCGTCGAGCTGCTTGATCCTCATGGGCCGAGCCATAGTGCAAAGAATATTTGCAGAACTTCTTTGCATGCAACGGTGGTCTCTCGCCCGCGCGCTACAGCTCCTCGTTGCGCTGCATCTGCTGGAACATGACCCAGCCGGGGATCATGGGGACCCAGTACGTGGCCAGCCGGAAGGTGAGCACCGACGACACCGCGGCGCTGTCGGCCATCCCGTAGCCCGACAGGGCCGCCACCAATGCCGCCTCCACCGCCCCCAGCCCGCCGGGCGTCGGCGTCGCCGAGCCGATGGCGGCGGCGATGAGGTACGCGGCGCCGATCTCCGGGAAGCTGACGCCGCCCCCGAACGCCGTCACCGAGGCCATCAGCGTGAGGATGAACGCGAACGTGATGCCGAGGGCCCCACCCAGCAGCGCCAGGACCCGCCACGGGTCGGTGACGACGTCGGCCAGCGACGACCCCGCCGTGCGCAGGTAGCCCAGCAGGGGCGGAAGGACCCGGCGGCGGAGGGCGGGCACCAGGCCCACGACCAGGCCGCTGACGACGCCGCCGATGGCGATCGCCAGCAGCCAGGCGTTGGTATCGGGCAGCGAGAAGCCCGGGCCGCTGGCGCCGACCCAGGCGATGAAGCCGGCCATGAGCGACAGGTGGACGACCAGCCCGACCAGGGCATTGAGCCCCACGGCCGTCCCGGCGGCCGCCGTGTCGAGCCCGGAGCGCTGCAGGAAGCGGACCCCGACCGCCAGCGTGCCCGTGTTGGCCGGGGCGATGCGCCCCACGAACGCCGACGCCACCTGCATCCGCACCGTGGCCAGGTAGGGAATCGGCTGCGGAACCGACCCGAGGAGCGACAGCGCCGCGGCGAAGAAGGTCGCCCCGGCCCCGGCGAAGATCGGCGCGAGCCACCACCAGTTGGCCCGCGACGCCGCCTCGGCGGTCTCGCCCACGTCGGCAATCTGGGGCAGCAGGAAGTAGAAGCCGCCCGCCAGCGCCAGGATCGACACCGCCGTCCGGGGGCGCACCCGCTCGAGCCGGGCCAGCGGGGCCGGCTCGACGCCGGTGGCGCTCTGCACCGCGTCCCGCAACGCGTCGAGCACCTCCCGGTTGCCACGCAGGCTCCGCCGGGTCGGCGCCGGTAGCGCCAGTGGCTGCAGGTACGGCACGGCGGCCACGACCGCCTTGGCGCCCAGGGCCTCGACCGCCACGGCCACGGCCTCGTCGGCGCCCACACGCAGGGCGGTGTCGACCAGGAGCTGGGCGCGATCCAGGGCCAGGTCGCGGTCCGAGGCCGCCAGCCGGGCGGCGTCGAAGTCGGACACGGCCACCTCACCGGCTGCGGTCACGTTCACCACGGCGAGCCCGAGCGCCCGGTGGGCGATGCGCTGGCGGTGCAGCGCCGCCACCTGGCGCCAGATCCTGCGCAGCAGCGGCAGGTCCAACCTCACGGCGGGCAGCGCCGACGCCGCCGTGCCGTCGAGGCGTTCCTCCAGCAGGCCGACGGTGCCCGCCGACGAGGCGACGATCCCCCGCACGTCCGGCACGCGTACCCCGGCCGCCCCGGCCGTTGTCTGCGCGAGCACCTCGTGCTCGATGCGCCGCTGGACCGTGGCGTACGGCTCGTCCACGTGCGACGTCCGGAGCCGGACGGTGCGCCAGGCCTGTTCCAGCCGGTCGGACGAGCGGTCCGTCCTCGTCCGCACCCGCAGCTGCAGCTTCTCCCCGTCGACCAGGTCGACCGCGTACCGGAGCGGCGTGTCTCCCGTCAACTGCTCGATGCGCACGGGATCCGCCACCGGCCTGAGCATGGCGACCAGCTCTTCGGCGTCGGGGTCGGCGCTCTCGGTGCCGAACGCCAGCAGCGCCAGGTAGCCCACGGCCATGCCGAGCGCGACCGCGATGACGATGTCGAGGGGTGGTTCGCTGGACGAGACCACCCGGAACAGGATGAGCAGGCCCACCCCGAACCACAGGACCCGGCGCCATTGGGGCGACAGCCGGGGCGAGGCGATCACGACGAACGCGATGACAGCGGCGATCAGGGGGGACGTGGCGAACTCCGGATCCGTGAGCTCGATGACCTGGTCGGTGTTGGGGTCCACGGCGGCCACGACACCGCGGTCCGCCAAGACGTCGCTCAGCCAGTTCATGGTCGCGACGGCGGCCAGCCCACCGAGGATGAGCGCACCGGCCTGTCGGTAGCGGCGCAGGAGGGCCAGGAAGACCACGGTCACGACCGGCACGACGGTGGCCGAGACCACCGCGACCGCCGCCAGGACGTCGGCGAACCGCTCGGGCACGCGTTCGTACACGTCGACGATGTCTTCTTCCGCCCCACCGATCGTGTTGCGGGCGTGGATGGCGATGAGCACGCCCCCGGCCAGCAGCGCCACGGAAGCGAGCAGGCGCACGATGTCGGCCTGGTAGCGAACGCGTTGGCGGGGCGCAACCGACACGGTGACGTCGTGGGAATCGCCCGCCTGGTCAGTCGCTACCGCCTCCGACGTGCGCTGCACGCTGGTCATCCTGGCACGGCGGGGTCACCAAGCAGGCGACGCTCCGGTGCAATCCGCCGATCGCGGACTGCGCAGGTCCGCCGCGGGCAGCCGAACCCGTGCCCCGGCAACCGGCGCGCCGCCGGTAGCCGAGGGGCACCGAGCGATCAGAGCTTGGCCAACACCGATTCGGCGGAGCTGACATCGAGGCCCGGGTTGGGCTCGACCAGCAGCTCGGTCACAACGCCGTCGTCGATGATGGCGGCGTAGCGCTGCGAGCGGGTGCCGAGCCCGAAACCGGAGCCGTCCATGGTCAGCCCGACCTCGGCGGCGAAGTCGGCGTTGCCGTCGGCCAGCATCGTGACCTTGTCGCCGGTGCCCTGGGCATCGCCCCAGGCGCCCATGACGAACACGTCGTTGACGGCGATGCAGGCGATGGCGTCGACACCCTTGGCCTTGATGTCCTCGGCCCGCAGCACGAAGCCGGGCAGGTGATGGTCGGAACAGGTGGGGGTGAAGGCGCCGGGCACGGCGAACAACACGACCTTGCCCTTGCCGAGGACCTCGCCACTCTGCACCGGCTCGACGCCGTCGCTCGTCATGGTCATCAGCTTGACGTCGGGGATGCGGTCACCGACCGAGATCGCCATCGGCCCTCCTGGGGTTGCGCTTGGCACACGAACGTCCCGCATCATGCCCCAACCGACCGATCGGGGCCCGAACGCGGCATCGCCCCCGGTGTCCGGCGTCCCGGCGGGGCGACGTTGGGCCGCTCAGAACATGCGCCGACGAAGCGGGCGCCGCCTCAGCCGGCGGCTGCTGGTGGCGTTGTAGATGAGCAGGGTGATCACGGCACCGATGATCGACCCGATCACGCCCGACGCCTGCAGCGCCCCCTCGTCGAGGTCCTTGTCGAACAGGAGGTAGCCGAGGAAGCCGCCGATGAACGAGCCGATGATGCCGAGCACGATGGTGCCGACGACGCCGAGCGGGTCCCGCCCGGGCACGAGCAAGCGGGCCAGGTAGCCGGCGATCGCACCGATGATGAGCATCCAGATGATGAATCCGAGCATCTTCTTGCTCTCCCTTTCGGCCGCCGTCCCGACCGCGGTGTCGAGTGGTTCCGCTCTCATGCGTGCCCGAATCGAAACGCCGTGATTCGCTCGCTCTGAGTGGCCGAACAATCACACCCATTGGCCCACGTCACACAGGCACACTCGTCTCCGATGCCCCCGGACCCAGCGGCCACCCATCCACTGCCCGACGACATGGCGGCGCTCCCGTCCCGGTCCGACATCGAGGCTGCGGCGCAGCGACTGGCGCCCTGGATCCGGGTGACACCGCTGATCGAGGTCGACGCCGTCGATCTCGGCCTGCCCGACGGACGCCGGCCGCTGGCCCTCAAGCTGGAGATGCTGCAGCACGCCGGCTCGTTCAAGGGACGGGGGGCGCACAACCAGCTCCTGGGCGAGGTGCCGGCGGCTGGCGTGGTGGCGGCGTCGGGCGGCAACTACGGCGTGGCGGTGGCGTACGCCGCCCACCGGCTGGGCGTGCCGGCGACCGTTTTCGTGACCGACACCACGGCGCCGGCCAAGCTCGACCGGCTCCGGTCGCTGGGCGCCACGGTCGAGGTCGTGGCCGGCTACTACGACGAGGCGCTGGCTGCGAGCCACGAGCACGCCGCCGCCACCGGAGCCCGGTTCCTTCACGCCTTCGACCAGCCCGAGATGCTCGAGGGGGCCGGCACGCTGGCCGCCGAGCTGGAACGCCAGGCCACGGTGGCGGCGCCCCGCGGTAGCGGGCGGCGAGGGCTCGATCGGGTGATCGTCGCCGTTGGTGGCGCCGGGCTGATCGGGGGCGTGGCGTGTTGGTGCCGGGGCCGCGTCCGCATCACGGGCGTCGAGACGCGGGGGTGCCGGGGCCTCGACGCCGCCTGGCGTGCCGGTGGGCCCGTGGACACCGAGGTGTCGGGGCTCGCCGCCGATGCGCTCGGTGCCCGCCGGGTCGGCGAGCTGGGCTACGCCGCCGCCCGGGCCTGGGCCGAGGGCGTCGTGGTCGTCGAGGACGCCGACGTGGTCGACGCGCAGCGACGACTGTGGCGGGCGCTGCGCCTGGCGACCGAGCCGGCGGGGGCCGCCGCCCTCGCAGCGCTGACGACGGGCGCGCTGCCGGCCGATCCCGACGAGCGGATCGCCGTGGTGCTGTGCGGCGCCAACGTCGATCCGGGAACGCTCCTCTAGCGCCGTGACGGCAGCGCCGCCTGCGCCGCGACGGCGCGCGCCAGGTACGGCTCACTGGCGGCGACCTCCCGCTGCGTCCAGAACGACGGCCCGTTCTCGAGGATGCATGCCATGTCCCAGTAGGGGTGGAACGCCTCGCCCGTGAGCGACTCGTACGCGGCCCGGAAGTCGTCGGCCGCCCGGTCGCCCGCCCGGTCGACGAGGTTGGCGCGGCAGGTGGCCACGTCGCAGCCCCGCGGACCGGCGCAGGCGTTGGCCCAGTCGACGACGCCCGATACACGCCCCCGTCACCACAGGACGTTGCCGGGGTGGAAGTCCCGGTGGATGAATGCCGGCGTGTAGTCCGGCATGGCGTCGTGCCACAGCTCGATGGCCGCCTCCCACAGCGCGGGCCAGCGTGACGCGGGCGGCGGGGCCACGGTCGCGTCGATGTACCAGGGGAAGTAGTCGTGCCCCAGCCCGGCCGGGTGGACGTCGTGGATGGCGCCGGCCAGCTCGGCGAGCCGGTGGGCGTCGGGAGCCGCCACCGCCCGCCCGGGGCGGAACGTCATGAGCAGCGCCGGCACGCCGTCCCCGATGTCGGTACCGGCCACGTCGGCCGCCACCACCTCGGGCACCGGCAGCCCGTGCGCCGACGCGAACCGCAGCGCGTCCACCTCACGCTGGGGAGCGATCGGCTCGGCCTCGAGGAATCCCGGCCAGACGTAGCGCCGCAACACCAGGCGGGAGCCGTCGCCGAGGTACAGCCCGTGAACCGCCGTCGACGACGCCCCCGCCAGGCGCCGGATCCGCACGATCGGCGCCCCCGTGTGGCGCTCCACCCAGGCCCGGACCGTCGCGGGGACCGTCGTCCGCCGCAGCTCGACGGGAAGCGATGCGGCCTCGCGCTGGTTGGGGTGGTTCAGGCGGGGTGTCACGGCGACTTCAGGGCGAGCCGCGCGCTCAGCTCGCGGCGCGCCGCCTCCAGCCACTCGCGTCCGGCATCGCGCGACGCCCGGGCCGCCCCCAGGTCGACCCCGTAGACGGGGGCTGCGTTGAGGCCGAGGATCTTCTCCTTGGCCGCCGGGGTCAACGGCGGGTAGCCGTGCTCCTCCTGCAGGCGCTCGGGGATCGTGAAGGCGCGGAACGCGTCGATGAGCGGCTGAGGGGCGCCGTACC
>JBOGHG010000103.1:0-13337 GCA_050744525.1 Acidimicrobiales bacterium | reverse complement strand
GCATCGCGTGCCTCGGCCACCGCCCGTCCGACCCGTCGCAGTCCCTCGAGATCGTCGTCGCCGTCGATGGTCATGCGCACGACGCTAGCGACGAGCCGCGGGGAGCACCCGAAGCAATCCGGGCCACCGTACGCCATTGCCTCGGGATAACCCCGCCACCGGCGGCACAATGGGGCCCGATGACCGCGCAACTGCTCGCCGGGGGCCCCGTGGCCGAGTCCGTGCTCGCCGACGTCACCAAGCGCGTCGAGGCGCTGGCCGATCGGGGCCAGAGGGTGGGGCTGGGCACCATCCTGGTGGGCGACGACGCCGCGTCCGCCGGCTACGTGCGCAAGAAGCACGAGACGTCCGAGCAGGTGGGAGTCGCGAGCCACCACATCGAGGTCCCCGGCGACGGCACCCAGGCCGACCTGCTGGCGGCGGTCGAGCGGTTCAACGCCGACCCCGCCATCGACGCCTACCTGATCCAGCACCCGGTGCCCCCGCAGTTCGACTTCACCGCCGCCGTGGGGGCCATGGACCCCGCCAAGGACGGCGACGGCCTCCATCCCGTCAACCTCGGAAAGCTGGTGCTCCAGGAGGACGGGCCGGTGCCGGCCACGCCGGCGGGCATCCGCGAGATGTTCGTGCACTACGGCATCGACATCGCCGGCAAGCACGTGGTGGTGTGCGGGCGCGGCCCGACCCTGGGTCGCCCGCTGGCGCTGCTGCTCACGCTCAAGCAGCCGGGGGCCAACGCGGCCGTGACCGTCGTGCACAGCGGCGTGCCGGACCTCGTCGACTACACCCGGCGGGCCGATGTCGTGGTGGCGGCCGTGGGCGTGCCGTCGTTCGTGGTGCCCGACATGGTCCGACCGGGGGCGGTGGTCGTGAGCGGCGGGATCAGCTGGGAGGGGCGCCGGCTGCTCCCCGACGTCGACGAGTCCGTCGCCGAGGTGGCGTCGTGGATCACGCCCCGGCTGGGCGGCGTCGGCCCCACCACCGTCGCCATGCTGTTGCGCAACACCGTCGAGGCGGCCGAGCGGACCGTCGGTACGCGGACCGGGTAGGCTCTCCCGGACCCGGACCGACATGGGTGGTGCTGTTGCACCCGGCCCGGTGAAGCGCATCAATGCACATCCGACGCACCGGGGGAGTTGACCCATGGCTTCCGCGCCCGAGCACCGCCAATCCGCCAGGATCGTCGATCTGCTGGCGACGGGCCGCACGCTCAGCTTCGAGTTCTTCCCGCCCAAGAACGACGAGGCGGAGCGCCAACTCGAGAAGACCATCCACGAGCTGGCGCCGTTGCGGCCCTCGTTCGTGTCCGTGACCTACGGAGCGGGTGGCTCGACCCGCGACCGCACCCGCGACATCGTCATGCAGGTCAACCGGGAGCAGGTGTTCCCGGCCATGGCGCATCTCACCTGCTTCGGCCACTCCCGCGACCAGGTCGTGGGGCTGCTCGACGAGTACCAGGCCGGCGGCGTCCGCAACATCCTGGCGCTGGCCGGCGACCCGCCCGCCGACGGCAGCGATCCGGGCGGCGACTTCGCCTACGCGCTCGAGCTGGTGGAGCTGGTCCGGGACCATCCCGGCGAGTTCTCGGTCGGCGTGGCCGCCCACCCGGAGCTGCACCCTCGCTCCGAGGGCGATCGCGCGCAGGATCGTCGCAACCTGGCGATCAAGCTGGCCGCCGCGGACTTCGGGATCACCCAGTTCTTCTTCGAGCTCGACGACTACCTGCGCATGGTCGACGAGCTGGCCGACCTGGGTTGTACCACCCCGGTCCTGCCGGGCGTGATGCCGCCGGGGGTCGCTCCGCTGAGCGGGCTGGTGCGCATGGCCGCCATGAACGGGTCGATCGTCCCGGCGTCGCTGATCACCCGGCTCGAGGAGGCGGGCGACGAGGTGGAGGTGCGCCGGGAGATCGCGGTCGACGTCGCCACCGTCCTATGCCGCCGCCTGCTCGACGCCGGCGCTCCTGGCCTGCACCTCTACGCGCTGAACCGGTCGGAGGCCGTGCTCCGCATCGTCGACAACCTGGGGTTGGCGCCGGGACGCCCAGGGGCCGCGCCGTAGGCGCCGCCGCAGGCTCCCCTTGAATGTCACACCGGCTTCCTAATGTGTCGGCATGACAGCACGAGGGGTGGGAGCGGCAGAGCGCACCGGGCGCAAGAGGTCTCCGACGGCGACCTCGTCGTTCGGCGTGGGTCGACGCGAGAACCACGACTCGGGCGGGTTCTACGCCCGGTTCGCGGCGCCGGCGCTGTCCGACGACGACGTCGTCAACCCGCCCGGCGTCGTCGACGAGATCTACGTGGGCGACAGCCGCTCGATGGACCGGGTGCAGCCGGCGTCGGTGGCGCTGGTCGTGACGTCGCCGCCCTACTTCGCGGGCAAGCAGTACGAGGAGGAGCTGGGGAAGGAGGGCATCCCCGCCTCGTATGCCGAGTACCTCGCCCTGCTGGAGGGCGTGTTCGCCGAGTGCGTCCACAAGCTCGAGCCCGGCGGGCGCATCGCCGTCAACGTGGCCAACCTCGGGCGCAAGCCCTACCGCTCGCTCTCGGCCGACGTCGTCGGGATCCTGCAGGACCGGCTGGGGCTGCTGCTGCGGGGCGAGGTCATCTGGCGCAAGGCCCGGGGAGCGGGCGGAAACTGCGCGTGGGGGTCGTTCCGCAGTCCCACCAACCCGGTGTTGCGCGACCTCACCGAGCGGGTGGTGGTGGCGTCGAAGGGCCGGTTCGACCGGGCGATCGACCCGTCGCAGCGCGCCGCCGCCGGGCTGCCGCACCTGGGCACACCCTCGGCCGACGAGTTCATGGAGGCCACGCTCGACGTCTGGGAGCTGGCACCCGAGCGGGCTTCCAGAGTCGGCCACCCGGCGCCGTTCCCGGTCGAGCTCCCCCAGCGCCTCATCGAGCTGTACACCTGGAGGGGCGACGTCGTCCTCGATCCGTTCATGGGCGTGGGCTCGGCGGCGGTGGCCGCGGTACGCACCGGGCGGCACTACCTCGGCTACGACACCGACGAGCGGTACGTCGAGGTGGCCCGGCGGCGGGCCGCCGACGAGCTGCTGCGGGTGCTCGCCGGCGGCGGGCCGTCCGAGCCGGCCGGAGACAAGGCCGTGGCGGTCGCCGCCTCGCTCCTGCGCGACGCCGGCTTCGCCGTCGACGAGGGGGCGCGCAAGAAGGTGGGCGGGGTGGACGTCACGTTGCTGGCCACCGACCATGCCGGTCACGATTGGCTGGTCGAGGTGGTCGGCGGGTTCACGGTCGGCCGGCCGGGCTTGCGCCACGGCGAGGTGCTCGAGCGGGCCCTGGGACGAGCGGTCCGCCTCTCCGGGTTCGGGGCGCGGCCCCTCCTGCTGATGGCCACCGACATGCCCGGTCGCCGATCGGCGGGAGCGGCGGCTCTCGCCGCGGCCCGGGGCCCGGCGTTCGTCGACGTGCTGCCGGTCGAATCGGTCGACGCGACGGTCGAGCGGCTCGGGCAGTACGCGCGGGCGCCAAGGCCGCCCCAACCGATCGGCGAGCTGTTGGTGCCCGACTGACGCCGGGATCGGTCGCCCGTGCCCGCCCCTCGGACCGAGATCACCGAGATCGTCACCGGCCTGGCCGTGTTCGGGGCCGCTGACCTGGCGGCGGCGCTGGCCGCTCCACCGGTCGCCTTCGGCGGCGTGGGGACCGAGCGGTGGGATCGTCTGCGGGCCCTGCATGCCGAGGGCCGTCACCGTGCAGAGTTCGCGGCTGCGTGGGCCAACGGACGCGCCTTCCTCGCTGCCCGCGACGGCTTGCGCGGCCGCCCGCCCGAGGTTGTCGAGTGGAAGGGGCCGCACCGCCCGCCCGGCGTCGACCCCGTGCCCGCAGACCTGCGCATCGACCACGTCTACCTGGTGAGCTGCAAGTACAACTCGCGCATCACGCTGAACGCCGCGCCGCGGCTCGTCTTCGGCGGGTCCAACGGAGCCGACGCCGACGCCCGGGCCGACTGGTTCGCGGAGATGGCGCCGCAGGAGACGCAGGCGCTGTACGAGATCGTGCGGTTCGAGACCGGGATGGTGGGCGCATTGCCCGACCGGGTGCTCGATCTGTCACCCGCCGAGCGCCGCGACCTGGCCCGGGCGCTGGGCCGGGGTGCGTGGACGTCGCCCGCGGCGGCCGAGGCCTACGCCGCGCTGTCGGCCGTGGTCGCCGACGGGTCGGCCAAGCGGTGGCGCGCCGGGCTGCGTAACGAGAGGCTGCGGGAGGCCACCCTGTGGCGCTTCCTCCGGGTGGCGGCGGCCACGTACTTCGTGCTCGGCACCGACGCCGACCGCATGGTGCGGGTACGGGTGGGCAGTCCGTGGGACTGGCGCCAGGCCTTTCGCCTGCGCCGCTTCGACGTCGAGCCCGTCGCATCCCGCCAGCCCCTCGTGCGCTGGACCGCGACGGTCGACGACCGCCGGGCCGGCCGCCCGCGCACCGTCGCCGGTCACATCGAGGTCCGCTGGAGCCACGGCCGCTTCGCCCAACCGCCAGAAGCCAAGGTGTACCTCGACACGCCGCCCCACCTGGTCGCCGGCTACTGGCCGCTCGTGTGAGTCGTCCGGGGCTCTGGCGTGGCGCCGGGTTCCGGGTGCGGAGATGGTTGTCGGGCAGCCAGTTCGGCGCCCGGAACGGGTGAGCCCGTCTGGGTGACTAGGCGAGGCTCATCGCCTTGTTGAGGTTGGTGTCGAGTGCGTCGAGGAACTCGTCGGTGGTGAGCCAGGGCGTGTCCCCGCCCACGAACAGGGCCAGGTCCTTGGTCATCTGACCGCCCTCGACGGTCTTCACGCACACGTCCTCGAGGGCGGTGGCGAACCGTGCGACCTCGGGCGTCGCGTCGAGCTTGGCCCGGAAGTTGAGGCCCCGCGTCCAGGCGAAGATCGAGGCGATGGGATTGGTCGACGTCTTCTCGCCCTTCTGCCACTGCCGGTAGTGCCGGGTGACGGTGCCGTGGGCGGCCTCGGCCTCGCACGTCTTGCCGTCGGGTGTCAGCAGCACCGAGGTCATGAGCCCCAGCGATCCGAAGCCCTGCGCCACCACGTCGGACTGCACGTCGCCGTCGTAGTTCTTGCACGCCCACAGGTAGCCGCCCTCCCACTTCATGACCTGGGCGACCATGTCGTCGATGAGGCGGTGCTCGTACGTCAGGCCGGCGGCCTCGAACTCGGACTTGAACTCCGCATCGAACACCTCCTGGAACAGGTCCTTGAAGCGGCCGTCGTAGGCCTTGAGGATCGTGTTCTTCGTGGACAGGTAGACGGGGTACTTGCGCTCGAGTCCGTAGCGCAACGACGCCCGGGCGAAGTCCCGGATCGAGTCGTCGAAGTTGTACATGCCCATGGCGATGCCGCCGCCCGGGTACTCGGCGACCTCGAACTCCATCGGCTCGCCCCCATCGGACGGGGTGTAGGCCATCGTGAGGGTCCCGGGCCCGGGCACGACGAAGTCGGTAGCCTTGTACTGGTCGGCGTGGGCATGACGGCCGATGACGATCGGCTTGGTCCAGCCCGGCACCAGCCGCGGCACGTTGGAGCAGATGATCGGCTCGCGGAACACGACGCCGCCGAGGATGTTGCGGATCGTGCCGTTGGGGGAGGGCCACATCTTCTTCAGCCCGAACTCCTCGACCCGGGCCTCGTCCGGCGTGATGGTGGCGCACTTCACCCCCACGCCGTGCTGCTTGATGGCGTTGGCGGCGTCGACGGTGATCTGGTCGTCGGTGTCGTCGCGCCGCTGGATCGAGAGGTCGTAGTAGAGCAGTTCGACGTCGAGGTAGGGGAGGATCAGCTTGTCCTTGATGAACTGCCAGATGACCCGCGTCATCTCGTCCCCGTCGATCTCGACGACGGGGTTGGCGACCCTGATCTTGGCCATGGGCGATCTTCTCCGATCGGGGAACTTGTATCGAACTTGTACAGCCTAGGGGATCCCCGCCTCCGGCGATCACTCACGTTACGGTTTCGGCGTCGCCCGTCTGGAACGACCGTGCTCTGGGCGTACCCACCATCCGGGGGAGCGGCCGTGGCTTCGAAAGCGGGAGGAATCGCCGTCCTGGTGTTGTTCGTCCTCGCCGCTCTCGGCTCCACCGATTCCGGCTGCGACATCGGCAACGGTGGCGACGGGGACGACGGCGAGTTCGACTTCGACGACGGCGCGTCGACGTGCGACGGCGTGGTCGCCGTGGAGACCGCGTCGGGGAACGCGCAAGTGCCGGGCAACACCTCGCTGGTCGGAGAGGACTCCGCCAGCTGCGTCATGCGCGAGGGAGGGGGTGACGATCAGGCCGTCGTCGTGCTGCAGACCGCGCTGGCCCGGTGCAACGGGCAGAGCGTCGGCGTCGACGGCGACTACGGGCCGGACACCAGCCGGGCGGTCATGAACGTCCAGCAGCAGCACGGCATCGGCGCGGATGGCGCGTACGGCCCGGCCACCCTCGAGGTCATGGGTTGGCCGGGCACGGGATCGACTGGCTGCGTGTCGGGCGTGTCGGCCGGCTCGACCGTGGTCGAAGAGGCATCCTGACCGTAGGGCGGACGGGCGCCCGATCTTGCGCGCCACGGACGCCGGCGGAACCATGCGCCCGTGCCCTGGGTGCCGATCCACGACCCCCGTGACCCCCGGATCGCGCACTTCGTGGGCCTGCGCGACCGCGAGCTGGCCCGCCGGGTTCCCTCGGGCGAACCCGGCGTGTTCATCGCCGAGGGCGACATCGTGGCGGAGCGGGCCGCCCGTGCCGGCTACGAGCTGCGGGCGGTGCTGGTCGATGCCGCCCGCACCGATCCACTGCCGCCGGGCGTGGATGCCGACGTGCCCGTCTACGCCGCCGCGCCCGCCGTGCTGCAGCGCATCACCGGCCTCGGCGTCCACCGCGGCTTGCTCGCCTGCTTCGACCGCCGCCCACCCCGGCCGGCCACCGAGGTGGTGGCCGCCGCCCGGCGGGTGGTGGTGCTGGAGCGGGTGAGCAACCCCACCAACCTCGGTGTGATCATGAGGTCGGCCGCCGGCCTGGGCATGGACGCGGTGCTGCTCGATCCCACCTGCAGCGATCCGCTCTACCGCCGGACGTCGCGGGTGGCGATGGGCGAGGGGTACGGGTTCCCCTGGGCCTGGATCCCGCGCCTGCCCGGCGGGCTGGACGTGCTCCGGGCGCACAACTTCAGGCTGGTGGCCCTCACCCCCGACGACGGCGCCGTCCCCCTCGACCGGGTGGCGCTCGACGGAGCCGGCGACCCGGACGCCGACCGGGACTCCGACCGGGTGGCGCTGCTGTTCGGCGCCGAGGGACCGGGACTGTCGGCCGACACCCTGGCCGCCGCCGATGTTCGGGCCGGCATTCCCATGCGGGGAGGGGTCGATTCGCTGAACGTGGGCGTGGCCGCGGGCATCGCGTTCTGGGTGCTCGGGCGGGCCGACCCCGGCCGCGTGTAACGCTTCGGCGGCGGCCGACGTACAGGTGGCATGAGAGGGGAGTCGATGGGGGACGACGCCGAGCTGTTCGCCCGGGCCGAACACGACGCCGCCGCCTTCGAGGCGCTCTACCGGCGCCACGTTCGTCGGGTGGCGGCGTATGCGGCGAGTCGCTGTTCCTCCGCCGATGACGTGGCCGACGTGGTGGCGCAGACGTTCGTCCGGCTGCTGGCGGCCGCCGGCCGTTTCGACCCCGCCCGGGGCGGTCCCGAGGCGTTCGTGCTGGGCATCGCCGCCAACGTCGTGCGCGACCTCCACCGGCGGACGACCCGCCAACGGGCGCTCGCCGCCCGCGTGTCGGGCGCGGAGCTCCTCGACGCCGACGACACCACCCGCATCGACGCCGCCATCGACGCCGCCCGGGCCGCATCGGCCGCCCGTCGGGCGCTCGACGCGATGCCACCCGGCGAGGGCGACGTGCTCCGGCTCGTCGCCCGGGGCGCCTCGCCCGGCGAGGCCGCGGTCGTCCTCGGCATCTCGCCCGGCGCGGCCCGGGTTCGCCTGTCGCGGGCCCGCCACCGGATCAGGACCCGGCTGGCCACCGACACGGAGAAGCATCGATGAGCACGCAACTGGATGACGAGCTGGTCCTGCCGCATTTCGAGGATCGCCTGTGGGTCGAGCTGGCTCGGCTGCACCCCGACCCCGATGAGCGCGCCGCAGCTATCACCGACGGGCCCGACCGCCGCCGTCGGCTGCTGACCGCTGTGGCGGCCGCCGTCGCCGCCGGCGTGGCTGTCGGGGGTGCGGCACTCCTGGCGAGCGGCGGCGACGGGCCGTCGACGTCGATCGCACCGCCGGCACAGCCGGCGCCGTCGACGGCTCCGGCCACCACCGACCCCGCCCAGCCTGGCGTCGACGCCCCGCCGGGCCCGTGGATCACGTCGGACGCCGTCACGGGCATCCCGCCGACGCCCCCGACCACCGTCGAACATCCCCGGACCCGGCCGGACGCGGTCGTCTTCGTCGAGCAGCGCAACGCCGGCGGCCACGTCGACCACCGGTGGGTCGACGAGGCGACGGGCCGCAGCCGCGACCTCCAGCTCGATGCCGACGGGAGCCCGGTGCACGACAGCGGCTGGCTGGACGTCGAGGAGACGCCCGCCGGGCTCTCGTTCCGCATCCGGGCGGTCGACTACTGCTTCGCCGAGTACATCGAGACCGACTGGACACCGCCTGCCCGGCCGAACAACGGGACGCCCGACTGGCACGAGGATGTGCGTGACGACGTCGACCGCGGCGTCCTCGTCCCCGACGGGACCGAGGTCGTCGACGGCCGTGAGCTGCTGCGCTACCGCGCGCCGGACTACGAGGGCGTGACCTGGGCGGACCCGAACACCTACGCACCGGTCAAGGTCCACAACTACGTCGGCAGCGACGCCGAGTACACGCAGACCTACCAGTACCTGCCGCGGACCCCGGAGAACCTGGCGCTGCTCGAGCCCGTGGTGCCGCCGGGCTTCACCCGGGTCGACCAACTCCGCAGCGACGGCGAGTCACGGGCCGCCGGCTGCTGGTGACCCCGAGCGCGAACACCCCTTGACCGCTGGGTCAGGAACGGCGCTAGCGTCGGGTTCCCGACGCTCCACCGAAGGGGTTCCCGCCGTGCAGATCCACGACAAGCTCTACATCGACGGCGCCTGGGTGCCGTCCACCGGCTCGGACACGATCGACGTCCACGACTCGACCAACGGCGACGTCATCGCCCGGGTGCCCGCGGGCACCGCCGACGACGTCGACGCCGCCGCCACGGCCGCGCGCACCGCGTTCGAATCCTGGTCGCAGACCTCGCCCGAGGAGCGGGCCAAGTACTGCACCCGCATCGCCGAGGGCCTGGGCGCCCGCACGGACGAGATCGCCACCGTGGTGACCCGCGAGGCGGGCATGCCCAAGTGGCTGAGCCTCATGATCCAGGCCGGCCTGCCCATCATCTCCTTCAACACGGCGGCGCAGCTGGCCGAGAGCTACGAGTACGAGAGCCAGCTCGGCAACAGCATCGTGGTGCGCGAGCCGGTGGGCGTGGTGGGGGCCATCACCCCGTGGAACTACCCGCTCCACCAGATCGCCGCCAAGGTCGCCTACGCGATCGCCGCCGGCTGCACGGTGGTGCTCAAGCCGAGCGAGGTGGCACCGCTCGACGCCTTCATCCTGGCCGAGGTGATCCACGACGCCGGGCTGCCCGCCGGGGTCTTCAACCTGGTGACCGGCACCGGCCCGGTGGTCGGTGAGGCCATCGCCAGTCATCCGCAGATCGACATGGTGTCGTTCACCGGGTCGACGCGGGCCGGCAAGCGGGTGGCCGAGCTGGCCGCGCAGTCCCTCAAGCGGGTGGCGCTCGAGCTGGGGGGCAAGTCGGCCAACGTGCTGCTCGACGACCTCGACGACGAGGCGTTCGACAAGGCCGTGCGCGACGGCGTCGGCAAGTGCTACCTCAACCAGGGCCAGACCTGCACGGCGCTCACCCGCATGCTGGTCCCGGCATCCCGGGTCGCCGACGCCGAGCGCATCGCCGCCGACGAGGTGGGGGCCAACTACCAGCCGGCGGATCCGTTCGCCGACGGCGCCCGGCTGGGCCCGCTGTCGAGCGAGACGCAGGTCGAGCGGGTGACGGGCTACATCCAGAAGGGCATCGACGAGGGCGCCAAGCTGGTGACCGGCGGTCCGGAGCGACCCGAGGGCTTCGAGCAGGGTTACTACGTGCGGCCCACGGTGTTCTCCGAGGTGCGCAACGACATGACCATCGCCCAGGAGGAGATCTTCGGTCCGGTCCTGTCGATCATCGGCTACGAGGACGATGAGCAGGCCGCCCAGATCGCCAACGACTCGCCGTACGGGTTGTCGGGTGGTGTGTGGGCCGCCGACGCCGAGCGGGCCCAGGCCTTTGCCCGCCGGATCCGCACCGGCCAGATCGAGGTGAACGGCGGCGCCTTCAACCCCAGCGCACCGTTCGGCGGCTTCAAGAACAGCGGGTACGGTCGTGAGTACGGACCGCACGGCTTCGAGGAGTTCCTCGAGACCAAGGCGATGCAGCTGTAGCGCCACGGCGCCGGCTGCGGCGGGACGCCCACCACCGGCAGGGAGCGCCCACGGGCGCTCCCTCGCCGCGTCACATCAGGCCTCGGGCGGGGCGCAGGCAACCCGCTCGAGCTCGCCGGCGGCGGGCTCGGGGGGCAGCTCCCCCGGCCGGAACGTGGCGGTGCCGGCCCCGAGAAGCTCTGCCCCTGCCGTGCCCGGGCGCAGGACGGTGAGCTCGATGACGTAGGTCGCATGCGGATCGAGCGGCGCCGCCAGCGGCACCACGTCTCGGAACCCGGCGGGCGTCGTTCCAACAGTCAGGCGCGGAACCGACGCCCCTGCCCCCTCCGCCTGCCAGACGACCGTTCCGCCGACGGCGCGCACCGTGATCCACCGGTAGGGGATCCGTTCGCGGCAGGGTGCGTCGATGACGGCCACTCCGTCCGGCGTGGTGGCCACCTCCACGGAATGGGGCCCGGGCAGCGACAGGAGGGGCCCGTCGAAGGCCACCGACGCGAGCGGGGCCACGACCCAGCGGGCCACGAGCAGGCATCCTGCTGGCACCACGACGAGCCAGCCCAGGACCATGATCCCCCGGCGCACGCGGCGCCGCGCACCTCGCACGGCGTCAAGGCTACGCCCTAGGGTCAGCGCATGCCCACGTCCCTGAAGGATCCCGTACGCGTCGCCGTCACGGGGGCTGCCGGCCAGATCGGCTACGCCCTGCTGTTCCGCATCGCCAGCGGCCAGATGCTGGGCGAGGACCAACCGGTGATCCTCCAGTTGCTCGAGATCCCCGAGGCCTTCAGCGCCCTCGAGGGCGTGTGCATGGAGCTCCACGACTGCGCCTTCCCGCTGCTCGCCGACGTCGTGGGCACCGACGACGCCGGTCGGGCCTTCGAGGGCGCCAACCACGCCCTCCTGGTCGGCGCCATGCCCCGCAAGGAGGGCATGGAGCGCGCCGATCTGCTGTCGGCCAACGGCGCCATCTTCACGGCCCAGGGCAAGGCCATCTCCGCCAACGCCGCCGACGACGTGCGGGTGCTCGTCGTCGGCAACCCCGCCAACACCAACGCGCTGATCGCCATGAGCAACGCGCCCGACGTCCCCCGCGAGCGCTTCTGCGCCATGACCCGGCTCGACCACAACCGGGCCAAGGCCCAGCTTGCCCGCAAAGCCGGCGCGGACATCGCCGACGTCGCCCGGATGACCATCTGGGGCAACCACTCGGCGACCCAGTACCCCGACGTGTTCCACGCCGAGGTCGCGGGCAAGCCCGCCTTCGAGGCCATCGGCGGCGACCGCGGCTGGCTGGAGCACGAGTTCATCCCCACGGTGCAGCAGCGGGGCGCGGCGGTCATCAAGGCCCGCGGCCTGTCGTCCGCCGCCTCGGCCGCCAACGCCGCCATCGAGCACGTGCGCGACTGGGGGCTCGGTTCGCCCCCGGGGGACTGGGTGTCGATGGCGGTGCCGTCCGATGGCAGCTACGGCGTGCCCGAGGGGCTGGTCTCCGGCTTCCCGTGCACGACTTCGGGGGGCGGCTACCAGATCGTCCCGGGCCTCGATCTCGACGATTTCAGCCGCAGTCGCATCGACGCGTCGGTGGCCGAGCTGGCCGGCGAGCGCGACACGGTGGTCGAGCTCGGCCTGATCTGACCGTGACCACCGCCAGGGCCTACTTCAGGAAGCGGCTGGTGGTGTTGTCGGCAAGCGCCTTGCCCCCGGTCTGGCAGGTGGGGCAGTAGTTGACCGTGTAGCTGCGGTACTCCACGGCGCGCACCGTGTCTCCGCAGACGGGGCACGGCTCGCCGGTGCGATGGTGGACCCCGCCCGGACGGTCCGCCGACGAGGACATGTCGTCGCGGCCGCGCTCGAAGTCCAGCGACTCGTCGATGCACTCCCCCATGGCGGCGTGCAGGCGCTCGACCTCGTCGGGCTCGAGCTTGGCGGTGCTGGCGAACGGCGACAGCTTGGCCCGATGGCAGATCTCGTTGGCCAGGCGCCGGCCGATCCCCGCCAGGATCCCCTGGTCGCGCAGCCAGCCGTGGAGGCGCATCGAGTTCTCGGTCAGCAGGCGGGCCAGGGTGGCCTGGTCGAGGAGGTCGGCCTCGGGCCCCAGGGTGTCGAGGGGCGGTTGGCTCGGCGGATCCCCGGCCACCACCCACACGCCGGCCTTGCGCTCGGTGCCGGCCTCGGTGAGGAGCAACGCCCGCCCGTCGGCGAACCGCCAGCGCCCCTGACCGTTCCGGGGCCGGGCCGCCTGCTTCTCGTCGACCCGCAGGCGCCCGCCCTGCATCAGGTGGACCACGAACGTGAACGGCTCGAACCGGAGCAGCAGGTGCTTGCCCCGCCGGCCGACCGAATCGAGGGCGTGGCCCTGTGCCGACTCCGGGCCCGGCGTCGCCGTCTTGAGCACCGTGAAGGCCAGCGGCGTGAACCGCTGGAGCACGCCGCCGCCGAACGCCTCGGTCAGGCGCTCTGCGTGGGCCTGGAGCTCGGGCATCTCGGGCACGGCCGCGGCATTCTACGAGTCGCGTGTCCCAGCCCGGACGCCGGCGAGGGCGTCGTCGACCGTCGACAACGCCTTGTGGTGGCTGATCAAGAGCCTCAGGTCACCACCGACCCGCAAGCGGCCCTCCACGAAGGCGCGCTGGGCGCCCAGGCTGCCGGCCGCGATCCGGCCGGCCGTGGCGTAGTCGGTGGTGAACCGAAGGTCGGGGTCCACGGCCGCGCCCTCCACCAGCCGGACCTCGCCATCGTCGATGGTGACGTGCCAGCGGACGGTCCCCCGCGGTCCGTCGGTGGCCACGTGCTCGACCGTGAGGCTGACCCCGGCGGTGGCCCGGCCGA
>JBOGHG010000102.1:0-13452 GCA_050744525.1 Acidimicrobiales bacterium | reverse complement strand
GGCTTGGGCGTGGCGGGCCCAGTCCTGCATGGCGCTGGCGGTGTCTGGCACCGTGAGCTTGGCCAGTTCGGGCACCAGGTCGGCCTCGTGGTGGGCGAACAGGCCGACCGTGCGGTCGTTGAGGTTGACAACGACGGCCTGGATCTGGCCACCCGACAACACACCCTCGCGGTGGGCGGCGGCGGTGACCGGCAGCCCCCGTAGGCGGCGGGCGGTCTTGGTGCAGCGGGCGGCGTCGCGCGCCGAGCGGCGGGCGTGGTGGCGCAACCATGCGGTCATGGAGGTGGCGCCGTCGGTGCGCCACACCTCGGCGACGTCGTGGTCACCGACCGCGTCGAGCAGTTTGGCATTGAGCCGATCCGCCAGGCCGAACGCTTCGGCCAAGACGGCGCTGTCGACGGGCAGGTCGAGGTCGTCGATCGCCTCATTGAGGGGTTCGAGGATGCTGCTGACCTGCTCTAACATAACTCATAGCGTACTAGTGTTCGTATTATTAGGGAAGGGCTTATTCAGAAAATTGTGTCCCGAACACGGGCCAAATGACGGCGCTACATGACCCGGCGCGCCTTCTCGGGAGAGAGCCGCTGGCGTGTCAAGCTCTCATACCATTGGCCCGCGTGACCCGGACAAGGGGCTTGGTGCCCCCGTGATCGACATCCTGAGCGGCTTCGTCGAGCAGTTGCGCGCCGCCGGTGTGGCGGTCGGGATCACCGAGCACGTCGATGCCATGAGGGCCGTGGACGCCGTGTCCCTTCATGAGCGGGCGATCGTCCGGTGGGCGCTGGGCTCGACGCTGGCCAAGAGCCGGGCCGAGTGGGTCACCTTCGAGACCGTGTTCGACGCCTACTTCTCGGTCGAGTCCCAGGACCGGGACGCCGACGACGCGTTCGGGCGCCGCGTCGAGCGCGTGGTGGCGCACGGCGACGGCGCCGTCCTGCGGTCCGCCGCCCGCGAGGCGGTCCGCCGCCACGCAGCCCTCGGGACTCCGCCGGGCGGGGTGCACTACCACCTGTTCCGCACCCTCCGCCGCATCGACTTCGCGACCCTGCCCGAACGGGCGCTCGCCGTCGTGTCGGCCACCAAAGCCGGCGGTGGCCACGAGGCCGCCGGCCTGACGCCGCTGGAGGCCCATCTGGCCCGCCGCACCGTGGCGCTGCGGACGGAGCAGCTGCGCGACGAGGTCGAGTCCGAGATCCGGCGCCGCATGGCCTTCACGGATCGCGACCACGCGCCCGCCGGGCTGATGGCTACCCAGCTGGAGATCCGCCGGGCGTCGGCCGGCGAGCTGGACCAGATCCGGGCCGCGATCCAGCCGCTGGCCCGGAGGCTGGCCGCCCGGCTCACGAAGAGCAGGCGCGCTGCGCCCGGCCGGCTGGACTTTCGCCACACCATCCGGCGCTCGTTGGCGTACGGGGGCGTGCCGCTCGAGCCCGTGATCCGGGGCCGCCGGCGGTCCTTGCCCGAGATCATGGCGCTCGCCGATGTGAGCCGCTCGGTGGCGGACTTCAGCCGCTTCACCCTCCAGCTCGTCTACGCGTTGAGCAGCCAGTTCAGCGAGGTGCGCTCGTTCGTCTTCGTCGATGCAATCGAGGAGGTGAGCGAGCAGTTGCGCGACCGGGCGGGCATGGCCGAGGCGATGCGCGCGCTCGGCACCGGCGCCGGCATCACCCGGTTCGATGGGCACTCCGACTACGGCCACGCCTTCACCGACTTCTGGCGCCGTTGGGGGGCGGAGGTCACGCCGCGCACGACGTTGGTCGTCCTGGGAGACGCCCGCAACAACTACCACGCGTCCCAGTCGTGGGTGCTGGGTGAGCTGCGTCGCCGTGCGCGCCGGGTCTACTGGCTCAACCCCGAGCCGGTCTCGTCATGGGACATGGGTGACTCGTTGATGAGCGAGTACGCGGCCTCCACGCACGACACGTTCGAGTGTCGCAACCTCGACCAGCTCGAGCAGTTCGTCGAGCGCTGCTGCTGAGAAACCTAGAGACCGATCTGCCCGGCCGTGAGGGGGGCCGTCAGTACCGCGGCGACCACTCGCTGGTGCGCAGCAGCTTGCTCTCCCACTGGTCGCGGTAGCGCAGGCCCCCGTGCATGTACCGGCCGGGCCACACGTCGGGGTCGTACTCCTCCGGCTCGGAGATGAGGTTCAGCAACAGGCCGTAGTCGAGGATCTTCTGCATGAGCGTCGCCTCGGGCCGGTAGTGCGTGCCGTGGGCCACCTGGAAGCAGGCCTCGATCTCCAGGATGCGATGCTCCGGCGGCAGCGCCCGCATGTTGCGGAAGTACTCGTCGTCCCAGAACCGGATGTAGTCGTCGAGGGGCGCCGACGGCCAGCCGGTGTCCTCCATGTACAGCGACAGCTCGTGCTCCGACCCGTCGGTCGGCACCACCGCCAGGTCGACCTCCTGCATCGGCGACCAGTACACGGGCAGCAGCATCTTGCCCTGGACCTCGTGGCGCAGGGCGCCGACGGTACGCGACCAGTCCAACAGGTCGCCGCGTCGAAGGCGGTCGGCCAGGTGCTCGTAGGCCGCGCCGTCACGGATCGCGGTGATCGTCACGACCCGGTAGGACGCCCCACTGCCGTGGGCGTGGTTGAGGTACCACAGCAGCCGGGCGTCGTCGTCCTGTGCCAACAGCTTCATCCAACCGTCGCGGTAGGCGGCCTCGAACCCGTGCTCGTGCTCGCCGGCGACGGAGTGCACCTCGTGCATGAACAGCATCGTCAGCCCCGTCCTCCCGGCACTAGTTCAGGGGCGACCACGACGCCGTGCGCAGCAGCTTGCTCCGCCACTGGTCGCGGAACTCCAGGGCGTCGTGCATCCAGTTGCCGGGGCGTGCCATCTCGTCGGGCATGTCGGTGGTCAGCAGGCGGACGAGCCCCGGCATGTCCTGCACCTTCTGCATCAGCGTGACCTCCGGGTGGCGGCCTGCGCCCGGCATGGTCTGATAGGCGGCCTCGATGCTGATGAGGGACGTGCTCTCCGCTCTTGCCGCCTTCGGCGGCGGGCCGCTCGGGCCACGGCCTCGCCTTCGCTCGGCCTCAGGGGCGGCATCGGAACCGAGCATCTTCGTGTAGACGGAACCCGCGGCGGCGATGTACTCCTCGGCCTTCCCCCGCCTGGGCCACATCGTGTCCTCCATGTACAGGGCCGGCTCGTGGCGCCGACCGTCGGTGGGCACGGCGGCCAGGTCGACGTCGAGGGGCGAGAACTCGAGGGCCATCAGCAGGCGCGCCTGCACGTCATGCCGGCAGGAGTCGACCTCCCGGGCCCAGCCGCGCAGGTCGCCGTGCTGGACCCGCCCCGCCAGGCGTTCCCAGGCGGCGCCGTTGGCCAGGGCGGTGACCGTCACCACCTGGTAGGACGGGCCGGTCCCGTGCGCATGGTGCAGGAACCACAGCAACCGGGCATCCCCGTCCGCCGCCAGCGCCTCCATCCACCCGGCCCGGTAGGCGACCTCGAACTCCTTCTCCTTGGCGCCTGCGACCCGGTGCACCTCGTGGAGGAACAGCATCAGGGCGGTCTCCTTCCGGGCACGGCCGGCGCGCTAGGGTGGCTAACAGTCAAAAGATACATCAGATAGGACATGGCAGGGGGACAGACGTGTATCCGCGGGTCCATGCCGCCAAAGCCCCGACAAGCCCGCCCTGATCATGGCCGGCAGCGGCGAGGTGGTGACCTACCGCGAGCTCGACGAGCGGTCGAGCCGGCTGGCGCGGCTCTTCCGGGAAGCCGGGCTGCGGCCCGGCGACCACGCCGCCATGTTCATGGAGGCACGGATCTGGTGAGCAGCACTGGTGGAGGGCACAGCGTGGGCATGAGCTACCAGGAACAGACCACCCTCATGACGGTCGCCAACCGCTTGGCGATCGGGGACCTCACGGCGCGCTACAACCGGGCGCTGGAGGCCGGCGACCTCGAGATGTGGATCGGCACGTTCGTGCAGGAAGGGGTGCTGCGGGGAACCGGCGGCGAGTCGTTCTCCGGGCACCGGGAGCTGATCGGGTTCTTCCGCGCCGCCCCGCCCGGCCGCATCAGGCTCACAACCGACGCGCAGGTCGACGTCGATGGCGTCCACGCGCGGCAGGAGTGCCGCTTCCTCACGTTGCGCCGCAGCTCGAACGGCGGCGGACCGGTGGTCGAGGCGGTGGGCCGCTATCACGATGCGCTGACCTACGAGCGCGGGCGCTGGTACTTCGCGGCGCGCGAGATGGTCGCGGACCTCGGCCCCGCCCCCTGATGCGCCTGGCCGTCGTCACGCCGGTGCTTACCCGCGTGCCGGGCGCCCATACCCGGTGGGAGGACGGCGCGGGCATGGCGGAGCTGGTGGCGATCGCTCGGGCCGCCGACCGCCTCGGCTACCACCACCTCACCTGCAGCGAGCACGTGGGCATCCCCACCGAGGTGGCCAACGTGCGTGGCGCGACGTACTGGGACCCGCTGGCGACCTTCGGCTACCTGGCGGCCGTGACCGAGCGGGTGCGGCTGGCCACCTACGTGCTGGTGCTCGGCTACCACCATCCCCTGGAGATCGCCAAGCGCTACGGCACCCTCGACGTGGTGTCGGGCGGCCGACTCATCCTGGGTGTCGGCGTGGGATCCCTGCGTGAGGAGTTCGAACTGCTCGACGCCCCGTTCGCCGACCGCGGGGCGCGGGCCGACGACGCGCTGGGCGCGCTGCGGGCGTCGTTGTCGCAGGAGCAGCCCGCGTACCACGGCCCCCATTACGACTTCGAGGGCTTCGTGGTCCGGCCGTGCGCAGTCCAGCCCCGGGTCCCGCTGTGGGTTGGTGGTCGCACCCGGCGCTCGCTCCGCCGGGCGGTGGCGCTGGCCGACGGTTGGGCCCCGTTCGGCGTCTCGGTGGCGCAGGTGGCGGACTGGGTGGCCGGGGTCGAGCGGCCGGACGGGTTCGAGGTCGTGATCAGCCCCGAGCGGGCGCTCGACCCCAGCGACGCCGCGTCGGCATGCCAGGACGCGCTCGGGGCCCTGGCCGCAGCGGGGACGACCATCGTCGCCGCCCGGGTGGTGCACCACTCGCTCGCCCACTACCTCGAGCAGCTCGAGGCGCTGGTGCCACTGGCGGCGACACGCCGGGGACAAGGATGAGCCGCGTCAAGGTGGGGTTCTTCTCGGTGTCCGACCGGGGCGAATCGGACGACGACCCCGACGACCGCGCCTACCTCGGGTGGCACCAGCTCGACCACATGCCCGAGCAGTACCAGCTCCCGGGGATGATCCACGGCCAGCGTTGGGTGTCCAACGACGACTGCCGGGCGGCGCGGGCCTTGGCGTTTGCTCCGTTCGAGCACGTCCACCACGTCGTGCTGTACCTGATGGGTGACCCGGTCGAGCAGACGCTCGACGACTTCTTCGACCTCGGGAGCCGCCTGGCCCACGTCGGCCGCTTCCCGCGGGACCTCCCCCGACGCTTCCTGGGGGCGCTACGGCTCCTGGAGGCGCGGGCATCGCCGCGTGCGCTCGTCTCCGCCGAGGTCGTGCCCTTCAGGCCCAACCGCGGCATCTACCTGATCGCCGAGCAGCCGGCCGATCGCGACCGGCTCGACACCTACCTGCGCTGGCGGCACGACGAGCACCTGGCCCGGCTGGTCACCACGCCCGGGGTCGCCGGGGCGTGGGTGTTCGCCACCGCCGCCCGCTATCGGCGCGGCCGCTCCACCGAGGGCGACTACCGGGTCACCGTCTGCTACCTCGACGCTGACCCGAGCGAGACGGCCCGTGCCCTCGGGCCGCTGATGGACGAGGCGTGGCGCGACGCGCCGGTGACTCCGTTGCTGGCGGCCCCGTTCGCCTCTCTGGTTCCATGGGTGTGGCCGAATGGCGTCTATCAGTCATATGATTAGGAAGACAGCCTAGGAGCGGGCCGGGGGGCCACATGGACGCACGGATGCCGGTCATCGACGCCGACGCCCACATCAACGAGCCGGTGGTCCGCGTCGATGCGCCCGACGACGAGCTGGCGCCCTGGCGGGCGCTGGCCGAGCGCCACCCGGGCTGGCAGCGGGCGGGCATGTCCGGGGGCCGGACGGTCAGCCTGATCGAGGGCAAGCTGTTTCCCACCCAGGAGGGACCGGGGCGCGGTGTCCCCATCGAGTCGGCCATGCATCCGCAGGCTGCGGACGGGGCCCTCCATCTCGACGCCCGCATCCGAGACCTCGACAAGGAGGGCATCGATGTCCAAGTCCTCTACGGCGGGCTGAGCATCGGGGCCACGACCTTCGAGGACCCGGACTTCGCGCTGGACTTCTGCCGTGCCTACAACGACTGGCTGGTCGGGGTCTGCGCCCGCCATCCGGACCGGCTCGAGGCCGTGGCGATCGTGCCGCTGCAGCACCCCGACAACGCGGTCGCCGAGCTGGGGAGGGCCGAGGGTCTCGGCATGGTGGGCGTGATGATCCCTCCGGTTGTGGGCACGCGGAACCTCGACGACCCGTCGCTCCACGCCTTCTTCGAGGCCGCCGCCGCGCTCGGCGTCGCGGTCGGCGTCCACAGCGCGCCAGGGATGAACCTGGCGCTGCCCGGCGCGGAGCGGTTCGACAACTACGCGGAGGTGCACACGCTGTCGTTCCCGGTCGACCAGATGGTGGCCTTCACCGCGCTGGCCATGGGCGGGGTCCTCGACCGCTTCCCGGCGCTGCGCGTCGCCTTCCTGGAGTCCGGCGTCGGCTGGGTCCCCTACTTCGTGCACCGGATGCACGAGCACCGTGAGAAGCGGGGCGACATGGTGCCGGCGATGACCAGCGACCCCCGCGACTACATCGAGCGGGGCCAGTGCTTCTTCGCCTTCGAATGCGAAGACCGGCTGCTCGAATCGTACGTCGAGCACCTCGGCGCCGACAGCCTGGTGTTCTCATCGGACTATCCCCACTGGGACTGCGACTACCCGGGCACGGTCGAGACCGCACGGGCCAACGCCGCGGTGCTGGGCGACGACGTGATCGCCCGCATCCTCGGCGCCAATGCGGCGCGGCTGTACGGGCTCCACGGCGGGCGCGACCGCTGACGGCAGGAGAGGAAATGGGCACCGAGGCCACCGGCTACGACGTCCCGGTCGGGACCTACGAGGACGCCAGGGCGATGGTGGGCACGACGACGCCCGTGCGCTTCGGCGACGTCGCCGTCAGCGTGCCGATGATCCGCCACTACGCAGCCATGGTCCAGGACGGGAACGCCGCCTACTGGGACGACGACTTCGCCGAGCGGCACTGGGGCGGCGTCGTGGCCCCGCCGGGCATGCTGATGACCTGGCTCATCCCGCTCGAGTGGAGGCCGGGCGGCGGACGGCCGGTCCCGCTGCTCACCGCCCGGGTCCCGCTGCCCGGCGACACGTTCGTCAACGTCTCCAACGACGCCGAGCACTTCGCCCCCATCCGCGTCGGCGATCACCTGAACGTCGTGGAGGAGCTGGTCGACGTGTCGGAGGCGAAGCGCACGAGCCTGGGCACCGGGCACTTCGTCACCACGGTGTCGACGTACCGCCGCCAGGACGGTGAGCTCGTCGCCCGCACCACCAACGTGCTGTACCGGTTCTCTAACATCGGCGAACGCGAGGACGACGGGTGATCCCCGGCGTCTCGTACGCGCAGCGTTACTGGGAGGACGTGGAGGAGGGCTCCGCCCTGCCGCGGGTGGAGGACGAGATCACCTATCGCCGCGTGATCATGAACCCGGCCACCACCTGGGACTACTTCCCGGGCCACCACGACCCGGAGTACGCCCGGTCGCAGGGCCAGCCGACCATCTACGTCAACACGATGCACTTCCTCGGCTTCGTCGACCGGTTGGCCACCGAGTGGGGCGGTCCGCGGAGCTTCATCGCTCGGCGGAAGGTCTCCATGCAGCGGTCGATCTACGCGGGCGACACGATGGTCGGCGAGGGTCGCGTGCTGCGCAGGTACATCGACGACGCCGGTGCCCGGGTGCGCCACCTGGTCGACCTGGAGCTGACCGTCAAGAACCAGGACGGCGAGCTGTGCTGCCCTGCGACCGTCACCCTCGAGCTGCCGGTCCGGGAGCCGCAGGGGCCGGGATGACCGCCGACGTGCCCGACGCCGGGTGGCAGGTCGAGCAGGCCTGATCGTCGGCGCACCGATGGACTTCGGCCTCACCGAGCGGCAGCAGGCGTGGGTCGAGGAGGTCCGCGCCTTCCTCGACGCCGAGTTCGGACCGGCGGAGCGCGAGGAGGTCCGCCGCGGGGGCGGGGAGTGGAGCGGCGACGTCATCCGGGCGTTCCGCCGCCGCCTCCTGGCCAAGGGCTGGCTGTGCCTCACGTGGCCCGAGGAACACGGCGGTCTCGGCCGGTCGCTGGTCGACAACCTGCTGCTGATGGACGAGCTGGCGTACGCCGGGGCGCCGGCCATCGACATGACGGCGGCATCGGTCGCACCTGCGATCATCCGCTCGGGCACGCCCGAGCAGCAGGCCCGGTGGCTGCCGGCCATCCGGCGGGGCGAGGTCGAGTTCGCCATCGGCTACTCAGAGCCCGACGCCGGCAGCGACCTGGCGTCCCTGCGAACCACGGCCGTGCTCGACGGCGATGCCTGGGTGATCAACGGCACCAAGGTCTGGAACACCGGCGCCGAGTACTGCACGCACGAATGGCTGGCCTGCCGCACCAACCCCGAAGCGCCGCGGCATCACGGGATCTCCGTCCTGATCGTGCCGCTCGACGCGCCGGGGATCGAGGTGCGGGGCGTCACGACCTGGCGCGGGATGCGCACCAACCAGGTGTGGTTCGACGACGTGCGGGTGCCGGGCGAGAACCTGGTCGGCGAGCGCGACCGCGGGTGGGCCTACGTGACCCAGGCGCTCGACTTCGAACGGGTCGCCATCGGGATCACGGGCGGGCTGCGCCGGTTGCTGGATGACCTCGTGGCCTGGTGCGGTGACACCACCGTCGACGGTGAGGTGCTGCTGGACCGTCCCGGCGTCCGGCGCCGCCTCGCCGAGCTCACCGTCGACGTCGAGCTGGCCCGGCTTCTGAACCACCGCGCCGCCTGGATGATCGACGCCGGCCGCCCCGCCAGCGCGGAGGCGTCGATGACGAAGGTCTTCACCACCGAGCTGCACGCGCGGGCGTCATCGGCGGCGCTGGACCTGCTCGGGCCCGCCGGGCAGCTCGATCCCTACGACGCCCGCGCACCCCTGGCCGGCCTGCCCCAGCTCATGTACCGGGCGGCGCCCTACCTGCGCTTCGGCGGCGGGACCAACGAGATCCAACGCGACATCGTCGCCCAGCGAGGCCACGGTCTGCCGCGGTGACGGACCTGGCGCTGTCCGACGAGCAGGAGGTGCTGCGATCGTCGGCGCGTGCCTTCCTGCAACGCGCCCGCCCGCCCGAGCTGGTCAGGCGGGCTGGTGCGACCGACGGCGAGGGCCACGACCCCGACCTGTGGCGGGGCATGGCGGGACTCGGATGGCTCGGCCTGGCGTTCGCGGAGTCGGCGGGTGGTGCCGGCGGCAGCCTGCTCGACCTGGCCGTGGTCTACGAGGAGGCGGGCCGCGCCCTGGTCCCGACGACGCTCTACTCGACGGTGGAGGCGGCGCTGTTGATCGACCGCGCCGGGGACGACGGTCAGCGGGCCCGCCTCCTCCGCCCCATCTTCGCCGGTGAGCGCATCGTTTCGGTGGCGCACCACGAGACCGGGATGCGGTCGTCGCCCGCCGCCCTGGCCACCACGGCGGCGGTCGAGGGCGACGACGTCGTCGTCGGGGGCACGAAGCTGTTCGTCCCCAACGCCGGTGTCGCCGACACCCTCGTGGTCGTGGCCCGCGACCCCGCGGCCAGCGGCGCCGTCCGGCTGGTCGTGGTGCCCACCGACGCCCCGGGCGTGCGCCGGACCCGGCTCACGACGTTTGCCCACGATGCCCAGCACGAGGTCTCGTTCGAGGCCGTGCGGGTGCCGGTGGACCGTGTGCTGAACCGTGTCTCCTCGAACGCCTGGCCGGCCGTCGAGGAGGCCCGCCGCGTCGCCACCGCCCTGCAGTGCGTGGAGATGGTCGGCGGCGCCCGGGCCGTGCTGGACCTGACGGTCCGGTACGTGACCGATCGGGCGCAGTTCGGCCGCCCGATCGGCAGCTTCCAGGCCGTGCAGCACCACGTGGCCGACCTCTCGACCCGCATCGACGCCGCCGGCCTGGCGGCGTGGCAGGCCGTGTGGCGCTGCTCTCGCGGCGGCGACGCGGACGCGCCGGACGTCGACGGTGACGGCGCAGAGGCCGGAGTGGCGATCGCCAAGGTGGCCGCCGGTGATGCCTACGTCGAGACCACGCTCATGGCCCACCAGCTGCACGGCGGCATCGGCTTCTCGCTCGACCACGACCTGCACCTCTGGTCCGACCGCGCCCGGGCGGCGGCACTCACGTTCGGCTCGCGGGAGGATCACCTCCGCGTCCTGGGATCGCTAGTGGCGCGCTAGCGCGATGAGTTCGACCCCGCCCGCCCGCCTATCCGCGGTCCGACGTCGAACGGAAGGACGTTCATCCTCGTCTACGCGCCGGCGGCCGACGACAAGGACGAGGAAAAGGACGCCTGAACCGGCCCGTCACGCTCCCTATGGTCGGGCGTGGTGGGCAACGATCTCGACGCCGTGGTTCGTCACTACGAGGCAAACCGCGAGCAGGACCGCCTCGTCGGGGGGCTCGCCGAACTGGAGCTCGTCCGGACCCGTGAGATCCTCCGTCGGCACCTCCCGCCGCCACCCCTGCGCATCCTCGATGTGGGGGGCGCTACCGGCGTGCACGCAGCGTGGCTGCTGCAGGACGGCTACCGCGTGCACCTCGTCGACATCACGCCGAGCCACGTGGATGAGGCGCGGGTCAGCCTCGCCGCACACGGGCTGACCGCCGAGGTAGGCGACGCTCGGCACCTGGCGGCGCCCGATGGCAGCTTCGATGCCGTGCTCGTGCTCGGCCCGCTCTATCACCTGGTCGAGCGCGCCGACCGGGTGGCCGCGCTCGAGGAGGCCCGCCGGGTCGTGAAGCCGGCGGGGCTGGTGGCGGTCGCCGCCATCAGCCGCTTCGCCTCGCTGATCGACGGGCTCGTGCGGGGGTTCCTGTTCGAGCCGGAGTTCCGCCGGATCGTCCGTGGCGACCTCGCCGACGGACGCCATGTGAACCCCGACAACCACCCCCACTGGTTCACCACCGCGTTCTTCCACCGCCCCGAGCAGCTCCACGAGGAGATCACCGCCGCCGGCCTGGCGGTCGTCGAGCTCCTCGGTGTCGAGGGGATCGCCGGCTGGCTGCCCCACCTCGGTGCTCGTTGGGGGCGGGACGCCGACCGCGAGACGATCCTCGAGGCGACCCGGCTGATCGAAGCCGAGCCGACCCTCCTCGGCCTCAGCGCCCACCTCCTTGCGATCGCCAGGGCGGTCGACGACTGAGCGTCGCCGGGTGGCGCTGGTCGACTCAGCTGTCCGACAGATCCGCCGGCGTGGTCGCAGGGGGACCGAGCACGACGTCGCCGAGCTCGGTGGTCACCGCCATGAACAGGTCCGTGTCGAGCTCGGTCTCGGGCGTGGCCAGGTGTGCGGGCGTGCCCGCCCGGGCGACGAGCTGGGCGAAGCCGGCGGGCGAGCTGAAGACGAGCGCCCGGGTGCCCTCGGGGCCGAACCGGACCATGTGCGGGACGTTCGTCGGGATGACGTAGTAGTCGCCGGGGCCCAAGGTCGCCCGGTCCGACCCCGCCCACACCGTCATGGAGCCCGAGATCACCCAGTAGCGCTCCTGGTACTTCGTGTGCAGGTGGAGGGGCGTGGCCGCGCCGGGCGGCTGCACACAGTCCATGAGATCGAGATGGCCGCCGGTCTCCTCGGCGGTGGCCAGGATGGTGGCGCGGAGCCCCTGGCCCAGGACGAACTGGCGCTCCGGTGCGTCGGGCGTGGACGTGGTGAATTGGCTCATGACCTACTCATCCCGGACCCTGGGCCCGACTCCAATCCCCCGATCGGGGGTTCTCGCCGCCGCTACACGCCGGCGATCGTGCCCAGGCTGCACCGCAGGAACTCGCGCTCGGCGGCATTCCCGCTGAGGGCGATCGCCGCCTCGTACGCGTGGGCGGCGTCGGCTTCGCGGCCCAGGCGTCGCAACAGGTCGGCGCGGACCGCGTGGAACAGGTGGTAGCCGCCGAGGTCGAGGCCGTCGACGAGGGCGAGCGCGGCAGCCGGTCCCTCGACCTCCGCCGCCGCGACGGCGCGGTTGAGCGCCACCACCGGGCTCGGGGCAAGCGCCACGAGCTGGTCGTAGAGCTGCAGGATCTGCCACCAGTCCGTCGCGGCCGTGGCCGGCGCGTCGCTGTGGACGGCGTTGATCGCCGCCTGGATCTGGTAGGGGCCGGGCTGGTTGCGCCGGAGGCATTGCCGGACGATTGCCTGGCCCTCGTCGATGAGGCTGCGATCCCAGCGCCCGCGGTCCTGGTCGGCCAGGAGCACGAGCCCGCCGTCCGCCTTGGTACGGCTGTCCCTTCGGGACTCGACGAGCAGCTTGCGGCCCCACTCGAGCGCGGCGTCGAGATCCGGCGCTTCGACGATGTTGCACCCGCCCACGTGCTCCTTGCCCTCGACGTAGGGGCCATCGGTCATGAGCACATCGCCGTCGCGGACCCGCACCACGGTGGCCGTGCTGGCCGCGTGCAGCCCTCCGCCGAACACCCAGGCGCCGGCCGCCTTCATCTCCTGGGTGAGGGCGGCGTAGTCCTTGTCGATCTGCTCCAGGTCCACCTCGGGTGGGACGACACCTCGGGCCCGTCGGGTTGGTAGATGCTGATCAGGTACTTCATCGCCTCGTCCTCCTGACGGTGCGGCCGGCGGTCGCCGGCTCCTCACCCCCTATACGAACGGCCCCCGGCGGGATCGACGGTGGAGACGACATTCGCGTCGGCCGCCCCGCGTGCGGTCTGGTCGGCGCTCCGGTCGGCTGCGCGGGCAAGAGACCGGCCGAAGGCTCTCGGGTCGTCACCGAAGGCGGTGACGAGGTTGCGCGCCCCAGCGTCGAGGGAGGCAAGCACCTGATCCCTTGGCAGTAGATGCGCGAGCTCGAGCGTCACCAGTCCGTGGACCAGCGCCCAGAGCTGGGTCGCCGGCTCGACGGGGTCGGCGGGGTTCAACCGTCCGGCGTCGATGCCGCGCTGCACGGTGGTGACGAGCTGGCCGAACGTGTCCAGCCCGACGCCGGCGTCGGCGTCGTCGACGGGCCCGTCCATGAACATCGCCTGGTACAGGTTGGGGTTCTCGATGGCGTTCCGGTAGTAGGCCCGGCCCAGCACGCAGAGATCGGCGATCGGATCGCCGGTGGCGGCGACCCCCGCCTGCCGGGCACCCAGCCGGGCGAAGCCCTCTCGCCTGATCTCGCGCCGCAGCTCGGTCATGCCGCCGAAGTGCGTGTAGATCGCCATCGTCGACGCGCCCACGTCGTGTGCCAGCCGGCGCAG
>JBOGHG010000101.1:0-13457 GCA_050744525.1 Acidimicrobiales bacterium | reverse complement strand
CCCCAGGAAGGCGGCCTGGGGTGCTCTCGAGTGATGGAAGGACCGCCCCGGTGACCGCCGGGGTGCGGCTCGTGATGTTGGGCCGTCAGGGTGCCGGAAAGGGCACCCAGTGCACGAGGTTGTCGCGCCACTACGTGGTGCCGCACATCTCTACCGGCGAGATGCTGCGCGCCGCCGCGAAGGAAGGGACCGAGCTGGGTCGCAAGGCGGCCGAGATCATGAACGAGGGCGGCCTCGTGCCGGACGACGTCATGATCGGGATCGTCGACGAGCGGCTCGACCACGACGACACGACGCGGCGCGGCTACATCCTCGACGGCTTTCCTCGCACGGTGCCCCAGGCCAAGGCGCTGGCCGAGATCACCGTCGGCCGCCCGCTCGACATGGTCATCGACCTGGACGTGCCGCAGGAGGTCGTGCTCCGGCGCCTGGCCAGCCGCCGGGTGTGCGCCGACTGCGGGGCCAACTACTCGGTCGACAAGCCACCGCGCTACGACTGCGTGTGCGACAACTGCGGTGGCGAGGTGGAGCAGCGTGAGGACGACACGCCGGCCGCCATCGAGAAGCGCCTGGCCGAGTACGAGCGCGAGACCGCGCCGCTCATCGACTGGTACCGCGACCGTGGCCTGCTCGAGGTGGTCGACGGGCAGGGCAGCACCAACGAGGTGTCGCAGCGGCTCTTCACGGTGATCGACGTCCGCCGCGGCGGCTAGTGGGCGGACGGAAGGGAGGAATGCGCCGACAACGGGACACGCGGGCACCCGCCGCTGCGGGTCGCCGCACCGCCGAGGAGATCCGCATCATGCGGCGGGCGGGCCGGGTCGTGGCCGAGATGCACGACCGCATCCGCGGGGCGCTGCGGCCCGGGATCACGACGCTCCAGCTCGATGCCCTCGGCCGCGACGTGTTGGAGCGGCGGAGTGCCCGGTCCAACTTCCTCGGCTACCACGGCTATCCGGCCGTGATCTGCGCCAGCCCCAACGAGGTGGTGGTGCACGGCATCCCCGACGGCCGGGTGCTGGAGGAGGGCGACGTCGTCTCCATCGACTGTGGCGCCATCGTCGAGGGCTACCACGGCGACGCCGCGTTCACGGCAGGGATCGGCGCGGTCGGCGCCGAGGTGCAGCGGCTGGTCGACGTCACGCGGGCGGCGCTCGACGCCGGGATCGCCGAGCTGGTAGCCGGCGCCCGGTTGGGCGACCTCGGCGCGACGGTGCAGGCCACGGTCGAGGCCGGTGGGTTCAGCGTGGTGCGCGACTACGTGGGCCATGGCATCGGCACGGCCATGCACGAACCACCCGACGTCCCCAACTTCGGCCGGCGGGGGACGGGAAGGCGGGTGGCCGCCGGCGACGTGTTCGCCGTTGAGCCCATGGCGTGCGCCGGAAGCGAGGACACGAGGGTGCTCGACGACGGCTGGGCGGTCGTCACCCTCGACGGCTCGTGGGCGGCCCATTGGGAGCACACGGTGGCCGTCACCGACGACGGGCCGGAGATCCTCACGCTGCCGTAGGGCCCGGGCCCGAAACACGAACTTGCGGCGGTTAGGGGCGCCATAGCGCCCCTAACCGCCGCAAGTTGTAGAAGGGGCCTCAGTCGTCGTCGGGGTCGTCGCTTTCGTCGTCGGGGTCGTCGCCTTCGTCGTCCGCGCTGGAGCCGACCACCCTGAAGTCGCGATCGAGCTGGACGTCGACCTGGCTGCCGTCGTCGAGCGTGACCTCGACCTCGTAGTAGCTCTCCTCGTCGCCGACCTCGGTCTCGGTCACCCGGCCCTCGCCTGTGGCCTCGAGGGCGGCGGCACTGGCCTTGTCGAGGGCGTCGCCGGTGATCGGCGCCTCGTTGTCGTCGCCACCGCCGGCGTCGGCGACGCCGACGCCCGCGCCGGCCGCAACGATGGCGGCGGCGGCGCCCAGGCTGATGAGGGTGGTCTTGCGGTTCACGGTTGCCTCCTCAGGTCTTCATCGAGGATCGCACGTGGACCCTGAATCCACGCTGAACCGTTTCGGGACCGAATGGGGTCACTCGGCCTCGTCCTCCAGGGCGTCGATCGCGGGCAGGCGGACCTCGAAGCGGGCGCCACCGAGGCCGCTGTCGCCGATCGAGATGGTGCCGCGGTGGGCACCGACGACCTCGGCCACGATCGCCAGCCCGAGGCCGCTGCCCCCGGCATCGCGGGCCCGGGCGTTGTCGAGCCGGACGAACCGCTCGAACACCCGCTGCCGGTCGGCCGCCGGGATGCCGGGCCCATCGTCGTCGAGGTCGAGGACGACGGCGCCGTCCTGCTCGCCCAGCGCGAACGTCACCTGGGAGTTGGCGTGGCGGACGGCGTTGTCCCCCAGGTTGCGGAGGGCCCGCCACAGCGCGGCGCGGTCGCCGCCGACCCGCCCGGCGGAGACCCGCGTGGTGTCGACCCGCAGCGACGTGGCTTCGCGGAGGCGGTGGGCCTCCTCGAACACGAGATCGTCGAGGTCGACCGGACGCTGCTGGAGCTGCAGCGTGTGCTCGTCGGCGCGGGTCAACAGCAGTAGGTCGTCGACCAGGCGCTCGACCCGGAGGTTCTCGGCGGCCACGGTCTCGGCCAGCGCATCCACGCTGGTGTGCTCGGGGTGGGCCTGGGCCACCTCGGCGTGCTGGCGGATCGACGCCACCGGCGAGCGCAGCTCGTGGGAGGCGTCGGCGACGAAGCGGCGCTGCCGGGCCTGGCCCCGCTCGAGGCGCTCCAGCATGCTGTTCATGGTGGTGGCCAGGCGAGCGATCTCGTCGTTGCCGGGGGGCTTCGGCACGCGCCGGTCGAGGTCGGCGGAGGAGATGGCGTCGACCTCCCGGCGGATGGACTCGACCGGCGCCAGGGCCCGACCGACCACCAGCCAGAGGGTGAGCGCGGCCACCGCCAGCAGGATCGGGAGGCCGATCACGAGTAGATCGGTGACCACCGAGGTCGACTCGCCGACGGTGTCGAGGGTGCGGGCGGCGATGACCGTGTGGCGACTGTTGTCGGCGTCGGCCGCGACGGCCAGGAACTCGTCGTCCTCGCCGGTGATGGTGACCTCGACGGACTCCCCGGGCCCGGGGCGGGCGACCGCCGGTTCCCCGGCCAGCAGCGGGCTGGCGGCCACCACCTCGCCGTCAGCATCGAGGATCTGGATGAACGCGTCGTCGTCATCCTGGTCCAGTCCGGCCGCCACGAACGAGGGATCGGTCCCGGCCTCGAGCGCCGCCGCGGTATCTGCGGCGCGCACCCGGGCGACGTCCCGCACCTCGTCGGTGAGCTCTTGGCGCATCGCCAGCACCAGCGCGACTCCCCCGGCGAGCAGGGCGAGGCCCACGAGGACCGTCGCGGCGACGGTGGTGCGTACCCGCACGGTGCCGGCGCTCGAGCGCAGCCGGCGCAGCAGCGACCGGGGCGATCGCCCGCCCTGCCGGGCGCCCGATCCGGCGTCACCCACCATCGGCCGCCAGCCGGTAGCCCGCACCCCGCACGGTTTCGATCGCAGCCCGGCCGAAGGGGCGGTCGAGCTTGTTGCGCAGCCGCCGCACGTAGACCTCGACGATGTTGGGATCGCCCTCGAAGTCGACGTCCCAGACGTGGTCGAGGATCTCGCGCTTGGCGACCACGTCGCCCCGCCGTCGCAGCAGGAACTCGAGCAGGGCCAGCTCCCGCGCCGTCAGCTCGAGCTCCGCATCCCCCCGCCAGGCGCGCCGCGTCGCCGGGTCCATCCGCAGGTCGCCCGCCGCCAGCACCGCCGGGCGTTCCCGGGCCCCGCGGCGCAGCAGCGCCCGCAGGTGGGCCACGAGCACGGCGTGGGAGAACGGCTTGGTGAGGTAGTCGTCGGCGCCGGTGTCGAGCGCCTCCACCTCGTCCCACTCGCCGTCCTTGGCGGTGAGCATGAGGATCGGCGTCCAGACCCCCTCGTCCCGCAGGGCCCGGCACACCCGGTAGCCGTTGAGGCCCGGGAGCATGATGTCGAGCACGATGGCGTCGTAGGGCTCCTCGCGGGCACGCCACAGCCCGGTGGTGCCGTCGGGCGCCACGTCGACCGCGAACCCGTCGGCCTCGAGCCCGGCGCGCAGGCCGGCGGCGAGTCGGTCCTCGTCCTCGACGACCAGCACCCGCATCGACCGTCCACGGTAGGCCGATTCGCCTGAACCGGCGCTGAACGCGGTCGAGCCGGCCTGGTCAGGCCTCCTGGGGACCGAGGACGCCGGCCTCGACCACCCAGGCCCGCCCGGTGGTGACCGGGGCCTCGGGCTGGAGCACCGTCTGGACCTGCTGGTAGCGAGCGAGGAGCCGGTGGCGGTCGACGTCGCAGCGGACGTAGCCACGGTGGCGGGTGTCGGCCCAGCGCACGTGGGGCAGCGCCGAGATCAGCTGCTCGGCGATCTCGGCGAGCTCGGCGGGGAAGCCGGAGCTTATCGAGGTGCCGACCAGCTCGGTGCCGCGCACCTCGGTGCTGGGCGTGCCGTCGGCGTTCTCGCCGACCAGGTCGGCGACGCCGGCGGCGTGGATGTCGCCGGTGATCACCACCGGGTTGTCGGTGCGGGCGGCGACGAGCTGGTCGAGGAGCCGGCCGCGGGCGGCGGCGTAGCCGTCCCACTGGTCGAGGTTGTACACGGCCCCGGCCAGCGGCAGGGCGGTGGCCACGATCTGGTTGGCCAGCACGTCCCACGTGGCCCTGGACTTGCGCAGGCTGCGGCCCAGCCAGGCCTCCTGCTGGGCGCCCAGCAGGGTGCGTTCGGGGGCGGTTCGGGCGTCGCAGGTGGGGCCGAAGTCCGCCTCCCCGCAGGGCTGGTCGTTGCGGTACTGACGGGTGTCCAGCACGTGGAACCGTGCCAGACGTCCCCAGTCGACGCTGCGATGGATGCGCAGGTCCGGGCCGCTGGGCGGGGCCAGGCGCACCGGCTGGTGCTCCCACCAGGCCTGGTAGGCGGCGGCGCGCCGCGCCGCGAACGCCGGGGCCTCGGCGGGCACCTGGGGGAGGAGGCCGGCGTAGTTGTTCTCGACCTCGTGGTCGTCCCAGGTCACGACCCAGGGGCAGGCGGCGTGGATCGCCTGCAGCGCCGGGTCGCCCTTGTACAGGCCGTAGCGGTTGCGGTACGCGTCCAGCGTGGTGATCTCGGCGCTGTTGTGCTGGCGGACGGCCCCGGGGTCGGTGCCGCCCTCGTAGATGTAGTCGCCCAGATAGACCACCAGGTCGGGGTCCTCCTGGGGCGCGAAGGCCCACGTGGGCCAGAAGCCGTCCTGCCAGTTCTGGCACGACGCGAACAGGAAGCGCAGCCGATCGCCGCGCCCCCGCGACGGTGCCGTCCGGGTACGGCCGACGGGGCTGACCTGGTCTCCCACCCGGAAGCGGTAGAAGTACCGGGCATCGTGGCGCAGGTGTCGCACGTCGAGGTGCACCGAGTGCGCCCACGCCGGCGACGCCGTCGCCCGCCCGGCGCGCACCACATGCCGGAAGCGCTCGTCGCTGGCCACCTCCCAGCGGACCGGTACGTCGCCTATCCCGCCCATCCCGCCCCCGGCCAGGGGGTCCGGCGCCAGGCGGGTCCACAGCACGACGCCGCCGGGGATGGGATCCCCCGACGCCACGCCCAGCGAGAACAGCCCGCCGGGGAGGTCTGGGCGCGGGCGGGCGGGACGCCGCCCGTCACGGGGCTTGTCGGCGCCGACCAGGGGGAGCGTCAGCAGCGCCCCGCCGGCGCCGGTCAGGAAGCGCCGGCGCGAGACCCCGTCCGCTGGTCGCTGATGTTCGCCCATGGTCCCCTCCCACACGTTCGTGCACCCCGGCTCGGCCCGGCGCGGCTACGGTAGCCAACGCCGCCAACCGGCAGCGGTGTCGTCCGCTGGGACGGGCGACTACATGTTCGTGCGCGGAGTTTTCCCCGGTGAGACGCCGCGCTAGCATGTTCAGTCGGCTCTCGGTGCCCATCGGGCTGTCCAGGCGCGCCCGAGCCTCGGCACCAGCAGCAGCACGAGGAGCAACCCTGCCGAAGTCCAAGGAAGACGCGATCGTCCTCGAGGGGACCGTCGTCGAGCCCCTTCCCAACGCCATGTTCCGGGTCGAGCTCGAAAACGGCCACAAGGTCTTGGCGCACATCTCCGGGAAGATGCGCATGCACTACATCCGAATCCTGCCGGGGGATCGCGTGCAGGTGGAGCTCACCCCCTACGACCTCAGCCGAGGTCGCATCACATACCGCTACAAGTGACGGGAACCGACTATGAAGGTCCGACCCAGCGTCAAGCCAATCTGTGAGAAGTGCAAGGTGATCCGCCGCCACGGGCGTGTGCAGGTCATCTGCACCAACCCGCGCCACAAGCAGCGCCAGGGCTAGGGGGAAGCGCGAATGGCACGCATCGCCGGCGTCGACATCCCCCGCGAGAAGCGGTTGGAGATCTCCCTGACCTACATCTTCGGCATCGGCCGCACCCGCTCCGCCGAGATCTGCCGCGCGCTCGACATCAGCCCCGACACCCGGGTGCGCGACCTCACCGACGACGAGGTCGCCCGCATCCGCACCCACATCGAGACCACGTTCAAGGTCGAAGGTGACCTGCGGCGCGAGGTCCAGCAGGACATCAAGCGCAAGATGGAGATCGGCGCGTGGCAGGGGCTGCGCCATCGCCGGGGCCTGCCCGTGCGCGGCCAGCGCACCCAGACCAACGCCCGCACCCGCAAGGGCCCCAAGAAGACCGTCGCCGGCAAGAAGAAGGTCCGAAAGTAGATGGCCAAGCCCAAGAGCCCCGGGGGCCGTCGTCCCCGTCGGCGCGAGCGCAAGAACGTCGGCCACGGCGTGGCGCACATCAAGAGCAGCTTCAACAACACGATCATCACGTTCACCGACCAGGGTGGGAACGTGGTGTCGTGGGCATCGGCCGGCAACGTCGGCTTCAGGGGCTCCCGCAAGTCCACCCCGTTCGCGGCGCAGATGGCCGCGGAGGCTGCGGCACGCCGGGCGATGGAGCATGGCGTGCGCAAGGTCGACGTGCAGGTGAAGGGCCCGGGCTCGGGCCGCGAGACCGCGATCCGCTCGATCCAGAACGCCGGCATCGAGGTCTCCGGCATCAAGGACGTCACCCCTGTCCCCCACAACGGCTGCCGCCCTCCCAAGCGGCGCCGCGTCTGAGGTAACTATGGCTCGTTACACCGGTCCCAAGGCCCGTGTCTCCCGGCGCCTCGGCGCCAACATCTGGGGCACCGCCGGCGAGAACCGCGCCATGGAGCGCCGCCCCTACCCGCCGGGCGAGCACGGCCGCAGCCGCCGCCGCAACGCCTCCGAGTACCTGCTGCAGATGCAGGAGAAGCAGAAGGCCCGGTTCACCTACGGCCTGAACGAACGGCAGTTCCGCAACCTCTACGAGGAGTGCAGCCGCCGCAAGGGCGTCACCGGTGAGCTGATGCTCCAGCTCCTCGAGCGTCGCCTCGACAACGTCGTCTACCGCGCCGGCTGGGCGTCGACACGGCCCCAGGCCCGGCAGTTCGTGGGCCACGGCCACGTCGAGGTCAACGGCAAGCGCGTCGACATCCCCAGCTATCGCGTCCGCAAGGGCGACGTGATCCGGCTGCGGGGCAAGGCGCGGCAGATGATCGTCATCCAGTGGAACCGTGACGTGTTGGCCCGCACGCCACCTCCATGGCTCGACTCCGAGGACGAAGGCCTCTCGGTGAAGGTGCGCGAGTACCCGCTGCGCGAGCACATCGACGTGCCCGTGCGCGAGCAGCTCATCGTCGAGCTCTACAGCAAGTAGTCAGTCCGGGGGCTGCGCCCCCCGATCACCCCCCGAACCGAACCCCCGAACGCCATCACGGAGCACTTCGCCATGCTGGTCATGCAGCGCCCAACGGTCGAGCCGATCGCCGAGGAAGAGGGCAACCGTCAACGGTTCGCCATCGGTGCTCTCGAGCCCGGCTTCGGCCACACCCTCGGCAACTCGCTGCGGCGCACGCTGCTGTCGTCGATCCCCGGTGCCGCCATCACCCAGGTCCGCTTCGACGACGCCCTGCACGAGTTCGACACCATCCCCGGTGTCGTCGAGGACGTCACCGACATCATCCTCAAGCTCAAGGACATCGTGCTCGTCAGTCATTCCGACGAGCCCGTCACGCTGCGCCTCGACGTGCGCGGCCCCGCCGACGTCACCGCGGGCGACATCCAGCTCACCTCCGACGTCGAGATCCTCAACCCCGAGCTGCACTTGGCCACGCTCAACCGCTCCGGGCGGGTCGCGGTCGACATCACGGTCGACAAGGGCCGCGGCTACCGCTCGGCCGAGGCCAACAAGGCGTCCGAGACGATCGGGGTGGTCCCGGTCGATTCGATCTTCGCCCCGGTCCGGCGCGTGTCGTTCGACGTCGAGCCCACCCGCGTGGAGCAGTCGACCGAGTACGACCGCCTGGTCATCGACATTGAGACCGACGGCTCCATCTCGCCGCGCGACGCCCTGGCGTCCGCCGGCGACACGCTGCGGTCGCTGGTGTCGCTCGTGGCCGACATGAGCGACGAGCCCCAGGGGCTCGAGCTCGGCGAGCTGGCCGTCACCAGCGCCGGATCGCCCGACCTCGACCTGCCCATCGAAGACCTCGACCTCTCCGAGCGTCCCCGCAACTGCCTCAAGAGGGCCCAGGTGAACACCGTGGGCGAGCTGGTCCAGAAGACCGAGGACGACCTGCTGGCCATCACCAACTTCGGGCAGAAGTCGCTCGACGAGGTGATCGCCAAGCTCGACGAGCGCGGCCTGTCGCTGCACACCAAGGACTGAACGGACTCACCGATGCCTGCCACCCCCCGCAGGGGCCGCCGCTTCGGTGGCGGCGCCGCCCACCAGCGGTTGATGATGGCCAACCTGGCGGCCAGCCTGTTCGCCGCCGAGGGCATCGTCACCACCGAGGCCAAGGCGAAGGCGCTGCGGCCCATCGCCGAGAAGCTGATCACCAAAGCCCGCAGGGCCGACGCCGATCCCGAGGTGAAGCTGCACCAGATTCGCCAGGTGGTCGCGTACCTGGGTGACCGGGAGATGACCCACAAGCTCTTCACCGAGCTCGGGCCCCGCTACGCCGACCGCAACGGCGGCTACACGCGGATCCTCAAGCTCGGCCCCCGCCAGGGCGACAACGCCCCCATGGCCCGCATCGAACTGGTGTAGTCGGGCCGGCGGTGGGACACCCACCGGTGTGACGCTGTTCGACTCGTCCGAGGGGTTGGCGGCGGCGCCACGGGGGCCGCTGGTGCGCGTGCGCATGACCGTCGCCTACGACGGCTCGGGGTTCCACGGCTTCGCCCCCAACCCGGGCGTCCGCACGGTGGGCGGGACCCTGGGAGAGGCGATCCAGAAGGTGACGCGCGCTCCGGTCGAGCTCACGTGCGCCGGGCGGACCGACGCCGGTGTGCATGCCTGGGGTCAGGTGGTCAGCTTCGACCTGCCGGCCGACCGGTTCGACCCGGCCGCGCTGGCCCGCTCGCTCAACCGCCTCCTGTCGCCGGCCGTCGTCGTTCGTGACCTGGGGCCGGCCCCCGACGACTTCGACGCCCGGCGCTCGGCCGTCGGCCGCACCTACCGCTACACGATCGTCAACCGGCCGGTGCCCGATCCGTTCCTCGCCCGGGTGGCGTGGCACGTCGCCGCGCCACTGGCCATCGAGCTTTTGCGGCTGGGCTGCGATCCGCTGGTCGGGGAGCACGACTTCTCGGCGTTCTGCCGCAAGCCCAGGCACCGCGACCGCGAGGGCGCGGAGGTGTCGCTGGTCCGGCACGTGCGCCGGGCGGGCTGGACCGATCTGGGCGACGGGGTACTGCGCTTCGAGATCGAGGCCAACGCCTTCTGCCACCAGATGATCCGGAGCGTCGTCGGCACCCTGGTGGACGTGGGCCTGGCCCGCAAGCACGCCGGCGACATGCTCGGCATCCTGGCGGGGCGGGACCGGTCGAGGGCCTCGGCGCTGGCGCCCCCCCAGGGCCTGTGCCTGTGGGCGGTGTCGTACTCCTAGTGGCCGCAGGGCGACCGGTCCCTGGAGCGCGGGCCCGACGCACCGTACATTCGGCGGCGTGCAGCGCTTCTACCAGGACGGTGGCTTCAACTTCGCCACCCTCATCGCACTCGGATCGGCCTATCGAGGGCTGGCCGACGTCGGTGAGGTTCTGACCACGATCGAGCGCGTCCCGATGGCGATCGTGAAGCCTGGGTACGGGAGTGGTCCGCTATCGCCGACCGGCTCCGGGCGGCGGCCGAGGCAGCGTCCAGCCGAGACCATCGTGTCGGTGCTCGCACCGCGTACCTGCGCGCTTCGCTCTACTACGACCTGGCCTCGTCGATGGCACCAGGCACGTCCGAGCCCCAACGGTTCCATTCGCTGTGGGAGACGCATCGCGAGTGCTGGGATCGGAGCGTCGCGCTGTGGGACGGTGTCGAGTCGATCCGCATCCCGTACGAGGGCACCAGCTTGGAGGGCTACTGGTTCGAGCCCGCAGGCGCAACTGGCGAGCCCCGGCCGACTGTCATTCTCAACAACGGGAGCGACGGTCCGGTCATCGCCATGTGGACACAAGGAGGAGCGGCAGCACTGGATCGTGGATGGAACGCGATCACGTTCGATGGCCCCGGCCAGGGCGCCACGCTGCACCGTCAGAAGATCCCGTTCCGGCACGACTGGGAGGCCGTCATCACACCGGTCGTCGACTACGTGCTCACGCGTGACGATGTGGATCCCCACGGGGTCGTTCTGCACGGCATCAGCCAGGCCGGCTATTGGGTACCACGGGCCGCAGCATTCGAGAACCGCCTCGCGGCTGCGGTTGCCGACCCGGGTGTCGTCGACGTGAGCAGCTCATGGGTGGAGCATCTGCCTGACGAGATGGTGCCGATGCTCGACGACCCGGCGGCCAAGGACGATTTCGACGCACTGATCCGGATGGCGCCAGCGGAGGTGTATGCCGAGCTGCAATGGCGGATGGCGCCGTATGGCACCGATTCACCCTTCGAGGCGTATCAACGAGCCCGGAAGATGCGCCTCGACGACGACACGGTCGCCATGATCCGATGCCCGATGCTGGTGACAGACCCGGACGACGAGCAATTCTGGCCGGGCCAGTCGGCTGCCTTGTTCGCCAAGCTCACGGAGCCCAAACAGCTAGTCCGGTCACGAGTTCCGAAGGCGCCAACTGGCACTGCGAGGTGGCGGCTCAATCGTTGCGCGATGAGCGAGTCTTCGCGTGGCTGGAGGACGTGCTCAAGCCCGTGGGGACGTGATCGCGCCGACCGCCGAGGATGCGACCACGCCGCATGCCACCCCCAGGCCCGCACCACCGACCACGTCGAGCGGTAGGTGCGCTCCGTAGTAGACGCGGGTCAGTGCCACGACGGTGGCAAGCGAGAACGGCGCCCAGCGCCAGCCGCGCGGCAGCAGGGGAGTGACCACGGTCGCCAACGCGAAGGCGACCGCCGCGTGGCCCGAGACGTAGCCCTGGCCGTGGATGCCCGATTCCCGGACTTCCACGCCGTCCAGCAGGTCTCCCGGCCGGCCGCGTTCGACCAGGCCCTTGACGCCCTTGGCCGCGCCCCACGCCAGTACCACGGCCGCGGCCGCGGCTACAGCTGGTCGGACGCGTCGGGTCGCGGCGTAGACGCCGGCCGCCCCGGCGGCGCACATCCAGAAGTTGCCGAACTGCATGGGGCCCCAGAGCGGCCAGCGCAATGAGTCGGGCAGGCCGTTCAGGGCTTCGAAGGCGTCGGCCTCCCAGCCCGGAACGACGTCGCGCCGGTCCTCCAGCAGCAGCCAGCTCAGCGCCAAGAGGCCGGCGCCCGCCGCCGCCGCCGCGGCACGCCGCCCTCCGGGTTGGCCAAGAGCGATCGGCGCGCTGGCAGCCCGGTCGTGCCGGTCGCCGTGGCCCCGCGCATCGCTCATGTGTTGCGTACGGTACCTACGGCAACACGGATCGTGGCGCGGTTTCGTCCCGGGGTGGTTGGCGTTCCACCAGACCCGTCGCGACATGCTGTAGCGCGCCCCCGCCGCGTCTCGTCGGCTTGCCGTTTCGCGGCACGTCCCCGTAGGCTTGAACGTCGCCCTGGGCGCTGCGCGCCCGCTCTCGCAAGCTCCGCACGAAGGTGGCACGCGTGCCCACGTACAGCCCGAAGGCCTCCGAGATCCAGCGTGCCTGGTATGTCGTCGACGCCGATGGCTTGGTGCTCGGCCGGATGGCGACGGAGGTCGCCCGTGTGCTGCGCGGCAAGCACAAGCCCAGCTTCACCCCACATCTCGACACCGGCGACCACGTCGTGATCGTCAACGCCGACAAGGTGGTGCTCACCGCCGGCAAGGCCGAGCGCAAGACGGTCTATCGCCACTCGGGCTACCCGGGCGGGATCAAGGCAGAGACCTTCGCCCACCTGCTCGAGCGCCGACCCGAGGAGGCGGTGCGCCGCACCATCCGGGGCATGCTCCCCAAAACCCGGCTCGGCCGCCAGATGCTGACCAAGCTCAAGGTCTACGCGGGGCCCACCCATCCGCACGCCGCCCAGCAACCCCAGCCCCTCGACGTGGCGCACGCCCGCCACCGCCCCTGAACCGCCTGGTAGGAAGAGACGACATGGCCACACCGCTCGCGCAGACCACCGGCCGCCGCAAGGGCGCGGTCGCCCGGGTCCGCATCCGCCCCGGCACGGGGACCATCACCATCAACGACCGCGACGTCGCCACCTACTTCCCGTCCAAGGCCCACCGGATGATCCTCTCTGAGCCGCTCCGCGTCGCCGACGCCGAGGAGGCCTACGACATCGACGCCAGCCTGGTTGGTGGTGGGGTATCCGGCCAGGCCGGTGCGCTGCGCCTCGGCATCGCCCGGGCGCTGGTCGAGCTGGACCCCGAGATGCGCACCACGCTCAAGCGGGCCGGCTTCCTCTCGCGTGACCAACGCGAGAAGGAGTCGAAGAAGTACGGCCTCAAGAAGGCCCGGAAGGCCCCCCAGTACTCCAAGCGCTGAGCCGGCGCCGGGAGCCCCTGGCCCCACACGTTCAATGCTCAAGTTCGGGACCGACGGGGTGCGAGGCGTCGCCAACGCCGAGCTCACCCCGGAGCTGGCGCTGGCGCTCGGACGCGCCGCCGCCCGGGTGCTCGGCGGCGCCCGCTTCGCCATCGGCCGCGACACCCGGCGGTCGGGGCCGATGCTCGAGGCCGCGCTGTGCGCAGGGCTGGTGAGCGAGGGCGTGGACGTCGAGCTGCTGGGCGTGGCGCCGACGCCGGAGGTCGCCTGGTGGTCGGCCACCTCCGAGGCGCCGGCCGCGGTCGTGTCGGCCTCGCACAACCCGTTCCCCGACAACGGCATCAAGCTGTTCGCGGCCGGCGGGCGCAAGCTGGCCGACGATGCCGAGGAGCGCCTGGAGCACGAGCTCCAAGGGCTTCTGGACGATGCTGCGCCGCCGCCGACTCCCCCCACCGGCGCCGGGGTGGGCGCGGTCCGGGCGATCT
>JBOGHG010000100.1:0-13534 GCA_050744525.1 Acidimicrobiales bacterium | reverse complement strand
GTCGACCTCGACGACGACGTCGCCATCGTGACCGGCAAGGGCCGGCGCCCCCGGACCTGCCCGTTCGGCTCGAGGACGGCGCAGGCCCTGGATCGCTACCTGCGGGCCCGCTTCCGGCATCCGCAAGCGCAGCTGCCGGCGCTGTGGCTCGGTGCGAACGGCCGGGAGGCGATGACCGACAACGGCATCGCCCAGATGGTCCGCAAGCGGGGGAGAGAGGCCGGCATCGAAGGCCTCCACCCGCACATGCTGCGCCACACCTTCGCTCACGCCTGGCTGGCCGGGGCGGCAACGAGGGTGACCTGATGCGGCTCGCCGGCTGGAAGAGTCGCCAGATGCTCAGCCGCTACGGCGCCAGCGCCGCCGACCAGCGGGCCCGGGAGGCCCACCGCCACCACGGCCTCGGCGATCGACTGTAAGCCGGAACGAAGAACGACCCCCCGTAAGGGGGGCCGTCGGACCGGCGGTCCGGAAACCACCGGCGGGGTCTGCCAAACAACCTAGCGTCGTTGCCGTCCGACGCCAAGCCTCGTGGGAGTTCAGCGTGACGAGGGTCCTTGCGTACATCGATGGCTTCAACCTCTACAACGGTCTCCGTGAGAGGTACGGCCACCGTTATCTGTGGCTCGATCTGGAGGCACTGTGTGCGAGCCTCCTTTCTGCCAGACCAGCAGCTGATGGCGGTCCGGTATTTCACCGCCGCCGTACGTGGGCAACCAGCGAGCATGCGGCGGCAGCAGGCGTATTGGTACGCGCTTGAGACCCAGAGTCGTCGGGTCGTGATCGAGCAGGGGCGCTTTCAGGCGAAGAGGGTCACGTGTCGTTCGTGCCGCTCCAAGTGGCTGCCCTATGAGGAGAAGGAGACCGACGTGGCGATCGCGGTGGCGTTGGTCGAGGACGCCGTCAACCGGCGCTTCGATACGGCGCTCGTCGTCTCTGCTGACGGCGACCTGTGCCCAGGGGTCGGGGCGGTCCGACGGATTCACCCATCGGCGAAGGTCGTCGTGGCCTTTCCTCCGGCTCGCCGATCGGACGAGGTGCGGAACACCGTCGACGCCTCGTTCACGATCGCCGAGAGAAAGCTCCGACGTGCCCTGCTTCCGAGAAGGTCGTCGGCCCTCGTGGGCACGCCATCACTCGTCCCAGCAAGTGGAGGTGACCTCGTCTCGCTGAGGATCCACGTCGACACGGACCCGGAACGTGTCACCGTGCCGTCGTCCAGGAACCTGCGGACCGTTCCCGCCGAGGGGTGCGAAACTGTCCTCATCAGGCCCCGAGCTGAGAGCGAAGGCGACCCGTGGCCCTGTTCAGCTTCAGCCTCACGATCGAAGGCGCCGACATCCTGACGAACGACGCAATCGACGCCCTCTACGAGGCGGGTTGCGACGACGCGACGTTCGGCGTGTCGGACGGCGTCCAGACCGGGGAGTTCGACCGCGAGGCCGCGGACTTCGCCGAGGCGGTGGCCAGTGCGATCAAAGCCGTGGAAGCAGCAGTCCCCGGAGCCTTGGTCGTCGACGTCCACCGAGAGCTCGAGGCTGCGGCGGCTGGCTAGCCGGGGCCCCCGGGTTCGTGATGCCGGTCCGACCGATCCGCGTGGTGTTCACTGGGCAGTTCTCGGGCGATCCGCGTTACGAGGAGCTCGCGGCGATGGGCGACGCGCTGACGGAAGCCCTGATCGACGCCGACGCGACTGACCCGTTCGTGTCGATCAACGCCGGAACAGGCAGCCTGCTGGTCGAGGTCGTAGTGGAGGCTGAGAGTGAGGCTGGCGCCCTCGCTGCGGGCGCGGCCGTGATCGACACGGCGCTCCGAGCCGCGGGCATGGAGAGGCGAGCGGCCGTGCACCGACTGGTGGCACGGACTGAGGATCTCATCCCGGTGTAGCCGCCGGGCGCCTCGAGCGACCCCCCGGGAGGAAGAACGGCCCCCCTGCGGGGCCGTCGGGCCGGCGATCCGGAAACCACCGGCGGGGCTTCGTACAACGTAGCTGGGGCCGTAGCCGAGTCGCTGGCCGGCTCGGTTGTCGCTAGAGGTCGGCGCCGAGACCGGGCTCCGACGCCCGGCGCCTGCGCACCCGAGCCGACCGTAGGGCGAGGCGTGTCATGTGCGCCCGGAGCGCGTGCTCGGCTCGGCGAGCGCGCTCCGCCGCGCTGAGCCTGCCGTCCGGGTCGACCTGTTCCTCGAAGCGGGCACGCGCCGCCCGGCGGGCGGGGGCGGTGCGGGCCGAGCGGTCGTCGGTCTTGGCCCAGGAGATCTGCGCCGCCATGCGGGCTCGCAGGACCCGTTCCGAGGGCGTGAGGCCCTTGGTCGACGTGGACCTCCTCATGGCTACCGGCCCAGGTCCAAGCCGCGGCCGCCTTGCTCTCGTGCGGGTGCTCGACGAGAAGGCAGCTCGTGCGCGGCGAGGTGTTGGTCGACTTGTCGCGCAAGCTCGATCCGGCCGGCGTCGAGGGCTGCAGCGCCGTGGCAGCGGCCTGCGGTCGCTCGGCTGCGAGGTCGCGCAGCGCCCACCCGGAGGCGACTGGTGGGCAGCCACGAGCCGTCACGATCGCCAGCCGGTCTTCGGCTCTGCGATGCTGAGGAACCGAGAGCGACCTACGACAGGGGTGGAGCGGTGATCGAACTTGAGGTGGTCGGTGTCTCGGCTCGACCCATATCCGATGAGGACAGGCAGCGGGAGAGTCAGGTGATCGAAGAAGCGCTCGCCGAGAAACCGGCTCCGCGCCCGGGTGCCGTGGTTGTCGATGGTCCGATCTTCGAGACCGAGGTCAGGCTGAAGGAGCGAGCCGGGGACCGGGTTCTCGACATCGGCATCGGGGTACCGGAGGCTCAGGCCATCGCCCTCGGGCTGAACGGGGTGCTGCAGCCCAGGCCAATGACCCACGACTTCATCACCAATCTCCTGCACGCCTTGGACGATGTGTCCGTTCTTCGCGTGGTCGTCAGCAAGCGGGAGCGCGAGACGTTCCACGAGTTGCAGCATCGTGACGACGTGGTCATCACCGAGCGGGGGGAGCCCTGGACGTTCCACGCTCGGCTCGAGTTGCGGCATCGTGACCGGGTGGTCAACGTTGATTGCCGGCCGTCCGATGGCATCGCCCTTGCTGTCCGACTCGGCGTGCCGATCCTCGCGGCAGACGAGCTGGAGCCGGTCGTCGCCGCGGCGTGAGGGAACCCGCCGGACCTGTGCACTGGCACGAGGGTCCCTGGCCGGGTGCCTCGTTGCCCTACTCGCCGGCGGGGCAACGGCCTGCAACTGTGTCGTCGGCCCAGCGCCACGCCATCGCGATCCGGGCGCTCTTGGGCGCCGCGTCCGGGCGTCCGGTTGCCACTGTCTGCTCCACCGTTGTCTCCTGTCCCGCGGAGAGCTCGGCAGCCTCGAACGTGTGTGTTGAGGTGGCGCCGTCGTCGTAGGTGATCGTGACGTCGACCTGGCGTACCGAGACGGCCTGACCGGTGTCGTTGCTGAGCCGATAGTCGAGGTGCACGTCCCACGCCGGCTCCGTCTCCTGGCGTTGGGCGGCTTCGAGGGCCGTGAGCTCGACCGCAGGACGCCCTGCGGGGCAGGCCAGGGGCACGGTCGGCGAGGGTGGCGGGGGTAGCGTGGCCTGGCCCACGCCGGCCGCGGCGGCGGCGTCGAGAGCCGAGACCCGATCCGGGTCGCAGGGCGCGACCGGCGCGAAGCCCCCGGCGTCGCGCAGCTCTCGCAGCCGCGACACGGGGATGACCAGAGCATCGTTGTCGTCGTTGGTGGCCGCGTAGACGAGCCCCACCAGGCGCCCCGCCTGGTTACCGACGGGTCCGCCCGAGTTGCCGGGCCGCACGGGTGCGTCGACGAGCGCCACGTCACCGATCTCGTCCTCGGAGAAGGGCTCGACCGACCGGACCGCACCGGTGACCATCGTGAGGCGTCGACCCCCCGGGTAGCCGGCGATGGTGACCGTGTCACCGGCCTCGAGGTCGCGGTCGGCAAAGGACACGGCCGGCGGCAGCGGGCCCGTTGCGCGCACGAGCGCCAGGTCGAACTCGCTTGCAGCCGAGGCCACATCGACTTCCAGGGTCAGACCGTCCCACGTGGTGATCTCCAGGCGGCGCGCCCCGTCGACGACGTGGCGGTTGGTGGCGATGAGCCCGTCGTCGACGACGACGCCGGACCCCGTGCCGAGCGACCCGCATCCCAGGTTGCGAACCCTGACGGTGGCGTGCCGCAGCGACCGGTTGGAGGGCGGGTCGCCGATCTCGTCGACCGGCGTCGCGGTGAGCGGATCGTGGCCAGCGGGGGCGGCCACGCATCCAGCGCCGGCGACGGCCAACACCAACCCCAGCGCGGCGCGACCGAGCAGGCTCATGACCGACGTCCGGTCATCCAAGACTCTCCTGCAGCAGGTCGTTGCCGGCCAACGCGCGCCCGCAGACCTGGTCGACCTGCTCTGCGTAGTCGGTCGCTGCCGCAGGGTCGAAAGCCTCGAGCTCACGCACGATGCGGACCAGCTCACTGGTCCCGTCGACGCATGCGGCGAGGTCCCGTGCGACGGCGCCCGCCAGGGCGGCAAGCTCCTGGGCCTGGTCGGCGTCGAGCTCGGCAAGGAAAAGTTGGTCCTGCGCCACCGCCACCTCCTCGGTCAGCTCGTCGACCCGGGCCTCCAGCGCCTGCAACTCGGTCTCGCTGGCTCGCAGCTCGTCCTCGAGGTCCGTGATGCGGGCGCCCCGCTCGTCGGCCCGCTCCTTCCAGTCGGTTCCCCGTACGAAGGACAGCCCCGCCGCCCCGATCAGCGCCACACCCGCCAGAGCCGCGGCGACGACGATCACGGCACGGCGACGGCGAGTCGGACGCCGTCGGGCCCGCCGCCGCGACCGCTCTGCGCTTCGCACGTCCGCGCCGGAGGGCTCCATCGGCGCGATCGTACGCAGACCGGCGCGTGCCCCTCCGGTGACAGCCACACCCTGCTTGCGCTCACCTGGTCCCGGTCGAGCATGAGGCGCACACCCCGGGGACCCGAGCTGGGGATGCACCGCTTCGGCCGCACCACGCGAGCGTACGATTCGCTCGAGCACGGGACCGACCGCTCGAACCGCTGGTCCTGAGCCGCGACTCCAGGGGGGAATTCGTGCAAGAAGGGGGGCCGCCCGAGCGTCTGAGGGATGTGCGGGACGTGGTGCCCCTGGTGGAAGCCGCCTTCGAGCCGACGCCGGTTCCGGTGGACGCGAGCAGGCCGACCTTCGCCGACTTCTACCGCGCGACGTTCACGGAGATGACACGGCTCGCGTTCCTGTTGACCGGTTCGGCCGAGACCGCGCGTGACCTGGTGCAGGACTCGTTCGTGCGCCTGCACGGGAAGTGGGGCGGCGTCGCCGAACCCCGTGCCTACCTCCGCCGCACGGTGGTGAACGCCTGCCACTCGCACCACCGACGCCTGCGCCTGCAACGGCAACGGCAACCTCTCCGGACATCGCACGTCGACGTCGTCGACCTCGGCGCCGACGAGATGAACGACGCGATCGCCGCGCTGCCCTACCGCCAGCGCGTCGCGATCGTCCTGCGCTTCTGGCATGACAGCAGCGAGGCAGAGATCGCAGCGGCACTCGGCTGCCGACCCGGCACCGTAGGGTCGCTGATCCACCGCGCCCTCGCCGAGCTTCGAAAGGTGATGTCGTGACCGAACTCGACGACCGCATTCGGCAATCGCTTGCCCGGCAGGCAAGCTCGCTGCGCGGGCAGCCCGACCTCGAAGCGCTGACCGACCGCATCGCCCACCGCGACCGGCGACGCATGCGAGGAATCTCTGTCGCGCTCGTCCTCGCATTGCTCGCGGGTCCGACTTTGGGGTTCCTCGCCGGCCGTAGCGGCGGACAGACGCCGACCGACGTTGCGTCGGGATCCGCCAGCGAACGAGTGACGGTCGAAGAGACTCCCGGTTCGTTGCCGACCCTGGTCCCGTGGGGATCCGGCTCCGGCGCCGTGCTCGCCGGACCCGGGAGTGCGGTGGAGATCGCCGAGAGCTCGCATCCCGGGGCGCAAGGTCCCCTCGCGAAGTCGTTCGTCCGTGACGTCGACGGCATCACGATCCGCGTCTATCGAGCCGCCGTCGACCCGCCGACTTACGCGGGCCCGCCGTGGTGGGAACCGCCGGCATCGTGCTTCCCCAACGGGTACGTGCAGGCCGATGTCTCGACTGGGGACGCGGTCGGGATCGTCTCCGGCGGTCTCTACGCGGAGCTTCCGAACATGTCCGTCCGTGGGACTCTCGGCGCGATCGGCGTCGCCGAAGGGGCGCCGCTGTGGGTCGTCGTCGCGCAGGCCCCTGCCGGCGCTGCGATCTTGCGCGCGACCCTCCCGGACGGGCAGGCCGACGAGATGGAGCCCATCGACGGCGTCGCGGTCCTTGTCGGTCCGGCGTCGATCGATCCAGGCGACCCGGCCGAATTCGAGACCACCGTGCCGCTCGAAGCCTTCGACGCGGCTGGCAGGTCGCTCGGCACCGGCACGGCGCGATCCGGTGCCCATTTCCCCGCCGTGGTCCACGATTCAGCCGAGGGCTCGGCGCCCCTGTCGAGCGACGAGCAGAGCGCCGAGTGCTTCGCACCGACGGAGCTGCCGCCGCCAGGCGCCGAACAACCCGCCGATCCGGCGGCGGCCCGCGCCGAGATCGAGCGGCTCTTCGGCGTTCGGTTCGCCGACCGGACCGATGAAGAACGCCTCGCGAACCTCGACGACCCCACCGGCATGCGCGAGGTGTACGAACAGCTGCGCAAAGGGCCGTACGCCCAGCAGGTCCTCGGCTCCCGGACGGTGGTCCGCGACCTGGTGTTCTTGTCCGCGACGCGCGCCGCGGTGCGGTACGAGACCGAGATACCCGGGTATCCGCCCCAAGCGTTCGGCCGGCAATTCGGCGAGGTCGTCTTCGTCGACGGGAGGTGGAAGCTCACCCGCGAGAGCGTCTGCCGAGACGTGCGGCTCGCGGGCGTCAGTTGCCCGTAGGTTCGGGGGACAGCAACGCCGCTCGTGCCGAGAACGGCTGGCCGGCCACCGCGATGTCGACCTCGTTGCCTTCGGGGTCTGCCACGGTCCACCGGAACGGCGCCTTGGCGTCGTAGACGACCCGCCCGCCGGCCGCGACGGCAGCCGTGACGCGCCTCTGCGCCTGGTCATCGGGGACGAACACGTCCACATGGATCCGGTTGCGCTGCTCGCGTGGAGCGTCCATCTGCTGGAACCAGATCGCCGGGCCCACCAGGCGCGGGTCGTACAGATCCTCGTCCTCGCGTTCGGAGTAGGCGAGGGCGGCGGCCCAGAACGCCCGGACCCGTCCGATGTCGAGCGCGTCGATGGTCAGCATCAGGTCGCGGGCGACCGTGGGGTCCGCGACCAGCCCCAGCCCATGTGCGCCCACCTGGACCCGGCGCGTCAGCTCCACGAACCCCGGGTCGAGCCACCCGTCCTCCGGCGTGCCCACCCGCAGCGTCACGCCGGGGTACCGCAGGTCGGCGTGCAGGGGCTTGCCGGCCTCATCGGCGAGCGACGCCGCCGCGGCCACCAGCTCGACGCCCTGCGCAAAGGACGCGGTGGGGTAGTACGTGCTCGCGCCCTGGAGCACCCGCCAGTCGTCGACGCCGTCGGCCTGCTCGAACTGGCGCGGCGTGAGCAGGTCGCCCGGCAGGTCCGTCTCGTAGCCCGCCCACGTCGCCACGTCAGCCTCGTTGCCTTCGGCATCGGCCAGGGTCACCCACCGCGGCGCCTCCTTGTCGTACGTCACGTGCCCGCTCGCGGCGACCGCCGCGGCGACGCGCTCGGCGGCGACCTCGCCGGGCACGAACACGTCCAGGTGGATGCGGTTGCGCAGCGGCCGCGGCGCGTCCATCTGCTGGAACCAGATCGGCGGCCACCGGCGGTGCGGATCGACGAGCTCGCCCTCCTCCAACGTGTCGTGGGCGAGCACCGTGCGCCAGAACGGCACCACGGCGCCGGCGTCGAGCGTGTCGATCGCCAGGTCGACGGCCTGTACCGCAGCCGGGTCAGTCGCCAGGCCCAGCGCGCGGGCCGCCTCGGAGATTGTCCGAGCGAGCCCCACGTCGTGGTCGCTCAGCCCAGGCAGGTCGTGCGTCAGGAGGCGCACGTGCACGCCCGTCCTGCGCAGGTCGACGTCCGGATGGTGGTTCGCCGCATCGGCCAGCTCGCCGATCCTGCGCACCAGCTCCGCCCCCGCTGCGTGGGACGGCGCCTCGAACCACGCGCTCGCCCCGAAGGCGAGTACCCGCCAGTCCGCGACGCCGCCCGACTCCTGGAACTGCCTCGCGGTGATCCTCTCGACCATGGGTCCTCCTGACGTCGCCCGGCCATGGTTCACGTCACAGCCATACGATGCCCCGACCGCCGGAGTGCTGCCCGAGTGGCCCCTAGACTCGCCGCGATGGTCATCGAGGGGGACTACGAACCGAGTGCGTGGGGCTGGGTCGCCAAGCACGTCGACGTCTACGAATCGTCCGGTGGCACGAAGGGGTTGACCCTCCATGGCGTCCCGTGTGTCGTCATGACCATGCGGGGCCGGCGTACGGGCAAGGTCCGCAAGGCGGCCGTCATCCGCATCGAGCACGCGGGCACCTATGCCGCCGTGGCCTCGAAGGGCGGCGACGACCACCACCCGGGCTGGTACCTGAACCTGCTCGCCGATCCCGATGTGACCGTCCAGGACGGTCCCGAGGTCCACGCCCGCCGCGCCCGTGAGGTCGATGGCGACGAGAAGGCCAGCTGGTGGGCCCGTGCCATCGAGGTCTGGCCGGCCTACGACGACTACCAGCAGAAGACCGACCGGGCCATCCCGGTGGTCGTGCTCGAACCTCGGCCCGGCTGAGCGCCCGCATCGGAACCTGCTCGGCCGACCCTCAGATCGCGTTCCCCGGGAATCCCGATCGAGCGCATCGGCACGCGGCGATCCCTTCGGGCCACCCGGCGCGGGTCACCCACCCTGGCGCTCGTCGTCGACCGTGACCTCGACGCGGTCGTCGTAGAAGGCGATGAGGCCGGCGATCCTCGTGCTCTCGGGGAGTGGCGACGGATAGCTCCACGCAACGTCCTCGACCTCGGCATCGCCGATCCGCGCCGTGAGGTGATCGGCGCGGCCCTTGTAGGGGCAGTGCGTGACCGTGTCCGACCGAGCCAGCAAGTCCATCCGCACGTCGACCCGCGGCACGTACCAGCGCGGCGGGAGCCCGGTCTCGAACAGGGCTTGGGCCTGCGTCGATTCGGCCAGGACGGTTTCGCCCAAGGTCACGCGGACATGGCGCGACGTCGGCAGGATGTCGATCCGGGCGTAAGGGGACCGCACGTGGGTGAACACCTGCTCGTTCTCCTCGAACCAGGCGTCCATGGCCGCCCACTCGAAGCGGATGTGGTCCCGGAGCTCCCCGATGGGCGAGTCGGGATAGCGCACGGCGGCGTCGCGGGCCTCGCTGTCGCCCAGCCGCACGGTCAGGTGTTCGGCGTCGCCCCGGCTCGGCGAGTGGCTGCTGTCGCCGGTGGGCACCAGCTCGCCCACCACGTCAGCCGCCGGGAGGTAGTAGGTCGGGTAGTACGGCACCTCCCAGACCAGCAGTGGCCGGATGGTGTCGACCACGAGGTGGCCCCCGAGGTAGGCACGGACCCGCTTGGCGCTCCGTTCGACCCGAACCCGTCCTCGCGGCGCATCAGCCATAGACGTGGCAACGGCATTCGGGGCGGAGGGATTCCCTCCGTCCGGGCCGAATGCCGTTGATCGAGAGCGGGTGACGGGAATCGAACCCGCATAGCCAGCTTGGAAGGCTGGAACTCTGCCATTGAGCTACACCCGCAGTTGCGGTGACGGTAGCGACGGACGATCGGCCCCTCCAACCGCCAGTCCACCGCCTGCCCGTCGGGGAGGGGGGATTTGAACCCCCGGCGGAGCGGCCCGATCCGACGTCACGCGGGGAGGTCGAGCGGGCGGATCTCGTCGAGGATCGGCGCGAGACGGTCGCGTTCCGCCTCGAGGTCGTAGCGCGCCTGCAGGTTCATCCAGAACCGTTCGGAGGTGCCGAAGTAGCGTGCGAGCCGGAGGGCGGTGTCGGCGCTGATGCGCCGCTTGCCGTGCACGATCTCGTTGATGCGTCGGGGCGGCACCCCGATGGCGACGGCGACGCGATGCTGGGTGATGCCGAGCGGGCTCAGGTACTCCTCGGCCAGGATCTCGCCCGGGTGGATCGGCGGCATTGCTGGTGTCGGCATTGGCGGTCCTCCTCAGTGGTAGTCCACGATCTCGACGTCTTCAGGTCCGGCGGCGGTCCAGCGGAAGCAGATGCGCCACTGCTGGTTGATGCGGATGCTGTGCTGCCCTCTCCTGTCGCCGCGGAGCTTCTCGAGGCGATTGCCAGGCGGCATCCGAAGGTCATCCAGGGTCTCGGCTGCGTCCACGATCGCCGACGGCCTAGGGGGCTGGTCGCCTTCCACCCATGGAGCCGTCTCCTGATACGTCGCTGACAGGTGGCCCCGCCTGCCCGGTCGGGGAGGGGGGATTTGAACCCCCGACCTCCTGCACCCAAAGCAGAAAAGCCCTGGCCAGAGGGTATTTTCCTGTATCGTTCTGTGTCGCTCAGCAGGGCAGATGCGGGCTCGGGTGGACGGCACGACACCCGGTGGAACCGCATGGCGCGCCCTGGATTGATACATCGCTGATACCAGTATCGGGCGCGGGCGCACCATCGGCGGGACCACCGTCAGAGCCAACACGCTGAAGCCGGAACCGCTCGTCGCTGAGCGCCAGCCTCCTGCACACCGTCAGGAGCGCAGGTCGTTAGCCGCAACCCGAAGGATTTCGAGCCGTTCGGCGATCTCGATGTCTTGAACCGTGGCACTGGCTCCACCCGGCCTGTTTGGCCGAGTGGCCAGCTGCGTGGTTCGCCGTCGTCTCGTGGGTGCCTCGATCCGACGTCAAGCGGGGAGATCGAGGGGATGGATCTCGTCGAGGATGGGGGCGAGGCGGTCGCGTTCGGCCTCGAGGTCGTAGCGGGCCTGCAGGTTCATCCAGAACCGTTCGGAGGTGCCGAAGTAGCGTGCGAGCCGGAGGGCGCTGTCGGCGCTGATGCGACGCTTGCCGTGCACGATCTCGTTGATGCGTCGGGGCGGCACCCCGATGGCGACGGCGAGGCGGTGCTGAGTTACGCCGAGCGGTGTGAGGTATTCCTCGGCCAGGATCTCACCGGGGTGGATCGGCGGCATGGTTGGTGTCGGCATTGGCGGTCCTCCTCAGTGGTAGTCCACGATCTCGACGTCTTCGGGTCCGGCAGCGCTCCAGCGGAAGCAGATGCGCCACTGCTGGTTGATGCGGATGCTGTGCTGCCCCGCCCGGTGGCCGCGGAGCTTCTCGAGGCGGTTGCCGGGCGGCACTCGCAGGTCGTCCAGGGTCTCGGCTGCGTCCATGATGAGCAACTTGCGCAGGGCCGCCCGCTGGGTGGGTTGATCAAGTTTCCGGGAGCGTTCGCGCCGCCAGATGCGTTCGGTGTCCTTGTCGCCGAACGACTGCAGCACCTCCAGAGCTTAACGTACGGCGTTATTAACGGCACGCGTTATGCGACGCGCTGAGAGAAGCTGGCGTGCGAGGATGGCGTGCGGGCAGACGGCGCCGCCGGGGCGGGCAAGCGACCGCGGTCGGCGACGCTGGCGGGGTCTATGCGGCATCGTCGGGGATGTCGAGTAGCTGGTCGAGGGCTCGGCGGGGTACGACGATGCGGCGGCCGAGCCGGATGCTGGGGATGTCTCCCCTGCTCACGAGTGCATAGGCGAGTCCGCGGGAGATGCCGAGGAGCTGGCCGGCTTCCTCGACAGAGATGGTCAGTCGCTGGTCGCGGACGGCCGCGGCGTGAGGGACGTTTGCCTCGGGTTCGTCGTCACTGTTCGTCAGCATGGCGTGCTCCGTTCGTCTTGCGGGTCAGGAGTCGGGGAGATCGCCGTGGTCGGTGGCGAGGGTTTCGTAGGCGATGAACAGGGCGATGGGTGGCCAGGCGGCGATGAGCCGGCCTGCGGGGGTGGGGTGGGCGGCGGCGACATTGGCGGCGAGCGAGGCGATGAGCCCGAGCGTGAACCCGAGCCAGGACAGGGGCGGGGCGGGGATGCCGGCGCGGCGACGTCGGAGGATGGAGCGGCCGGTGGCGAGCATCATCCCGTCGACGCTGATGGGAAGCGCCCAGGCGAGCCAGCCTTCGCCGGCAAGGGCGGCGAGGGTGCGTTGGTGTTGGTAGGAGGCGGCGGCCGCGACGAGCGCCACAACGGCGACGATCAGGGTGTCGACGCGCTGCGCTTGGCCAGCGACCGCACGCTGGTGCTCGGGGTGCGGTGCGTTGGTCGCTGTAGCGTGTGCGCGGTCGCTGTCGTCTGCGCTGCGGGAGCGCAGCAGGGCGCTGCGCTGGTTGCGGGCTTCGGCGATGCGGTCTTGCGCCCAGCGGGGTGACCGGTCGAATCGTGCAGCGAGCGCTGCGGCGCTCAGGGGACCACCGTGTTCGACGCTGCGCCGGTAGGCGGCTCGGGCGGCGGCCTGGCGCTGAGCCGGGTCCAGCCAGCCGTCGTTTGCGATGGTGGGCGCCGGGTCGCTGTTCATCCCACGTCCTCGAACGGCGATCTGGCGATGTTGCTGGTCCACCAGTTGGCCCAGCGGGCTTCGGCACGTTGGCGGCGCTTCTTGGCCGCCTCGTAGGGGAGCTCCAGTCGTCGGGCGGCGCCGCTCAGGGCGTGTCCGGCGATGCGGGTGTCGACGATCAGCTGGGTGTCAGCCGGGCTGAGCACCCCAGCGGCGACCGCGCCTGCCAACATCGTGTGCGCCGACGGCCCGATCAGGGCGGCGTCGGCAGTGGGGCCGTGGTATCCCGGAAGCCTGATCCGGTCCCAGGCGCGCTCTCGGGACACGGCGCGGCGGAACCGACTGGTCGGTACCGAGAGCAGCCGCGTGGCGACGAATGCGTTGAGCGTGGCGTCAGCGCGGGCCACGGCCTCGTAGAGTCCTTCGACCATGACCGCGAGGGCGTCGTCACGGTCCAGGGACGGCCCCAAGAGGCGCCGGCGGCGACGTAAGGCAGGCAGCAGGCACGCCGCCACGACGGCGAAGGCGTCCGGGTCGGTCCGGGTGACGCGGACGAGGGCGCCGAGGAGCCGGTCTTTGCGGTCTTGGTCGCCGGTGCGCAGCTCGCGGCGCACGTCCTGGTAGGTGAGCCCGGCGAGGGCCGGGTCGCTCCGGGTCCAGGCGTGCCACTGCGAGAGGCTGGGCGCGGCCCGCTCGAGTGCCGTCTCCAGGGTCGCTGAGATGGTGCGTCGCATCGTTGCCCCTACCCCTTCACCCACCCCGGGGTAGGCCGATTGCGACGGGTGATCTCGCGCCGGAGTAGGGGTGGCGACAGGGGAGGGGGCTGGGCTGGGCGGCGTCGCGTCCACATCCCCCTAGGCCGCGCGCGACCCCGAAATCTCACACGATTCGGCGAAAAATTCTGAAGAAGAGCGGGATCCAGGGGGCGCGGGGTCGCCACATCCGACTAA
>JBOGHG010000099.1:0-13767 GCA_050744525.1 Acidimicrobiales bacterium | reverse complement strand
CTCGCCGCGACGGATGGCGACGGCGTGAGCGCGTACCACCTCGGCCTCGAGGTCACCCGCGCTCAGCGACACGTCGATGCCGATGACCCGGCGGCCGGGCCGGGGCACCGCGACGTCGACGGCCAGGGTTTCCAGCGGTACCGGCCGCATCAGCTCCATCGTCAGACCGGTCACGGCGAAGCCGGGGCCGGCGGTGCGCTCGGCGGCGCGGGCGACGAGCGCACCCACGGCGCCGCCGTGCTGGTGCCGGGGATCCCAGGGACCGCGGGTGTGCTCGGTCGGGACGAAGTCGAGGCCGCGTTGGGTGAACAGCGGCTCGCCGGACTCGTCGGGCACCCCCGGGAGGCTAGTGGGCCCTCGCGGAGGTCATCGCGGAGCGCCGGAGCGTCAGGCCGCCGGCTGCTCGACCACGCTGACCGAGCGCATGACGTCGCCCTGGCTGATCCGCTGGGCGACGTCGACCCCCGCGCTGACGTAGCCGAAGAGGTTGTAGGACTTGGCCAGCTTGGGGCGGCAGTCGTCGATGCAGATGAAGAACTGCGAGCCGTTGGTGTCGGGGCCGGCGTTGGCCATCGCCACGGCGCCGACGGTGTACTCGCCCCTGACGGGCTCGTCGGCGAAGCGGTAGCCGGGCCCGCCTCGGCCGGAGCCCTCGGGATCTCCGCCCTGGATCACGAACTCGGGCACCACCCGGTGGAACGTCAGGTTGTCGTAGAAACCCTGGCGGGCCAGTGCCACGAAGTTGTTGACCGTGGTGGGCGCCAGCTGCGGATCCAGGTCCACCACGATGTCGCCCTTGTCGGTGGCGATCGTGACCTCGTAAGTGGCGTTGTCGTCGATCTCGGGGGCGGGAGGAGCGGCCATGGGCGCGTACCCTACCGGCGATGGCTGATGCTCCACGCGACGATCGTCCAGTCGGGTCCTACGCAGCAGGGGGAGGCGGACCGCTCGACGCCCGCGAACGCTCGGAGCTGTGTGACCTCTTCCTGGCCGTCGGGCCCGACGCCCCCACCCTGTGCGAGGGGTGGTCCACGCTGGATCTGGCGGCCCACCTGGTCATTCGGGAGAACGATCCCCGGTCGGGGTTCGCGATCCTCGGTGGCGAGCGCTTCGCCAAGCTCGAGCACTCCCTGATGGACGGCGCCCGGTCCCAGGGATACGAGCACCTGGTCGACCGCCTGCGGGCCGGCCCGCCGCTGGTGCCGTGGCGGCTGCCCCTGCTGCGGCAGGCCCTCAACCTGACCGAGTGGTTCGTCCACCACGAGGACGTTCGGCGACCCGCGGGTGAGGCGCCCCGCGACGACCGTCGCGACCTCGACGGCGCGCTGTGGGCGCTGCTGCGGCGCGCGTCCCGCCTGATGCTGCGCAAGGTCCGGGGGGCGGGCGTGGCGCTCGATGCGCCCGGCTTCGGCGAGGTGGCGGCGCGGGGCCCGGGCCCGAGCGTGCGGCTGACCGGCGGCCCGCAGGAGCTGACCCTCTACCTCAACGGCCGCCGCACCGCCGCACGGGTGCACATCACCGGCCCCGAGGAGGCCAGGGCCATCCTCGAGAGCGCCCCGCTCGGCTTCTGACCCTGCGAGGGTCGTCGCCCGGGCGAGAGCGGGCCCATGGCACCGTCAGCGGCGGAGGGCGATGGTGAGCCCGTCGAAGGCGGGGAGGACGACCACGTCGACGCGGTCGTCCACGGCCACGCGGTCGTTGAACTCGCGGATGGCGCGCGTGTCCTCGTCCCCGTCGTCGTCGGCCACCCGGCCGGACCACAGGACGTTGTCGGCCAGCAGCACACCACCGGAACGCACGCGGGGCACGAGCTCGTCCCAGTAGTCCCAGTAGCCGCCCTTGTCGGCGTCGACGAAGGCCAGGTCGACGGTCGGCACCGTCGGCAGCGACCGCAGCGTCTCGATCGCAGGCGCGATCCGCAGCTCGATGCGCTCGGCCACCCCGGCGCGTTCCCACGCCTTGCGGGCCATGGCGGTCCACTCCGCGTTCACGTCGCAGCACAGCAACGTGCCGTCGGTCGCCAGGCCACGGGCGATGCACAGCGACGAGTACCCGGTGAAGGTGCCCAGCTCGACGGCGCGCTTGGCGCCGACCAGCCGGGCGAACAGCGTGAGCAGCTGGCCCTGGTCGGGGCCGATCTGCATGCCCGCCACCGGGCCGAGCGCCGTGGTCTCGTCCCGGAGGTCGCTGAGCACGGGATCCTCCGGCCACGAGCCGTGTGCCACGGCGTAGTCGACCAACTCGCCGGTCACCCTCAGGGCCCTGACGTCAGCCATCGGCGCCGACGCTACGCCGTGGCAGAGTGTGACGGTGAACCAGCGTGTGACCGTTGCGATCGACGGCGGCGTCGCCGACGTGCGGCTGAACCGGCCCGACAAGCTCAACGCCCTGGACACCGACATGTTCGTGGCGCTGGTCGACGCCGGCGCTCGGCTGGCCGACGAGCCGTCGGTGCGCGCGGTGGTGCTGTCGGGAGCGGGCCGGTCGTTCTCCGCCGGCCTCGACTTCTCGGGCTTCGCGTCCATGGCCGGCGCCGGCCGGCCCACCGGCGATGCCGAGCCCAGCCGGGGCGACGGCACCGGCTTGCGGGCAATCGGCGCCACCGACGGGCGCATCACCCACCTGGCCCAGCAGGCGGCCCACTGCTGGTCCGAGGTGCCCGCGCCCGTGATCGCCGCCATCTGGGGTCACTGCCTGGGCGGTGGCCTGCAGATCGCGCTCGGCGCCGACCTCCGGATCGTCCACCCGGACGCCACGCTCTCGGTGCTGGAGATCCGCTGGGGCCTGTCACCCGACATGACCGGTACCGCCACCCTGCCCCGGCTGGTCGGACCGGATGTAGCCAAGGAGCTGGCCTGGACCGGTCGCGCCGTGAGCGGCGAGGAGGCGGCCCGGATCGGCCTGGCGACCCGCTCCAGCGACGCGCCGCTGGAGGACGCCCGGGCACTGGCCCGCGAGATCGCCACCAGGAACCCGCACGCGATCCGGGGCATCAAGCGGCTCGTCGACCAGTCGGGTCGTGTGCCGCTGGCCCGGCAGTACGCCGACGAGCGAGAGGTGATCGGATCGCTCGTGGGTTCCCCCAACCAGGTCGAGGCGGTCACCGCCTACTTCGACACGCGCGATCCCACGTTCGCCGATCCCGGCTGACGGCTTTTCGGGGCCGATCAGCTCACGACGCCGTGGGCCCGGAGGATGGTGATCGCTCGCACCGTGGCGTAGCTGCGCCACTCGCGTTCCGCCCCCGGCGACGACGAGGCGAAGTCGACCGTCCAGCCGCCGTCGGGCCGCTGCTCGCCGGCCAGCTGTTCCAGGTCGGCCGCCACCGCATCGGCGGCGAACAGGTCGCGTAGTGGCCGGTTCGGCACGGGCGTGAAATCCAGGGGGCGGAGCTTCTCGTCGGCCGCCCCACCCGGCACCGGCAGCGAGCCGGACGGCGGGATCACGCCGCCCAGCCGCCGCATGTGGTCGGCGGCCTCGGGCCGGTCGTCCGCGACGGCGTCGAGGAACCACAGCGCGAACCGCAGCTCCAACACGAACGCGGTCTCGGGATCATCGATGGCCGCGATCCGGTCGAAGCAGTAGCGGGTCGCGTCCGCCAGCCACGGGTGCCCGGCGATCAGGGGGTCGTGTCGTCCGGCGCGGTGGGCGAGCGCGGCGACGGCGCTGGTTAGCTGCAGCGACGAGGTCGTCGTGTCCGCCTCCGTCCACACCGGCGACGATCCGGTGGGGTCGTCGATCGGCAGGACGAACGGCAGCCCGCCGTCGGGGCGGGTCGCCGTCGCCAGCCAGTCACACAGCTCGACGGAGCGGGGTGACGTCGCCGGTGCGACCTCCTCGATCACCTCGAAGGCGTGCAGCGCGCCGGCCGGTTGGCTGCCGGCGGCCCGCAGGTCGGGCTCCAGGGACCAGCCATAGCCCCCGTCGGGGTTGCGGTGCGGGTCCAGCGCCCGCAGCACGCGGTCGGGATCACCGGCGCCCATCACCAGGTCGGATCGGTAGCGGTCGAGCAGGCGGCCCTGGCTCACCAGGAAGGCCCTGGCTGCGTTGATGTCTGCGCTCATGAGGTCATCGTGACGCCGGGTGGGCCGGTTGTGTTGAACGTTTTCGGACGCCGGGGAGGCGGGTGTTCAGTAGCCGACGGCGGCGCCGTCCAGCGCCCGGGGATCGGCCACGCCGGCGAGCCCCTCGTCGGCCACCTCGATCACCTGGGCATGGCCGAACCCGTGGTCGACCGGGTCGGGGCTGCGCCGGACGTCGTGACCGCGCTTCGCCAACCCTTCCCCCCAGCCGCTCCCGGCGTGGGCCTCGATCGCGAGGTGCCCGGGGCCGTCGCCGTCCCAGGTGCGGAAGCTCCCGGCGCCGCCCAGGACCCAGCGGGGCGCGGCCACCGCCCGGCCGGGCGGCTCGCCGTGGCGCAGCAGGCGGGCCAACAGCTGGAGCAGGACCTGCGGCTGGCTGTCGCCGCCCATGGTGCCCAGCACGGTGCGCAGCGACCCATCGGTCCTGGTCACCAACGCGGGCGCCAGGGTGTGCGGCGGGCGGCGTCCCGGTGCCAGCTCTGCGGGATGGCCGGCCTCCAGCGAGAACCCGATGCCCCGATCGTGCAGGAACACGCGGGTTGCGGGCTCCACGATGTGGGCACCCCACGCCGAGGCGTTCGACTGGATCAACGTCACCCCCGTCCGCTCTCCGTCGACGGCGCAGCAGACGGTGGTGCCCCCTGCCGAGGCCAGAGGTGCCTGGCCACCACGACGGAGGGGGTCGATGACCGCCCGCCGGGCTCCCAGCCGCTCGGGCGCCAGCAGCGCGTCGCCATCGGCGCCCTCGAACAGCACCGCGCGCCGGTCGCTTCCGGCCACGCGGGCGGCTTCGGCCAGGAGATGGGGCCAGGCGGCATCACCGGGATCGTCGGGCAGGGGCAGGTCCTCGGAGATCCAGGCGCCGGCCAGCGTGAGGTAGCCCTGCGAGGGCGGTGGTGTGGTCCACACGTCGTGGCCCCATGCGGTGACCCGCAGCGGCGTGACCCACTCGGCTTGTGCGCGGGCCAGATCCCCGTCCGCGAAAGCGCCGCCACCGAGCGCCACCAAGCCGTCGCCGAAGGGCCCGAGGTAGAAGGCGTCGCGGCCGCCGGATGCGATCGCGTCGAGCGCCGCGGCCACGCCCGGTCGGCGGACCAGCGCCCCTGCCCCCAGGCGGGTCCCATCGGCCGTCGCCGCGGCGCGGTAGTCGTCGGCTCCGTCGAGCCGAAGGATGTCACGGGCCGTGTACGCCAGCGACCGTGAGGCCGGGAACCCCCGGTCGGCGTAGCTGATCGCCGACTCCAGGACCCGTGCGAGCGGCAGGCGGCCGAAGCGGCCGTGCAGCTCGATCCAGCCGTCGACGCAGCCCGGCACCGTCACCGCCCGGACGTCGCCACGGAGGGGTAGGCGGTCGAGGCCCTCGTGCCGTGGCCTGGCGGCGTCGGCGCCCGAACCGGCGCGGCCGGCGGCGCACAGGGCGGCCACCGGCCGGCCGGGCCGGTGGACCAGGGCGAACACGTCGCCGCCCAGGCCGCACTGATGCTGGCTGGTCACCGCCAGGACCGCGCCCGCCGCCACGGCGGCGTCGGCGGCGCTGCCCCCGGCGCGCAGGGCCGCGACGCCCGCCGACGACGCCAGGTTGTCGGCCGCCGCCACCATCCCGACCGGCGCTCGGATGGTGGTGCTGACGGCGACGCTGGCCAGGTCGGGGCTGGTGAGCATGGACCCGGTTCTAGCTCAGGATTCGACGAGGGCGCCGGCCTTGCGCCAGGCGGCCTCGATCGCGTCCAGGCGGGGGCTGGCGCTCCGACGGAGGCGCCCGGCGACCCCGGTGACCAGCGCGTTGGCCAACGTCAGCGTGCCGACGTGGCTGTCGAACGGGCCCGCACCCTCGGCCGACACCGTGAAGCTCACCGCCGCTCGCGCCGCGAGCGGGGACAGCGGGCTGTCGGTCACCGCCACCAGCGTGGCGCCCGCAGCGACGGCCCGGGTCACGTGGTCGACCACCCAACGTTCGTATCGTCGCAGGTCGATCGCGACCACCACCGCCTCGGCGGTGACGCCGGCCAGCTGGCGGGCGACCGCCACGTCGGACCCGCCGACCTGCACCACGTCGTCGCGAACCAGCGACAGCGCCGCCGCGAGCATCGCCCCGACCCCGGCCTCGGCGTCGCCTGCCAGCACCCGCACCGGACGCCTTCGGTCCGCCAACAGGGCGACCGCCCGCTCGAACGCCTGCGGGTCGACGGCCGCCAGGGTGCGGGCCACGTTGTCGAGCTCGGCCCGCAGCGTCCGCGACACGACATCGGAGCCGCGCTCGTCGCGGATGCGTTCGACGGCGGGCCGCAGCTGCTGGCCGATCGCTCCCTGCACCGCCGCCTGCAGCCCCGAGTAGCCGACGTAGCCCAGCCGGGTCGACAGCCTGACCACCGACGCACCGGAGGTGCCGGCCCGCTCGGCCACCCGGGCGACCGTGCCGAAGGCGACGCACTCCGGGTCGCGCAACACCACCTCGGCCACCCGCCGCTCGGCCGGTGACAGCAGCTCGCGGTGCTGCTCGATGCGGTCGGCGGCCTCGCACCTTGTTTCCCGCTCTTGGCCTTCGGCCGGGCCGCTCGGGCCTCGCTCGCTCTCTCGCCCATCGGGACGCTCGCTCATGGCACGAATGATACGGTCGGCGGAACGCCTGAAACGTATGTGACGGCGGATCCCGCGCCCCCCGGACGACTCCAGGAGGACCATGAACACGTTCCGATCCGTGAACCCTGCCCATCCCGACGACGTGGTGGGCCAGTACCCCACCCACGGCCCGGGCGACGTCGACGCCGCAGTGGCCCGGGCAGCGGCCGCCCAGCGTGACTGGGCGCGGCTGCCCGCGCCGGCGCGGGCGGAGATCGTGGCCGGCGCCGCGGCGGTGATCGCCCGGGACAAGGAGGCCATGACGACGCTGGTCAGCCGCGAGACGGGCAAGGTGCTGGTCGAGGCGGGCGGCGACGTGCAGGAAGCCATCGACATGGCCCACTTCGTGGCCGGCCAGGGCCGCTCGGCCTGGGGCGAGACCGTGCCCTCCGAGCTGGGGGACAAGCTGTGCTGGACCACCCGCCAGCCCGTCGGCGTCGTGGGGATGATCACGCCGTGGAACTTCCCGGTGGCCATCCCGTCGTGGAAGATCTTCCCCGCCGTGCTGGCCGGCAACGGCGTGGTGATCAAGCCGTCCGAGCACGCGCCCGCGTGCTGCGAGGCGTTCGTCGCCGCCTGCACCGAGGCCGGTGTGCCCGCCGATCTCGTGCAGGTGGTGCACGGCTTGGCCGAGCCGGCGGCCGCGCTGGCGGTCCATCCCGGCGTGCAGGCGATCAGCTTCACGGGATCGGTGCCGACCGGGCGCAAGGTGGCGGCGGCGGCCATGGAGTCCGGCCCCCGCCTGGTGTCGCTCGAGCTCGGGGGCAAGAACGCGATGGTCGTGCGGCCCGACGCCGACCTCGACCTGGCCGTCGACGGCGCCATCTTCGGGGCCTTCGGCACGTCGGGCCAGCGCTGCACGTCGACGTCGCGGCTGATCACGCATCCCGACGTCGCGGCCGAGCTGGTCGACCGGATCGTCAAGCGGGCCGGCGAGCTCCGGCTGGGCGACCCCCAGGACCCGGCGATCGACGTGGGCCCGGTCATCAACGCCCCCTCGGCCGAGCGCATCGCCGGGATGGTGGGCGCGGCGATCGACGAGGGTGCCACGGTTGCGTGCGGCGGGGGGCCGCTGGACGTCGCCGGCTGCGGCGGCGCGTTCTTCGCCCCCACGGTGCTGACCGGCGTCCGCCCCGAGCACCGCGTCGCCCGCGAGGAGGTGTTCGGGCCCGTGCTCGCCGTGCTCGAGGTGGCCGACCTCGAGGCTGCCCTCGGCGTGGTGAACAGCGTGGAGTACGGGCTGTCGGCCGCGATCTACACCCGCGACATCAACGGCGCGCTGCGGGCCGTCGACCGCATCGACACCGGCATCGTCTACGTCAACGCCCCCACCATCGGCGCCGAGATCCCGCTGCCGTTCGGGGGCACCAAGCACACCGGCAACGGCTTCCGCGAGGCGGGCACCCGGGGCATCGAGCAGTTCAGCCAGCTGAAGACCGTGTACGTCGACTACTCGGGCCGGCTGCAGAAGGCGCAGATCGACACGCACCCCCTGGGGGACCAGGCGTGAGCTCGCCGGCCGACACCGCGGCGCCGACGACCACCGCCGCGGCTGACGCGTCGGCCACCGCGGCCTGGCTGGCCCGCGACCACGAGGCCCTGGCGGGCGTGCTGCCCCGCTACTACGACGTGGTCGCCGAGCGTGGCGAGGGATCGTGGATCGTGGACGTCGAGGGCCGGCGCTTCCTGGACCTCGGCGCCGGCATCGCCGTCAACGCCACCGGCCACTGCCACCCCTGGGTGGTCGACGCCGTCGTCGACCAGGCCCGGACGCTGCTGCACACGTCCGTCGTGGTGCACCACCGCCGCAACGTCGAGCTCGCCGAGCGGCTGGGCGCCCTGTGCCCGTTCATGGACGAGCCCCAGGTGTTCTTCTGCAACTCCGGGGCCGAGGCGGTCGACGGCGCGCTGAAGCTGACGCGGAAGACCACCGGCCGGCCGGCCGTGATCGCCTTCCGGCGGGCGTTCCACGGCCGCACCCTGGCCGCCACCACGCTGACCACCGCCAAGGGGCGCTACCGCGAGGGCTACGAGCCACTCGTCCCCGGCGTCCACCACGCGCCCTACTGCATCCCCCACGAGCACGTGAGTGCCGAGGCCGCCGTGGGGGCGGCGCTCGACGAGCTCGACCGCCTCTTCGCCCTCCAGGCGCCGCCCGGCGACGTGGGGGCGATGATCGTGGAGCCGGTGCTCGGCGAGGGCGGCTACGTCGCCCCGCCCCGGGAGTGGCTCCAGGGCCTCCGGGATCGCTGCCACGAGCACGGCATCCTGCTCGTGTTCGACGAGGTGCAGTGCGGCGTCGGCCGCACCGGTCGGCCCTTTGCCGCCGAGACGTACGGTGTGGCGCCGGACGTGGTGCTGTTCGCCAAGGGCATCGCCTCCGGGCTGCCGCTGGGGGGCATCGTCGCCGGCCGGCGCCTGCTGCAACGCTGGCCCGCCGGCACCCACGGCTCGACCTTCGGCGGCAACCCGGTGGCGTGCGCCGCCGCCGTCGCCACCCTCGACGTGCTCGAGCGCGAGGACTGCTACCGGCGGGCCCGCGAGCTCGGCGCCGGCGCACTGGAGCGGCTGCGGCGCGAGGTCGGGTCCCACCCGAGCGTGCGGGACGTCCGGGGCATCGGCCTCATGATCGGCGTCGAGCTGGCCGACAAGGCGGCCACCGAGCGGGTGGCCGCCGGCTGCCTCGCCGCCGGGGTCATCGTGCTGTCCTGTGGGCCGGACGAGAACGTCCTGCGGCTCGCGCCTCCGCTCACCATCTCGGACGACGAGCTGGCGCAGGGGCTCGACGTCCTGTGCCAGGCGATCCTGGGCGGCGGCTGAGGGACAAGAATCGTCAGAACGCCAGCAGCTCCCGCAGGGCGGGCAACAGGCGGCGGTCGGCCGACCAGACGGCCTCGAGCGTGGGGGCGAACGGGATCGGGGTGTCGAGCCCGCCGACCCGGCGGACCGGCGCGTCCAGGTCCATGAACGCCTCGTCGGCGATCGTGGCCGCGATCTCCGCCCCCAGCCCGCCGGTCAGGCCCGCCTCGTGCAGCAGCAGCACCCGCGACGTACGTCGCACGGAGTCGAGCACGAGGTCGCGGTCCCAGGGGCGGAGCGAGCGCAGGTCGATCACCTCGACCTCACCGGCGCCCTCGGCCGCCAGAGCGTCGGCGGCGGAGACCGCCCAGTCGACCCCGGCGCCGTAGCTCACGAGCGTGGCGTCGGTGCCCGGCCGGGCGATGCGGGCTGCACCGATGGGCACGACGTGGTGGCCGTCGGGCACGGGGCCCCGCACGCTGCGGTACAGCCGCTTGTGCTCGAGGACGAGGACGGGGTTGCCGTCGTCCAGCGCCGCCAGCAGCAGGCCCTTGGCGTCGTCGGCGGTGGCCGGCGCCACCACCTTGAGGCCGGGGACGTGGCAGAACCAGGCCTCGACGTTCTGGGAGTGGAAGGGCCCGGCGCCGAGGCCCCCGCCGACCGGTAGGCGTACGACCAGGGGCACCGCGGCGTTCCAGCGGTAGCGGGTGCTGGCCACGTTGTTGACGAGCTGGTTGAACCCGCAGGTCACGAAGTCGCCGAACTGCATCTCCACGACCGGCCGGAACCCGGCGAGCGCCAGCCCGAGCGCGGCGCCGATGGCCCCCGACTCGATGATCGGCGTGTTGCGCACCCGTTCCGCGCCGAACTCGTCGAACAGGCCCTCGGTGGCCTTGAACACGCCGCCGTAGCCGGCGATGTCCTGCCCCAGCAGCACCACGCGGTCGTCGGCGGCCAGTGCGACCCGTAGCCCGTCCCTCACGGCGTCGACGTAGCGCATGCCGGTGGCGCCGGTGGCATCGGGCGTGCCGGGACCGGGCTGCGTGGCGGTGCGGCGGAGCGGTGCCGGCGCCGCGTACACCCGCCCCAGCTCGTCGACCTCGGTCGTCGCGGGCGCCGGTGCCGCCAGGGCCACGGACACGAGCTCGTCGACCTCGGACCGGAGCTCTTCATGCAGCGCGGCGCGCTCGGCCGTGGGGAGCAGTCCGCGATCGTCGAGCCGGGTCTCGAAACGCTCGATCGGATCGCGCGCCACCCACGCCGCGATCTCCGCCGCGGGCACGTAGTCGTTCCCCGACGCTTCCTCGTGGCCGCGCATCCGGAACGTCTTGCACTCCAGCAGGGTCGGCCCCCTGCCGGCCCGTCCCCGGGCCGCCGCCCGCGCGCAGGCGTCCCGCACCGCCAGCACGTCGTTGCCGTCCACCAGCTCGCCGGGCATGCCGTAGCCGGCGGCGCGGTCGACCAGGTCGACGCACGCGTACTGGTCGCTGACCGGCGTCGACAGGCCCCACTGGTTGTTCTCGATGACGAACAGCACCGGCAGCTTCCAGACCGCGGCGAGGTTCATGGCCTCGTGGACGTCGCCCTCGCTGCTGGCGCCGTCGCCTGTGAGCACCGCGGCGATCCGCTCCTCGCCCCGCAGCCGCGCCGCCAGGGCCAGCCCGGCCGCCACCGGGGCCATCGCCCCGAGGTGACTGATCATCCCGACGACGTGGTGGTCGAGGTCGCCGAAGTGGAAGGTCCGATCGCGGCCGCCGGTGAGCGGCCCCTCACGCCCCAGCAGTTGGCGGAGGAGCGCGTCGAGGTCGAAGCCCCGGCCGGTGAACACCCCCAGGTTGCGGTGCGCGGGCAGGATCCAGTCGTCCGGGCGCAGCGCCGCCACCAGGCCCACGGACACCGCCTCCTGGCCGATGCCCGAGAACCACTTGCTGAGCTGGCCGCGGCGCAACAGGGCCAGCATCTTGTCCTCGATGACCCGGGGGAGCAGCAGGGCGCGGTACAGCGTGTCCATCTGATCGTCGGTCGCGGCCTCGGGTGCACGGCCCGTGGTGGGCGCCTCCAGTTCCGTCACGGCGCCCAGTGTCGCACCCTCGCGTGGCCGATCCGTCGGCGATCAGCCGATCCAGCTGCCCCGGTCTTCGAGGACCGCCTTCAGCACGTCGGGCCGATCGGTCATGATGCCGTCGACACCGAGGTCGAGCAACCGGTACATCTCGGCGGCATCGTTGATCGTCCACACGTGCACCTGGAGGTCGCGGCGGTGCGCGGCGGCCACGAACCGGTCGGTCACCAGGGTCACCGGTCCATGTCTCACCGGGACCTGCACGCATGCCGCCGAGAACCGCCGTCCGGGCATCCCCCGCGACGCCAGCACCAGCCGCCGGACCTGGCGCGGCCCCATGGAGGTGCAGATCCGGTCGCCCAGGGCCGATCGGACCCTGTCCAGGCGGGCGTCCGAGAACGCGCCGACGCACACGCGGTCGACGCTGCCGGTGCGGCGGATGAGCTCGATGAGCGGGTCGACGGCCGCGTCGTCCTTGGGGTCGATGTTGATCCGGACGTCGGGCCAGGCGGTGAGGACGTCCTCCAGCAGCGGGATCTCGTGGCGGTCCCGTACCCGCGCCGCCCGCACCTCGGCCCAAGGCAGGTCGCATATGGCGCCCGTGCGGTCGGTCAGGCGGTCGAGGCGGTCGTCGTGGAAGGCGACGAGCACGCCGTCGGCGGTGGCATGGGTGTCGGTCTCCAGGTAGCGGTAGCCGAGGGCGATGGCGGCCTCGAACGACTCCATGGTGTTCTCGCCCGTGGCCCCGTCGAAGTGGGCGCCCTGGTGGGCGAAGGCGAGCGGGCCCGGCCAGTCGAGGAAGGGGAAGCGAGCCATGGACGGCCGGGACGGTAGCGTCAAAATACATGAGCGAGCTGATCGCTGTCCCCATCGGCGACGAACGGGTGACCGCCGACGACGAGATCGTGGTGGCCTCGCCCTACGACGGTGCGGAGATCGGTCGGGTGCCGTCGTGCGGTGCCGCCCACGTCGACCGGGCGGTGGCGGCGGCGAGGGCCCGCCTGGCCGAGCCCCTGCCGGCGCACGAGCGGGCGGCGATCCTCGACCGGGCGGCCACGCTGCTGGCCGAGCGGCAGGAGGACTTCGCCCGCAGCATTGCCCAGGAGGCGGCCAAGCCCATCCGCACGGCCCGCATCGAGGCCGGCCGAGCCGTCGACACCTTCCGCTTCAGCGCCGTCGAGGCCCGCAGCCTCACCGGCGAGATGGTCCCCATGGACGCCAGCGTGCCGGGGGCCGGCAAGCTCGCCTTCACGCTGCGGGTGCCGGTGGGTGTGGTGGGTGCCATCAGCCCGTTCAACTTCCCCCTCAACCTCGTGAGCCACAAGGTCGCGCCCGCCATCGCCGCCGGCTGTCCCGTGGTGCTGAAGCCCGCCAGCCAGACGCCGCTCTCGGCGCTGGCGCTGGCAGGCATCCTGCTGGACGAGTGCGGCCTCCCGCCGGGCTGGCTCAACGTCGTCACCGGGCCGGGCCGGGCGGTGGGCGACCCGCTGGTCACGCACGACGACGTGGCGCTGATCACCTTCACCGGCTCCCCCGAGGTGGGCTGGGGCATCCGGGAGCGGGCACCCCGCAAGAAGGTCGACCTCGAGCTCGGCAACAACAGCCCCGTGATCATCGAGCCCGACGGCGACTGGCGTGGCGCGGCGTCCAAGCTCAAGGTCGCCGGCTTCAGTCACGCCGGCCAATCGTGCATCTCGGCGCAGCGGCTGATCGTGCACCGCTCGATCCACGACGAGTTCGTGGCGGCCCTGGCGGACGAGGTGGCGAGGCTGGTCGTGGGGCCGCCCCTCGACGAGGCCACCGACGTATCGGCGCTGATCTCCTCCGGCGACACCGAGCGGGTCAAGGGCTGGATCGACGACGCCGTGGCCGCCGGGGCCGAGGTGGCCATCGGCGGCGACGTGGGCGACGACGGCGTGCTCCGCCCCACGGTGCTCACCGAGGTGACGCCCGACATGAAGGTCTGCGCCACCGAGGTGTTCGGGCCCGTGGTCGGTGTGGCGGCGTACGACAATCTCGACGACGCCCTCGCGCTGGCCAACGACACCCGCTACGGGCTGCAGGCCGCCATCTTCACCGGCCGCATCGACGCCGCGTTGGCGGCCGCGCGGCGGCTCGACTTCGGCGGCGTGATGATCAACGAGGTGCCGACGTGGCGGGCCGACCAGCAGCCCTACGGCGGTGTGCGCGACAGCGGCAACACCC
>JBOGHG010000098.1:0-14114 GCA_050744525.1 Acidimicrobiales bacterium | reverse complement strand
CGATCGACCATGACCGGTTGGTCTGCATGTAGATGCCGTCGTCGGTGCCGGCGATCATCTCGTCGAGCGACGAGTCGCCCGGCCGGAGGCCCACGTTGGTCATCCGCACCATGGGCAGCCTTCCGGGCCCGTCGGCCCTGACCATCCCGCCCGACGCCAACCCCACCAGGGGAGCCGAATCCCGGCCCGACAACACCCCGACCCAGCGGCCGTCGCGCACGATGTCCACCGATTGGGCGGGCACGCCCTCGTCGTCGTACCCGAAGCTGCCCATGGCGCCGGGCAGGGTGGCGTCGGCGCTGATCTGCATCAGCTCGCTGCCGAAGCGGAGGTCGCCGAGCTGGGTCGGGTCGAGCCACGAGGTGCCGGCGAACGCCGCCTCCCAGCCGAGGATGCGGTCGAGCTCCACGGCGTGCCCCACCGACTCGTGGATCTGCAGCGCCACCTGGTCGGAGTCGAGCACGATCGTCATGGTGCCCTCGGGGCATTGCGGCGCTTCCAGCAGGGCGACCGCCTGCTCCGCCATGGTGGCGGCGTTGGCCACCAGGTCGAGGCCCCGCACCAGCTCCCACCCCTGCGTGCCGTACTGGCCCCGCACCCCCGGGTACGAACGGCGCTGCGTCTCCCCGTCGCCGATGGCGGTGGCATCGACCACCGCCCCGCACTCGACCAGGCGCTGGCTGATGCGGCTCCCCTCGCTGGACGCGAACCACTTCTCGGTGTCCCACACCTGGTAGCTGGCCTGGGCGAGGGGGACGCCGGCATCGTTGGCCGCGCCGGTGGCGTCGACCAGCAGGTCGCCCTTCTCGGCCAGACCGATGTCGTCTAGCGGATGGACCCGCCAGGTCGAGGACCACTCGGCCTCCACCACCGGCGCCGGCGCCAGGTCGAGCGGTGGACCGGCGACCCGGCCGGATGCCCGGGCCACGGCGGCCGCGCCCTCGCCGGCGCCCCGGGCCGCGGCCGCCGTGAGCGTCGGCGTGGCCTGGAACCCCCAGGAGGACCCGATCAGGGCCCGCACCCCGATGCCGGCGTTCTCGGTCTGGGTGAGGTCCTCGACCACCCGGTTGCGGGCCTCCATCGACTCGTGCCTGATGACCATCACACGGGCATCGGCGTACCTGGCGCCGGCGGCGAGCGCGGCCTCGACGGCTTCGGTGGCGAGATCGAGCATCAGTGCCCCTCGATGATGATGCGGGGTTCTTCGGTCAGAAGGTAGACGCCGCCGGCGAGATCCAGGAGCCGGCGTTCATCCGGCACGACGCTGTCCTGATAGCCGGGGTCGTTGGTCATGGCGATGAAGTCGTCGAGGCTCCGGTACCACTGCATGGCGACGCCGTCGAACCCCTCGGTGCCGGCCCAACCGTTGGCCTCCGTGGCCAGCCGTGGGTGCTGCTCGTAGCGGACGAGCCGGCTCCGAACTCCGGGTACGGACACGATCTTGCCGGCATGCACGTCACGCCAGTGGACCTGGAACTGCTCGGCCGTGAGTGCCGGGTTGCGCCGGAGCATGGCGGTCAGGCGGATCATCTGTGCCCCCTCCCCTGTGCAGACAAACTGGTTGTAGACGTGCGGCACATGACCGCACAGCCACAACCAGAAAGCAACCAACCAATGACGCAACCGATGACAAGGCCAACCGCGCCTCGCATCCCGCCGCTGCGCCCCGGCGAGCGCGACGAGGCCGCCAACGAGCTGCTGGCGCAGGTGGGGACACCGGTCCAGGTCGCCAGCAACCTGTTCGCCACGCTGGTCCGTCACCCGGGGCTGTTCCGCCGCTGGCTGCCCTTCGGAGGCAAGCTCCTGGCGGGGAAGCTCCCGGCCCGCGACCGCGAGCTGCTCATCCTGCGCACCGCCTGGCACTGTGGGTCCGACTACGAGTGGGCACAGCACGTGCGCATCGCCGGCGACGCCGGCGTCACGGCCGAGGAGATGGAGCGGCTCACGCTCGCCGACGCCGCGGACACCCCGGGATGGGCGGCGTTCGACGCCACCTTGATCCGCGCCGCCGACGAGTTGCACGAGGACTCCTGTCTCGGCGACGCCACCTGGGAGGCGCTGGCCGGGCGCTACGACGACCGCCAGCTCATCGAGGTGCCCATGCTCGTCGGCCACTACCAGCTGCTCGCGTTCACGCTCAACTCGCTCGGGGTCCAGCTCGAGCAGGCCACGGACGGATGAGCGCCGTGTCGCCGCTGTCGCACCGGACCGTGCTGGTTGTGGGGGCCGGGACCCAGGCGTCGGACGAGCCCGACGCCCCGATCGGCAACGGACGCGCGATCTCGGTGCTGGCCGCCCGTGCCGGGGCGCACGTCGTGTGCGTCGACCGCGACGAGGCCGCCGCCGAGGTGACCGCCGGGTTGGTCCGGAAGGAGGGCGCCGCTGCCACCGTGGTGATCGGTGACGTCACGTCGGCCGCCGACTGTGCCGCCATGGTCGGCCGGGCGACGGACGCCGGTGGCGGACGGCTGGACGGCGTGGTCGTCAACGTCGGCATCGGGCGGGGCGCCGGGCTGGCGGGCACTTCGCCCGAGGACTGGGACGCGACCATGGCCGCCAACCTGCGCGGGCACTTCCTGGTGGCCCGGGCAGCCCTGGAGGCGCTCGGCGAGGCGGCGACCGGCGGTGGCGGGGGCAGCATCGTGTTCATCGGCTCGGTCGCCGGTCTCCAGCCGGGTAGCCGGCTTCCGGCCTACGACGCCTCGAAGGCGGGGCTCATCGGCCTGGCGCGCCACGTGGCCCTTGAGGGCGCCCGGCACGGGGTGCGAGCCAACGTGGTGGCACCGGGGCTCATCGACACGCCCCTGGGAAGGCTGGCCACGAGGGGCCGCCCGTCCCGGGCCCGCACGCCGGTGCCGCTGGGCCGCCAGGGCACCGCCTGGGAGGTCGGCGCGGTCGTCGTGTTCCTCCTGTCGGACGAGGCCAGCTACGTCACCGGGCAGGTGCTCGCGGTCGACGGCGGCCTCAGCCTGATCTAGTGCCGCAACCATGAACGGCACTAGTCGGGTGGCACTAGCCCCGTCGGCGGCCGCTGGCCGGTGGTGCCCCAGAAGATCTGGCGCGCCACCGAGATGCGGACATCGGCGGCACGGATGCCCCAGGCCTCGAAGCTGTGCTGGTGGGCGGCGACGTTGGCCAGCGTGGCGACGAGCATCCCCGCCTGGGCCAGGGCGTCGATGCCGAGGTTCCTCCCCTCCGCCTGGATGCCCTTGATCGTCTCCGCCAACTGCACGGTGACGTTGTAGAGCAGCTCCAGGTGGATCTTCCGGAAGCGGCGGTCGCCCTCCTCGGCGCCGAGGTCGACGACGCGGATCACGGGGCGGTGCAGATCCCAGAAGGCGAAGAAGGCGTCGGTGAGCTCGAGCGCCGTCCGGTACCCGGCCCGGCCCTTCCACGTGCCCTCGCCGACGATGCGGACCAGCCGCTCGCTGTCGAGCGCCATCTCCTGGGCCAAGACGAGGATGGCGTCCTCGACGTCGGCGAAGTACTGGTAGAAGGTTGCCGGCGAGGTGCCGGCCTCGCGGGCGATGTCGATCACCTTGAGCGACCGGTACGAGCTCGTGCGCAGCATCTCCGCGGTGCACTCCAGCAGGCGCTGGCGGGTGGCCCGCCCCCGCCGCCCCGGCACGCGCCCGTCGGCGGCCCGCAGGTCGTCGATCACCTCGACCGGTTCGGCCACGGCGCCAGGCTAACCGGCGCCTGACGGTCCATCAGGGGACGGGAACGGCCGAACGGCCCCTCAGAGGCCCAGCGGACAGGCCCTTCGACGGGCACCCCCGCGTCGGAATTTGTTGCTGGGTCCCAGCTCAACAGCTGGGCCTCCCAGTAGCGCTGACCACGGTAGGCCGAGCGAACGTGCCTATCCGCTGATGCTCTCAGCTGGGGCGATGTACGCGGCGGCAAAGCGCTCGAGTGCGCGGCGGTTGTCGTCCAACGAGGCGAACGTGAGCCCCTCGATGAGCCATGCCGAGGTGATCAGGGTGGTCACGCCCAGCTCGGCCAGCTCGGCGCACACCTCGGTGTCGGGCAGCCGGTCGGTGATCGCCGCCTGGATCTCGAACGGCCGGCGCTCCGTGTCGTACTCGCGGCGGTAGGCCTGCAGCCGGTCGACGTAGCCCCGCAGCCCGTCGAGCGGGTAGTGCGTGCCCAGCCAGCCTTCGCCGATGCGGGCCGCCCGCCGGAGCGCAACCTCGGTCTGTCCGCCGATGAGGATGGGCACCGGCTGCGCCGGCGCCGGGGCCATCTCCAGCTTGTCGAAGTCGTAGAACTCACCGTGGTGCTCCACCATGCCGCCGCGCCAGAGGATGCGCAGCACCTCGATCTGCTCCTCCATGCGGGCACCCCGCTGGGCGAAGGGCTGCTCGAGCTGGTCGAACTCCTCTCGCATCCAGCCGGCGCCCACACCGAGCAGCACCCGGTCACCCGACAGGTAGGCCGCGGTGCCGACCGCCTTCGCGACCACGAAGGGGTTGCGGGCGGGCAGCACGTAGACGTGGGTGGCAAAGCGAATGCGCTCCGTGGCCGCGGCCAGGGCACCGGTCATCACCCAGACGTCGGGCCACGGCGTCTCCGGCGGGAAGCTGGGCCGCCCGCTGCGGCTGTACGGGTAGGACGACTCGAGCTTGCCCGGGTAGAACACGTGGTCGGACAGGGACACCTGGTCGAAGCCCACATCCTCGGCGCACCTGGTCAGCTCGACCCAGTCGGCGGGCGGCGCGTACATGAGCGACTGGCAGAACTTCATCGATCCCCCCGGGGGCCCGCGGCGGCTACTGCTTCGACCAGATCTCGACCAGCTCGTCGACCGTGGTGAGCGTGGCCAGCAGGCGCAACGTGTTGTCGATCATGGCGTCGGCGTAGTCGGCGGGGACGCCGCACACGGCGTCGCGGGGCAGCACGACGTCATAGCCGTGGTTGACCGCGTCCATGACCAAGTTGGTGATCGCCACGTTGACCGAGACGCCCGCCACCACGACCGTGCGCAGGTCGAGGTTGCGCATGACCGGATCGAGATCAGTGCCGGCCATGGGGTTGAGCCCGTGGGTCCGCGTGAGCACCAGGTCGTCGGGTTCGGCACCGACCTCGGGGATCACGGCTGCCGACGCGCCGCCCCGGTCGAACCGTACGGGGGATCGCCGGGCGCTCATGAACAGTCGGGCGTTGGTGTTCGTGGCCTTGAGATCGGGCCGGTGCGAGAACGTGCAGTGGATCACCTGCACGCCCGCCACCCGCGCCGCCTTCACGAGGCGGGCCGTGGCCGGGATCATCGTGTCCCGCGCCACCTCCGCGAGCTCGGGGAAGACGCTGGGCTCGCCCAGCAAACCGTTCTGGATCTCCGAGGTGACCACTGCGGCGCGCCAGGGAGTCACGAGGAAAGAGAGATCCACAGCCATGGGCCGACAGTATCTAATAGACAGTTGCCCAGTTGCCGTCCCCGGACCCCGCTTGTCGTCGGCCGGGCGGCGGGTGTCGATGGCCATCGGTAACGCTGGAATCGGACAACACGATCTCTACATGTAGGGCTCGAGCCCCCATGAGCCGATCAAGGAGGTGCACGAATGGCGAGCTTCGGCGACGAGGTGGGGCCACGGAGCTCTGCTGGCACCAGCGGGCGGCGGGACTTCCTTCGGAAGGCGGGGGTCGTCGGCACCGGCGCGTTCGTCGTGCCCATGATCGTCACGGTGGATCCGGCGGACGCCCAGGCCCTCACCAGCCCACCACCGGAGCCTCCGGGACGGCCGGACTCGCCTCCGGTCGACGCTGGCGGCGGTACCGCGTCACCGCCCGGCACCCAGCGGGCCTCGCGGCCTACTGGAACGCGGGTGACCGGGCGTACCGAGCTGCCTCGCACCGGCGCAGACCTCGACCGACTCGTCGTCGCCGGGCTCGCAGCCACGGCGGGGGGCGCTGCACTCGTCCTCTGGAGCGCCGAGGCCAAGGCGGCCGCCCCCAAGCCCGCCGAGCCCACGTCCGAGACCTGATTTTCCCGGGTTCGCGCTCCGCCGGGGCGGATACGGTCGCTGACCATGCCGACCCGCTTGCACTCAGTGGTCTTCGACGCTGCCGACCCCTCGGCGTTGGCCCGGTTCTGGGCGGTGGCGACCGGTTGGCCCGTCACCTACGAGGAGCCGGACGAGGTGGTGGTCGAGCCAGCCGAGGACGACGCCGGAACGCCCACCGAACCTGGCCTTCCCCTGGTGTTCGTGCTCGTCGACGATCCCAAGGTGTCCAAGAACCGCGTCCACCTCGACCTCAACAGCCGCTCGGCTGACGAGCAGCGCGAGATCGTGGAGCGCCTGCTGGCCCACGGCGCCGAGCCTGCCGACATCGGGCAGGCCGACGTGCCCTGGGTCGTGCTGGCCGACCCCGAGGGCAACGAGCTCTGTGTGCTCGATCCCCGCGACGACTACACCCGGGCCGGAGCGGTGGCGGCCATCGTCCTGGACACGCCGGACCCGCGGGCCCTGGCGGCGTTCTGGGCCGCGGCCGCCGGCTGGCCGATCGTGGGCCAGGGCGACGACCACGCGGCGCTGGCGCGGCCCGACGACATGGGCCCCCGGCTCGAGCTCATCCAGGTCACCGACCCCAAGGTGGCCAAGAACCGCGTCCACATCGACGTCGCCCCCTACGCCGCCGACGACCAGGCGGCCGAGGTGTCGAGGATCCGCGGCCTCGGCGCCACCCCGGCCGACATCGGGCAGGGCGAGCAGACGTGGGTGGTGCTGGCCGATCCCGACGGGAACGAGTTCTGCGTCCTGAGCCCGCGGGATTGAGGGTGGTTGCTCACTCGTGGACGCGCCCTCCGCAGGCCCAGTCGTTGCTCAGCGGCAAGTAGCGCAGGCCGCGAGCGCTAGGACGCCGCGTCGGCCCCCGCCGCGGCGCGGCTGGGCGGGCGGTAGCTGATGCGCAGCAGGATGGCGGCCAGGCCCACGCCGCCGGCGACTGCGATGATGAAGCCCGCGGGGCCGTTGAGGTCGATCCCGATCGCGTTGTCGAGGCTCCAGTCGCCGGCGCCGATCGTGGCCAGCACCACGCCGATGGTGCCCAGCACCGCGACGTACTCCCAGCCGTTGCCGGTGATCAGGAGGCCCCGGCCACGGTGCACGGTCCAGAGAGCGACCGACATCAGCCCGACGAGCCCCATGCCGGCGAAGGTGGTCAGGAGTCCGAGGGTGATGCAGGTACCGGTGGCCAGCTCGCCAAACGCAGCGAAGCGCGCATGCACGTGGCCCGGCCGCATCCCCATGGATTCGAACCATCTGGCGGTGCCTTCGAGCTTGCCGCCGCGGGTGATCTTGGCGAAGCCATGGAAGGCGACTATGGGCCCGACGACGAGCCGGAGGATGAGCATCGCGAAGCTGAGCTGATCGGGCGTGGGCAGGTTCTCGTGCATGGCGGCGGTTCCCGGTGCTCTTCGAGGTTCGGTTCAAGCGCGGGCCACCTTACGACAACGTCAGTTGGGGGCCGGTCGGTAGGCTCCGGCGCCATGTCGGCCCCGGGATCCCACGCGCGGAGCGCGCTCGCGATGGGCGGCCTCGTGGGCGCCGCCATCGCCGCGGGCGCCGCCATCCGACGGGCCCGCAAGTTCCGGCGCAGCGACAGCGCCGCCACCCCGATCTCGGCGCGCACCCGAAATCGGCGGCGGCTCGAGCTGGCCCGGATGGGGGGACGCGCCGGCACCGACTTCGCGCTCCATCGTGCCCGGCGGACGTTCGCCAGCGCCGAACACCGGGTCGAGCTCGACCGACGCTTCGAGCTGCGCACGGCCGACCAGGTGGCCCACGCGCTCGGCAACATGAAGGGCGCGTTCATGAAGCTGGGCCAGATGGCCTCGTACCTCGACACCGGGCTGCCCGACCACGTGCGCCAGGCGCTCCAGGGCCTCCAGCAGGATGCGCCACCCATGTCGCCCGAGCTCGCCGCCGGCGTCGTGGAAACAGAGCTGGGCGCCGCCCCCGACCGAGTGTTCATGGAGTGGGATCCGCTACCCATCGCCGCCGCCTCCATCGGCCAGGTCCATCGCGCCATCACCCGGCACGGACGCGCCGTGGCGGTCAAGGTCCAGTACCCGGGGGTCGACGACGCCATCAGGTCCGACCTCGACAGCGCCGGCGTGATCTTCGGCGCCATGGGCCTGGCGTTGCCGGGCTTCGAGCCGGGCCCGCTGGTCGAGGAGATTCGCGCCCGGGTCGTCGAGGAGCTCGACTACGCCAACGAGGCCCGCAACCAGCGGCTGTTCGCCGACTTCTACCGGGGGCATCCGTTCATCCACGTGCCCGACGTGCTCATGGGCTTGTCGACGCCACGGGTGCTGACCACCGAGCTGGCCGACGGCGTGCGCTTCGACGAGATGTCGAGGTGGGACCCGGACGAACGCAACCAGGCCGCCGAGGCCATCTACCGGTTCGTGTTCCGGAGCCTCTACCGGCTCCAGGCTTTCAACGGCGACCCCCACCCCGGCAACTACCTGTTCCGCCCCGGTGGCCAGGTCAGCTTTCTCGACTTCGGGCTGGTCAAGCACTTCACGCCCGCCGACATGGAACTGTTCGGCGACATGATCCGGGCAATGGTCAACGACCGCGACACGGCGCGCTACCGGGAGATCGTGGAGCGGATCGGCCTGCTGCGCCCGGGCACGCCCGTGTCCGACCGGCAGGTGCACGACTACTTCAGTCACTTCTACGAGTTCGTCATGCACGACCAGGAGGTGACGATCACCCCCCAGTGGTCGACCGACGCCCTGTCGCGGTACTTCGACCCCACCGGCCCGTACGGGCCGATCATCAAGGCGGCCAACCTGCCCGCCAGCTTCGTCGTCATCCAGCGGATCAACCTCGGCCTGATGGCCATCCTCGGCGACCTGCGGGCCACCGCCAACTTCCGCGGCATCGCCAACGAGCTGTGGCCCTGGGTCGACGGCCCCCCGTCGACGGAGATGGGCAAGGCCGAGGCCGACTGGCTGGCCACCCGCCGGCAGCGACGATCGGGCTGACGGTCCCGCCGCTCGCCCGGCCCGATCCCTACCATGCGTCGGTGGTCGAGGCGCTGGGCGACGTACTGGCGGGGCCGCTTCACCCCCCGTCCCCCGACGGGATCGCGGCGTTGCGCGCCGAGCTCGACGACGCCGCCCGCGCCGCGACTGTCGTGGGTGGTTGGAGCGAGGCCGACCCTCTCCGCCTGTCGAAGCACCTCGTGACCGGCCTGCTGCGGTGCCCACGCCGGGCCCTGAGTGAGGGCAGCACCGGCGGCGACGACACCGTCCTGGGATGGCTGGTCGACGCCGCCGCCAAGCTGGCCACGGTGTCGCCACGGCGAAACGTGACGGTGGATGCCGCCGTGGCGTTCCTCTCGGCCCTCGGCGACAGCACCGTGGCCGACCACCTGGCGGACCTGGGGCCGGCTGCGGCGCGGCTGACGTCCGACGCCGCCGTGCGCATCGACCGGCTCGCGGCATCCGGGCTCGCCGGGGTCGACCCCGGCTGGTGGCCGCGCGTCGAGGATCCGGTCCGGGTGGCGTTGGCCGGCGGCGCCGTCACGGTCGCGGGACGCATCGACGTGCTGTTGGGCGGGCCGCCCACGGACCGTCCCGGGGTGATCGTGGAGGTCAAGGGCGGCCGCTGGTACGACGGCATGCGGGCCGACGGCCACCTCTACGCACTGATGCTGGCGCTGCGCGACGGCGAGGTCCCGGCCTGCGCCGTGACGGTCGTGTCCGACGGCACCACCCATGTCGAGCCCCTCCGTCCCGCACTGCTGCAGCACGCTGCCGAGCGGCTCGACGAGGCCATGGGCATCGCCGCCCGTCTGGCGGCCGGCGAGCCGCCGGCGATGCGCCCGGGTGCCCACTGCCAGCATTGCCCGGTGCGACCGGACTGCCCGGAGGGTCGGGGCTGGCGGCCGGGGACGGCGGAAGCTGCGTCGTGACCGGCGACGACCCGGCGGGGACCGCCCATCGCCTGCGGGCCGGCGTGTCCGGGCGGATCGCCGAGGCGCTCGCCGGCGCCGGGGTTCCCGTGGGCGACGTCTACGTCGGGTGGGGTGCGGCCCTGGACGCGGCAACCTGCCCGGCCCGCCACCGAGGCCAGGGCGAGCACGGCTGGGCGTTCCCCGGCTGGTCGCCCCCGCTGGCCGCCGGTGCCTGCGGACGAGCCGCGCTCGCCCACCACCTGGCCCGAGCCGACCTGGCGGGCCGACCACCGACGTTGCCCGCGCCGCTCGACACCGTCCGGGCGTGGATGATGGCGCTGCGCCCGGCGGAAGGGCCGGGGAGCGGCCGCCGGGGGTCGCCGATCGAGCGTTCGAGCGTGGGCGATTGGATCTGCGAGACCTGGGAGGCGGGCGACTCGGCCACCCTGGCGGCGGTGGCCGCGACCTCCGGTCGCTGGCTGGCGGGGTTCGTCCGGGTGCTCGGCTGGCCGCTCCCACCCGGCTTCACACTGCTCAATGCCCCCGGCCCGGCGGCCGGTCCCCCGCCGTCCTGGCGTCCCGACAAGGACTCCCCGGTGCTGGTGGCGTGCGGTGCCGACGCTCGACTCGGGCGGGTGACCGGCGCCGGCGGGTTCGTGTTGGTCGTCCACCGCGTGACCACCGGCGACGACGGCGCGCTCCGGGACCGGGCGGCGTTCGAGGCGGCCGCCGGTGCGCTGGCTATCGGGGTCGTCCCGGCGTCGGTCCTGATCACCGCCGGTGATACCGGAGAGCGGGTGACGGCGCCCGTCGACCCCGAGCTGTTGGCCCTCGGCGCGGACCGGATCGTCGCCGTGGTCAGGCAGCGCGCCATCGCCGCGGCAAGGGGGTTCGACCCCGCCGACGCCACCCCGTCTCCCACCTGCCGCCACTGCGACCACCTGGCCGACTGCCCGCCCGGCCAGGAGTGGATGGCCACGGCCGGCCGCTGGCGCGGCGGGCTGCCTGTGATCTGACGGATCTACGACCAGGCGCCGAGCTTGCCGACGGGGCCGTGCCCGGCCCCCAGCGCCCACTGCGCCGACCGCTCCAGGCCCTCGTGCACGAACCGCTTGGCTGCCCGCAGGGCCTCCGGCACCGTCGAGCCCCGAGCCAGTCCGGCGGCGGTGGCGGCGCCGAAGCTGCAGCCGGTGCCGTGGTCGTTGCGGGTGTCGATGCGCGGCACGCACAGCTCGGCGACGTCGCCGGTGGCGGATTCGACCACCACGTCGCAGGCGGCATCGTTCGCCGCCAGGTGGCCGCCCTTGACGACCACCCACCGGGGGCCCCACCCCGCCAGCTTCCCGCCGGCCCGGCGGGCGTCGTCGACCGACTCGACCGGTGCGCCGAGCAACGCTTGCGCCTCGCGGGTGTTGGGCGTGAGGACGAGGGCGTGGGGGAACAGGGCCTCGCGGTAGGCGGTCTCGGCGCCGGGATCGAGCAGGCGGGCACCGGTCGACGACACCAGCACGGGGTCGACCACCAGGTTGGGCAGGCGGCCGGCGGCGGCGTACTCGGCCACCGCCAGGACCACCTCCTCGGTGGCGAGCATGCCCGTCTTGACCGCCACCACCGGCAGGTCCGCCAGTACGGCATCGAGCTGCGCCCGCAGGAACGCGACCGGCGGCACGTGCACGCCGCTCACCCCGACCGTGTTCTGCGCGGTCAGCGCGGTGACGGCGCTGGCGCCGTGCACCCCCAGCGCCGCGAAGGTCACGAGGTCGGCCTGGATGCCGGCACCGCCGCCCGAGTCGGACCCTGCGATGGTCAGCGCCACCGCCGGCGTTTCCGAACTTGTCGTGGTTGGCGTGGTCATGGCAGCGCTAACCGCCGCAAGTTCGGGTCGGATGGGCGGCGTCCGGCGCGCAGATCATGGTCCGTACGATGCCGCGCGGGTCGTCGGCCCGCATCACCGCCCCCATCACGGCGACACCGGCGGCGCCGGCGGCCAGGCAAGCCGCGGCCTGCGCCGGGCCGATCCCCCCGAGCGCGTAGACGGCCGGCGGTGAGGCCACCTCGGCGACGGCCCGGCAGCCGGCCGCCAGCCCGTCGATGCCCAGCGCCGGCCCGTACCCGGGCTTGGACGTCGTGGCGAACACGGGCGAGAACGTGGCGTAGTCGGCCATGCCGCGCGTGGCCGCCGCCACGAGCTCCCCGGGGGCGTGGCACGACCGCCCGACCCGGAGCGCCGCCGGTGAGTCGTCCGGCCAGGGATCGTCGGCCGCCAGGTGCACGCCGTCGGCACCGACCGCAAGGGCCAGGGCCACGTCGCCGGCGACGATGAGCGCCGCCCTCGCCGCCGCGGTCACGGCCCGCAGGTTCACCGCCAGGCTGTGGCGGTGGGCCGGCGGCAGGTCCTTCTCCCGCAGCACGATCGTGGGCGCACCGGCGGCGACCACCGCCGCCACCACCTCGACCAGGTCGTGGCCGGCGTCCGCCGCCATGCGGCGGTCCGTCAGGACCAGCAGCTCCCGAGGCGGGACGGTCACGCCGTCACCCCAGGTCGGCCAGGCCCTCGTCGCTGGTCGACGCCTCGGCGTAGAGCCGCTTGGGGATGCGGCCCGCCCGGCGAGCCAGCCGGCCGGCCTCGACGGCGTGGCGCATGGCGGTGGCCATGCGGACCGGGTCGCGGGCGCGGGTGACGGCGGTGGCGAGGAGCACGGCAGCGCAGCCCAGCTCCATGGCCCGGGCGGCGTCGGACGCGGTGCCGATGCCGGCGTCGAGCACCACCGGCACACCCGCGGCCTCGAGGATCATCGCCAGGTTGTAGGGGTTGCGGATGCCCATGCCACTGCCGATCGGGGAGCCCAGCGGCATGACGGCGGCGACACCGGCGTCCTCCAGGCGGCGCGCCAGCACCGGGTCGTCGTTGGTGTAGGCCAGCACGACGAAGCCGTCGTCGACGAGCTCCTCGGCGGCGTCGAGCAGTTCGACCGGGTCGGGCAGCAGCGTGCGCTCGTCGGCCACGACCTCCAGCTTCACCCAGTCGGTCTCCAGCGCCTCCCGTCCCAGCCGGGCGGTGCGCACCGCGTCGCGGGCGGTGAAGCAGCCGGCGGTGTTGGGCAGTGGGCGGATGCCGGTGCGGCGCAGCACCTCGAACAGCGAGCCGGGTGCCGACGGGTCGACGCGGCGCAGGGCCACGGTGGTGATCTCGGTGCCCGACGCCGTGAGCGCCGCCTCGAGCAGGTCGAGGTTGGGGGCGCCGCCGGTGCCCAGGATCAGCCGCGATCGGAACGACTCGCCGGCGATCACCAGGGGGTCGGAATGCAGCTCGATGGTGGTCAAGGGTCAGCCTCCCTGGGCTATCGACAGGATCTCGACACGCTCGCCCGCCGCCAGCGAGCGCTCCCCCCAGGTCCGGCGGGTCACGACCTCGCCGTCCACCGCCACCGCCACGCCCCTCGGCTCGACGTCGAGTAACGCCAGCAGGCGCGCCACCGTGGTCCCCGCCGGCACGGAGACCCCATCGCCATTGACCGTCAACAGATCGCTCACGTCGGCGCCCCCTCCCGTCCACCGGGAACCGGCGTCGCGGCATTGCGGTCCCCGCGAGAAAAAGGCGCCGGAACGGCCTTTCCGGGGGCCTCGCCGACCGTCTCCTCGAACCGGCGGGGACCGCAGGCACCGACCTCCGGTGGCAGCGGATCGCCGTCCACCGCCGCCACCACCGCCTCGGCGGTGATCGGGGTGAGCAGGATGCCGTTCCGGTAGTGCCCGGTGGCAACCACCAGACCCTCCATGGCGCTTCGGCCTATCAGGGGCAGGTCGTCGGGCGTCCCCGGCCGCAGCCCGGCGCGGGCCGCAACCAGCTCGGCGTCGTCGAGACCCGGCACCAGCGCGAGCGCGTCGCGCACCAGCTCGTAGGCGCCGCCGGCCGTCACCCTCGTATCCCAGCCGCGTTCCTGCACGGTGGCGCCGACGATCAGGCGGCCGTCGGCTCGGGGGACCAGGTACACGATGAAGCCGTGGACCAGGCCGCGAACGGTGTGCGTGACCAGCGGTGGTCCCGGCGGCTGCCGCAGCGTGAGGATCTCGCCCCTGACCGGACGGACCGGCGGGCGCGCCGCCTCCGAAAGCCCGGCGATGCCGGCGGAGCGGCACCCGGCCGCCAGCACCACCGTCGGGGCGTCGATCCGGCGGGACGCCGCCCCGTCGGCCACCACCACGCC
>JBOGHG010000097.1:5944-14281 GCA_050744525.1 Acidimicrobiales bacterium | reverse complement strand
TCGCGAGCTGGATGCCGACGAGAAGGTCGCCGTGTTGCGTGCCTACCTGAAGCGCTGGAAGTTCGAGGTCGGCGTGTTCTTCGAGGGCACCGGGCCCGATTCCAGCGACGAGGAGCTGCGGTCGATCGCTCCCCGTCACCCTGCCTTCGAGGCTCTTCCCGCGGCGTGATGCCGGACTCGCGGCGGGCACCGCCGGCTAGTGCCGTGACCATGAACGTTCGCTCGTCCACGGCGAGTCAGGATCGGCGCTCGCAAGGACGCACGACGAAGGAAGTCGCCAGCACTTTCGAGGAGGAGGACGCCGCGAGCGGCGATCCTGGCCGGCGTGGTGGGCGCAAACGTTTGTGGTCACGGCACTACGAGCCGGCCTCGACCTGGTCGCCCTCGTCGAAGAAGAAGGCGCCCTTCATCCCCTGGCCCTCGTGGAACCGGCAGATGAACTCGACCGCCCCCTCCTCGGGCAGCGTGACGGTCACCGACGACGAGTCGCCCGCGCCCAGCTCTTCGTCTACGCCGAGCGCGTCGCTGGTGAACGTGTGGCTGGCGTTGCCCTCGTTGAGGAGCTGGACGGTCACCTCCTCGCCCGGCGCGCCCCGGGCGAAGGTCGGCGCGAAGTAGTTGTCATCGAGCTCGAGCTCCAGCTCGTCGTTCTCGATGTCCGTGACACCGTGATCGTTGACGGTGCCCTCGAGCGAGACCGGCGGTTGCCCGCCGGCGGTGCCGCTTGCCGACCCCGACTCGGAGGCCGACCCCGAGTCCGACCCGGACTCGCGGACGTCGGCGCCGTCGTCGTCACCACCACACGACCCCAGCACCATGACGATCGCCACCGCGGGCGCGACAAGACAGCGGATCTTCCTCATCGCGAGGGTCTACCACCCAGGGCGGGTAGGAGTTTTTCGCCATGCGCGCAACGGCCGACGGCTGTGTGGTCGCCGGTCGCCTCTTGCGGCTGCAGGCATCCGGCAACGTCGCCGTCGGCGCCCAGCCGACCGTCGAGCGCAGGACCGTCGCCGGGGATTTCGGCCGAGGCGTCACCTGCCGGACGCTCGCGGCGATCACGCCGGTGAGCTCATGGGGCAGCGAGACCGGTTCGACGGCCAGTTCGACGCGGTGCTGACCGCGGCGCGGGACGGCGCGCCCTGGGCACTGGAGCGCATCTTCACGGCCCTCGCGCCGGTGGTGAGCGGCTATCTGCGGGTCCAGGGCAGCGCGGAGCCCGAGGACCTGACCAGCGAGGTCTTCGTTGCCGTTCTCCGCAACCTCGGCGACTTCGACGGCGGCGAGGCAGGCTTTCGATCCTGGGTGTTCACGATCGCCCACCGGCGCCTGCTGGACGAGCGCCGGCGCCTGTCCCGCCGGCCGCCGCCCGAACACCTGGCCGACGCGGCAGATGCGTTCGCACCCGAGCTCACGGCGCCGGATGACGTCGAGGGCGCCCTCGACCGGTCGTTGGGTGTCGACCGAGTGCGCGCCCTATGCGAGCGGCTGGTGCCGGGACAGCGGGACGTGCTGCTGTTGCGGCTGCTGGGTGATCTCGGCATCGAACAGGTTGCCGGGACGCTCGGAAAGAGCACGGGTGCCGTCAAGGCCCTGCAACGACGGGGGCTACTGGCCATCAGCAGGCTGCTGGAACGCGAGGGCGTACCCCTGTGACCACCTCCGGCGATCACGGGCCCGAGATGTCGCTCACCTGGCTGCTGGACGACGAAACGAGCGAGGCGATCATGCGGTGCGACGAAGTCGACCCCCGCCTCGAACATCTGGCGGCGTTCGCGAAGCATGTCCGGGACCTGGGCGACGGGCCATCACCCCCGGCCTCGCCGGCACTGCGGGCGTTCATCGCCTCGGGAGCCCGGCCGGGACGCGGTGCGACAAGGAGCAGCCGCATGCTCGCAGACGAAGCCATTCCCGCCGCCGGCAAGCTCGTCAGCCTCGGATTGGCGGCCAAGCTGGGCGTGGGCACGGCGGTCGCCGCCGTCGGCATGGCCGGCGCCGCCGCGGCCGGGGTGCTGCCGGACCGAGCCAATGACGCAGTACGCCACGCCGTCGAGGCCGTCACCCCGGTCGACTTCACCGAACCCGCCGATGAGCATCCCACCAACTTCGGCGACCGGGTCTCCAAGGATGCCACCGGCGCCAGCGACGGCCAACCCGGTGTGGACGGTGACCTGATCTCCGACGAGGCACCGGGAGCCGCCCGCCGGCCGGCCGACCCCGGGGAGCCCGTGACCAAGGGGCTCGATCGGGCAGGCGAGACCCCCGCCGCATCCCATCTGCCCGACGACGTTCCCGCTTCGGACGCCGGCGAGTCCGACGGGCAACCCGACCGGTCACCGGGCGCGCCACCAGCGGATCCGCCATCCACGCCCAACAGCGGCGGCGCTTCCGGCGACCACACCCCACCAACCGCGCCGCCGGGACCACCCGACGCGCGCGGCTAGACCACGGCTAGCTGGGCGCGGGAGGCGGCCCGAGGAACTCGACGCCGTAGCGGGCGGCGACTGCCGCGAGCCGGCCCATCTCGCTCCGGGGATCAGCGTCTGGCGTCGCGATCGAGGCGACCTCCTCGAAGAATGCCTCGAAGCCTCCTGGCATGGTGAGGCTCAGATGCCGGCCGCGCTCCGAATGGATCTGATAGCCGTGGGGGACATCTCGCGGTCCCCAGACCCAGGTGCCTGGGGACGCCCTGATCACGTCGTCGCCAATGAAGACGCTGTACTCACCCTCAACGACATAGAACGCTTCGTCCTCACGGTGGTGCACGTGGAGAGGCGGTACCGCCCCTCGCGGACTTGCCACTTCGACAGCACCGAGTACGCCGTTGGAATCGCTCGCAGACGCCAGACTTGCGACTGTCTGCTGGAAGATCCGGATCGACACGTTGTCCTCCTCGCCGACATGTGGTGCACACAGAATGCTTCTACATCCGGGCTTCGTTCCTCTCCTGTTGGCCCAGTCGGCCATCGACCGGCTCCAGTCGGCGGCCTACGAGCTCGTCCTCGACGGCGAGTCCTACCGCAAGCGTCAGAAGCCGGGCCTCGACGTCGGCACCACCACACCCCGGGCCCGCCGGCGACGGAGGCCGACCTCATGACCACCATCTTCCGCACCCTCGTGCTCGACTTGCCGTCCACACCCCTCGGGCTGCTGCCCCGGCGCTGGAAGATCGATCACGCTGGCGAGCGACAATGAGTTCTCGACTCGCCGCCCGTCCAACCTCGTGTCGCCGTGGTAGGGAAGGCAGGAGCGGCTACCTGACAAGAGGACAAGGACACGACCATGCCAGAACTCCTCGTCGACTTCATCACCTCTCTCGACGGCTACGCGTCCGCGGAGGGCTGGCCCGGCTTCTGGGGTCTCGAGGGGCCTGAGTACCTCGCCTGGCTGGGTGAACAACCCGAGGTCACGTACGTGATGGGAGCGAACACGTACCGGCTGATGTCGGGCTTCGCTGCCGGAGAGACTCCAGCGGGAACGGACGAGTTCACCGCCGACGAGGAGGCGTCCGTCGACGGACTCACGCGAGCGTCGAAGGTGGTGTTCTCCGCCTCTCTCGCGGAGCCGCTCACGTGGGCCAACTCCACGCTCGTGCGCGATGACGCGGTCTCAGCGGTCCGGGCGATGAAGGAGGGCGGCTCGGGCCTCGTGAGCACGATCGGCAGCATCAGCCTGTGCCGGTCGCTGCTGCGAGCCGGACTCGTTGATCGCTTCCGGGTCGTGATGTTCCCGGTGATCACCGGCGCCACGGGAGCAGAACGCATCTACGACGGCTACCCGGACGTCGCCCTCGAGATGATCGACAACCGCACGTTCGACGGCCGCATCCAGCTGGTCGAGTACCGGCCCCGCGTCCTCGAGCACCCACCGCTCGACCCGACCGCATGATGTCGCCAGGACCCAGCTGCAAGTGAGAGGACGGCTCTTGGTCGGAGGTGATCGCTGACATCTCGCACTGCCATCCCCAGCCGGTTACATCTGGCCGTGGCGAACCGGACCGGCTGGTTCGTAGGTTCCGAGGACGATTCCGAGATCGGTCATGGTGAGGTCGACAGGGCGCATCGTTGCCGGGAGGAGGCCGTCGTTGAACAAGCGACGACCGGAGCCGAGCACCAGCGGAAACGTCATCAGGCGGAAGCGGTCGACGAGCTCGTGCTGCAACAGCGTCTGGAGCAGCTTGCTGCTTCCCCAGATCTGCAGCTCGTCGCCGGGTTCGTCCTTCAGCGCCTGCACCGCCGCGACGACGTCGCCGGTCACGAGGCGAGCGGTGTCGGGGTGTTCGCCGCGCCACGTGGCATCGGCCTCGTTGAGCGAGTTGGACACGACGTACTTGGGCAGCGAGTTGATCGCCGTGGCAATGGGGTTGGCGGGGTCGGTCTGATCAGGCCAGTAGCCGCGGAAGATGTCGAACGTTCTGCGACCGAACAGGAACGCGCTGGCGCGACTGTTGAGCTCGGTGACGAACTCGCCGACGGCCGGGTCGGGGAACGGGGCCTGCCAGCCGCCGTAGGTGAAGGCGTCGCTGGGATCTTCCTCAGGTCCCCCGGGGGCCTGCATCACGCCGTCGAGGGTGAGGAACGTCTGAACGGTGAGCTTCATGTCAATACAGACGGAGCGGCGCGCTGATTCTGAGCGCTCTCACGCCGAGTCGCAGGCCCGCGTCGCGCGAATCCCACACATCGGGACCCGCGGCGCCGTCGCCAGGACCGTCGAGGATCGCGCCTGCGGTCCGCGTGCCGTAGTGACTCGGTCCAAAGCGTCGTCTTGTCGGGAGTGGTCGCCTGGGATTGCTCAGATGAGGTTGCGGTAGCGGAGGTACACGACGCCGTTGGTGAACCGGCGCTCGTCCACCAGCTCGAACTCGGCGCGCGCGTCCGTCGGGAGCGCCGGCTTGCCTCCACCGACGACTACGGGACGGATCAACAGTTGACACTCATCGACCAGCCCGCCCTTGAACGCATGCGCCGCGAGAGCGCACGAGATCGGTGATGAACGCGAAGACCTCCTCGTCGGGCGCGGTCCAGTCGAAACTGCCGCGTGCGTCCTCGATGAAGCCGTCGAGCGACACGTTGGATATGTAGATGAGCTTGGCCATGTCGCTACACCGGACCGCGAAGAGAACCTGGTCTCGACGAGTCTGCCATGCCGCGCAGTGCGTCATCCCGACTGGCGCCGACCCAGAGACCTCCTCGGCGCTCGCCGTGAAGTGTGGTGGACCGCCGGCGACCGGCGGCGGTTGGCCGTTCCGTCGCCCCCGCCGCCGGTGTCGCGACGGCCGTGCTGGCGTGGTATGTCTCGCCCTGAGCGACACCCGAGGAGCGCTGCCATGCCGAAAGCACCCAAGCCCGATTCCGCCCGGAAGCCGCCGGTGCCGTCGGAGAGCCACGCCGACATCGACGATTGGATCCGCCGAGTGATGCCGGATCTTCACCCCATCATCAAGCGACTGGACGAACTCATCCGCAAGACGATCCCTGGGCTTCAGTTCGGGGTCAAGTGGAAGAAGGCGTACTACGGGTTGCCAGAACTGGGGTGGATCATCGAGATGGTCGCCTACGACGTCTCAGTGAACGTCGTCTTCCTCGGCGGCGCGGACTTCGACTCTCCGCCGCCGCTCGGAACCACCGGACGGAGCCGCTACGTCAAGGTCAAGACTGTGGAGGAAGCACAGGCACCGGAGATGCACAAGTGGATCGAGCAAGCGCCACGCCAGCCGGGTTGGAAGTAGCGCCCACCTCGTTTCGATGTTGCGGCCCTGGCCGGCACCTGAACACCGCCGGCACCCGGACGCCTATGCGTACGAGTTTGGCCGGTCCGCCGCTCCGCCGACGATGGCATCAGTGCTCCGGATGGGAGAACCAGTAGACGCCGGCGCGCATCGGCCCCATCGGGAGCGGCACGTCGAAGTGCGTCTCGTCGTACGCCTGCAGCTCGAGCGGCGCGAAGAACGCCACTGTCTCGTCGCGCGTCCTGTGCCTGGGACCCTTTGGCACCCAGAACATGCGCGGCCGGTGCGCGAAGTGGACGAGCACGTAGTCGCCTCCCGATGCGAGCCACTCGTCCAGTCGGATCCGGTACGCGCCGACCCTTCCTCTGGGCAGATGGTGCAGGCAGCCCGAATCGAGCACGACATCGAAGGCCGACGGTGCCTCGTAGTCGACGACGTCGCACTCGCGAAGCTCGACCTCGACGCCGGCCTGCTCGGCGCGCGTCCTGGTGGCGGCGAGGGCGGCCGAAACGAAGTCGACCGCGACGACGGAGAAGCCCTGTTGCGCGAGGTACACGGCGTGGACGCCTTGGCCGCAGCCAACGTCGAGCGCGCGTCCGCGAGTGGTGCGCTGCGCGACCGCGCGCTCCAGGAGCGCCGGCGGCTGCTCGCGATGCCACGGCAAGGACTCGACACTCGGTGCGCGCCGGTATAGCCGTGCGAACACCGTCCGCTGGAGATTCACGCGAGCGCTCCGCCCGGGATCGCGCCCAGCTGCAGCCGCGTGCCTGGCCAGCGCGCCGCCATGGTCGCGACGTTCCGATCGAACGCGCCGCACTCGACGAGCAACGACGGCGTCGGCAGGTCGAGGATTTCCACGGCGAGCGACGTTACGCGCGTGCCAACACCCTCACGCGACCGGGCTCGCCGTCGCACTCGACGACGGTCAGGCCCTGGTCCTCGACGAGACGAGGAAGGGAGTTCGTGTCGTAGAAGCGGACGACGCCGGGCACGCGGTGGTAGCACGCTGCGCGCAGCCGCCAGTACAGGTTCTGGGACGTGAGCGACGTGCCGTCGCGGACCGGAGCGGTGATCAACAGGTGCCCGCCCGGCCGGAGGCAGCGCCGGATCTCGGCGATGAAGGCCGCGGGATGCGGGAGGTGCTGTAGGACGAGGACCGCGAGGACACCTCCGAGCGACGCGTCCGCGAAGCGGAGCGGCGCGCTGACGTCGTGCACGTCGAACGTCGCGTCGACCTCGTCGCGCGCGGCTCGTGTCCGCGCAACCTCGACCATGCGAGGTGACCCGTCGACACCGACGACGTCATAACCGCGCCGCGCGAGTGCGAGCGCGTGCGCGCCAGGTCCGCAGCCGAGGTCGGTTACAGGTCCGGGCGGTGCAACCACGTTCGCGAGCTCATCGGCGGTCCGCTCGACCAGCTCACGATGCTCCGGCTCGTCGCGTCGCCGCCCCCAGGCCGCGCTCTCGCGGTCGTACATGAAGCGCCAGAACCAGTGCGGGGCAGGCATGGCGGCGACGCTACGACGTCGTCGAGGACGGAGAGGTCGTCGAAGTCGCGGAGGAAGACGTCGAATCGGTGCCCCCATCACCTGGAACGGAATCGTCGAGCATCAGGTGAGGCCGCACAGCGGGCCCCTTCGATCGCTCGACGGGCCGGGCGCCAGGTCGGGGCGACGTAGGCACGGGTGTGGACGGACGTCAGGATCTACCCAGTGGCGGCCATCAGAGACCGCCCATTGGCGCCCACGTCCTCACGCGGCGTAATCATCCGGACGTCACACACTGGGCCTGGCGAGGTGCCACCCATCGGCATTAAGGGTGCTGTCGAGGGCGCTCGATCGCAGAACGTCGGGCGGTGCATTGCGTATCTCGCCCCCGACCTGCACCGCCCGCTGCCAGGATTCGACGGTGGAATCACCCGAGGCCGCCCGCGCAATCGACGCGGCGATCTCCATCGCCGTGGCCCTCGACCTGCCAGCTGATGGCGCGGCCGTCCTCCAGAACTCGAACAAGCTCGCACTGCGGCTGCTGCCGTGCGACGTCTTCGCGCGAGTCGCAGTTGCGGGGCGGGAGCACGCAGCGTTCGAGGTCGAGCTTGCTCAACGGCTCGCCGAAGCCGAGAGCCCTGTGGCTGCTCTGGAGCCGCTAGTAGAGCCCCGCGGCCACGAGCGTGACGGCTTCGAGGTCACGCTGTGGACCTACTACGAACCGGTGATCGCTGAGATCTCACCGGCCGCCTACGCAGAGGCCGTCGAACGCCTGCATGCCGGCATGCGCAGGCTCGAGGTCCCGGCGCCACACTTCACGGATCGAGTCGCCGAGGCTCAACGCATCGTCAGCAGTCGCGAAGACAGCCCGGCGCTACTTGACGACGATCGGAGGATGCTCGCCAGCACACTGCGACGACTGCGACGAGCGATTCGCGACCACGGGGCTGCCGAGCAGCTGCTTCACGGGGAGCCACACCCAGGCAACGTGTTGAGCACTGCGAACGGACCGCTGTTCGTCGACCTTGAGACGTGCTGCCATGGGCCCGTCGAGTTCGATCTCGCCCATATCCCCGAGAGCGTCAGCGAGCACTACCCAGGCATTGATCAGGCGTTGCTCCG
>JBOGHG010000097.1:0-5844 GCA_050744525.1 Acidimicrobiales bacterium | reverse complement strand
GCTGGCGCCGGGTGAGGTGGTGGACTGCCGCGCCTGGTTGTGATTCTGCTCGGCGGTGCGGAGGCGGCGGGCGGCTTCGTCGATGGCCGTGTTCGCGTAGCGACCGATGCCGTCGTGGAGGTCGTCGAGCTGCTCGCGGATCTGTGTCGCGCGTCGTTGTGCCTCGCAGAGCTGGGCGGTGGGGTCGGGAGGCAGAGTCGCTACGAGGGCGGCACGCTCGGCCCAGAGCTGCGCGGCTCGCACCGCCGGGTCGGTGCGACGGTGGAGGTGGGGGTGCCGGGGCGTGCCGTCGGGTGCCGGGGTGTCGGTGCCGTTGTCCGCGATCTCTGCGGGTCCGGTCGAGGAGTTCGTCGTGGCCGGTCAGTGGCGGTGCGCAGCGGTCAGTTCGGCGGTGCGCGCTCTGTGCTCTCGCTCGGTTCGCTTCATTGCCGGTTGATACCGCTTGAAAATAGAGCGATACTCCGGGATGTGAGACAGCCAGCACCACCGCCCCTGCCGGTGCTCCGGTCCCGACTCGTCGGCGACCTGCTCGCGCTCGTGCTCGCCCACCCGGAGCGGAGCTGGACGCTCGACGAGCTGACCGACCGGGTCGGCGTGCCTTACCAGACCGTCACCGCCGAGGTCCGCCGCCTGGAACAGGCAGATCTTGTCCGCACCCGCAACGTGGGGCGGTCCAAGCTCGTCACGGCAAACGCCGACAACCCCTACGTCCGGCCCCTCACCGAACTCGTGACCATGGCGTTCGGACCTCCGCTGGTCGTCGCCGAGGAGTTCTCCGACGTCGCCGGCATCGAGGGCCTGTGGCTCTACGGATCCTGGGCCGCCCGCTACTCCGGTGTCGCGGGAAGGCCTCCGGCAGACATCGACGTGCTCGTGGTCGGCGACGTCGACCGCGACGAGGTGTACGACGCCGCTCGCCGGGCCGAGCACCGGCTCGGACGCGAGGTCAACACTTCGATCCGGACAACCCGCGCCTGGAAGCGCGCTGACGACGCCTTCGCAGCGACGGTCAAGGCCTCGCCGATGGTCGCGCTACCCGGTCCCTGGGCCGCGTAGGGTTCCGCGCTCGTGGCTCGCTGGCGGAAAGGGCGAAGACACCATTGAGGCGCTCCTCGAGCGCGGGCACCTCCAGAAGGTGTCAGCCGATGCGCAGACCGCAGACGCGCTCGTGGCCACGAGCGAGCGCCACGTCCAGTCGGCAGCCGCGCTGACGGCGAGCGACCGGGAGGCGGCGTTCAGCCTCGCCTACGACGCCGCTCTCAAGGCGGCCACAGCGCTGCTCGCGCACCAGGGACTGCGCCCGATAACAGCAGGTGGCCACATCGTCGTCGTCGACGCCATCACCGCGCAGTTCCCCGGCGTCGGCGGCCTGAAGTCGCTCGACCGGTTGCGCCGGCGTCGCAACCAGGCGGAGTATCCCGACCCCGCCGGCTACGACCCGATCACTCCCGAGGAAGCGACCGAGGCGCTCGATGCGGCTCACGCCACGGTTGCCGCCACCCGTCGCCTGCTCGACGCGCCACAGCTCGGCGTCTTCTAGCCCGAACAGCCGGCCCGTCCCCCGGCGGCAGGCGACCTACCATGCACACAGCCCGCAAGGGCTCGCCGTTACGCACGGCCTCGATGACGACTTCGCATCTGGAGGCCTGCATGCCCACACGACGCCGATTCGGATCAGTCCGAAGCCTCGCCTCGGGACGCTGGCAGGCGCGGTACTGGGACGCCGCCGGGAACCGTCTCGCCGCGCCCGAGACCTTCGCCACCAAGGCGACGCACAACGATGGCTGTCCGCAGCCGAGACGGCCATGACGAGGGGCGAGTGGCACGACCCCCGGTTCGGCGACGTTCCATTCGCGGCGGCCGGTGCCTATGTCATGGGCCGGCGCATGTTCGACGCGGGCGAGATCCCTTGGGGTGACGACCCGCCTTTCCGGCCGCCAGTGTTCGTTGTCACCCATCGCCGCCGCGAGGTGCTCGAGCGCAAGGGTGGCACGTCGTTCACGTTTGTCACCGAGGGGATCGAGCGGGCGGTCGAGCTGGCCAGGGAGGCCGCCGGCGGCAAGGACGTGGCGGTGGCCGGTGGCGGGAGCTGCTGCGTCAAGTGCTCGCCGCCGGGCTGCTCGAGCAGCTCGAGCTGCACATCGTCCCCGTGCTGCTGGGCGACGGCCAGCGCCTGTTCGACGCCAGCCTCGGCCTCACCCCCAGCGAGGGCATCGAGCTCGTCCCGACCCGGGTCGTCGAGGCGCCCGAGGTCACCCACGTGCGCTACACCGTGACTGGCCGTTCGGCGCTGGTGCTGGACGACCGTGGCGCCAGCGGCGACCTGGTCGGACCACCCGCCGGTGAGGAGAGGAGCGACCCGTGAAGTACATGCTGTTGATCTACGGCAACGAGGAAGCCTTCGGCTCGGTCGGAGCGGAGGCCTTCGCAGAGATCCTGCGAGAGACCGATGCCCTCAACCAGGAGCTGTTCGAGTCGGGCGAGCTGGTCGGCGCCTACGGGGTGGCTGACCAGGTGAACGCCAAGGTGGTCCGGGTCACCGCCGGGGCGCCGGCGGTGACCGACGGCCCTTACGCCGAGGCCAAGGAGTACCTGGGCAGCTTCACGATCGTCGACTGCGACAGCCTGGAGCGCGCCTTGGAGATCGCAGCTCGCAACCCGGCGGCGAGGTACTGGGGCGTCGAGGTCCGGCCGCTCATGCACGAGGCCAACGTGGAGCCGTGACCGACTGGCGGGCCGTCCGGCGGCTGGTCCCCGAGGTGCTGGGTGCGCTGGTGCGGCGCTATGGCCGCTTTGACGCCTGCGAGGATGCCGTGCACGAGGCGTTGGTGGCCGCTGCTGCCCAGTGGCCGGTGCAGGGCTGGCCGTCGAACCCCCGCGGCTGGCTGGTGACGGTGGCGTCGCGCCGCCTCGCCGGCCAGCTGCGCAGCGACACCGCCCGCCGGCGGCGGGAGGAGGTCGATGCCGCCCGTATCCCGCCCCCGCCCGCCGGTGGCGACGCCGCCCTCGACCTGGGTGCCCGCGGCCCTGCCGGCGAAGACACCCTCACGCTGCTGTTCCTGTGCTGCCACCCCGCCCTGTCACCCGCCTCGCAGGTCGCCCTGACCCTGCGGGCCGTCGGCGGCCTGTCGACCGCCGAGATCGCCCGGGCCTTCCTCGTGCCAGAGGCGACCATGGCCCAGCGCATCAGCCGGGCCAAGCAGCGCATCAAGGCATCGGTCGCTTCCCTCGGGCCAGGTGCTGTGGCAGGGGCTCCGGGGGCCCCTCCCGGAGCGGGCTTGTGGTGGCTGACCGCCAGACTGGCGTGGTGGGGGTCATCGACTGGGCGCTGCGTGACCGCCGGACGGGGCGCATCGTGGTCGCCCAGTGGCCGAACACGGCACTCATCGTGTGGATCGCCGCGAGCGTGGTGCTCGCGTTGTCCGATCCCGACGGCACGTGGGGCCTGTCGCTGCGGGTCGTGGCGACGGTCGCCTTGAGCTGGTGGGCCGTCGACGAAGTCATCCGGGGGGTGAACCCGTGGCGTCGCCTGCTCGGCGCCGTCGTGTTCGCCGGCCTGGTGGTATCGCTGCTTCGCTGACGGCAGCGCTCGACGGTCCGCTATCCCTGGACTGCTGGGGCTATCGGTCGGTCACACGAAGCTCCGTGTAGAGAGCACGGGTGCCTGCCGCGCCGCTGACCGATGCCGAACGTGCGGCGCTGCGAGAGCTAGCGGTGAGCTAGCGGCGGTCGAGCGGGCTCGGGCACAACGACCGCTGTCGTCGCTGGAGCGCACGTTCGACGAGATGATCGATGCTGCCGACCTCGAACCGCCGGACGACGAGCACGACCCCGAGGGGACGACGGCCTACGAGCGCGCCCAGGTCACCTCGCTGGCGGCGGAGGCTCGGGCCCGGCTGACCCAGCTCGACCGGGCCCTCACCGGGATCGACGACGAGGGCTACGGCGCCTGCCAACGCTGCGGGCAGCCGATCGGTTGGCCGCGACTGCAGGGCCAGCCAGGGACCACCCGCTGCATGCGTTGCGCCGTGTCGCCCTGACCGCACAACACAACGGCCGGCCAGGCGCCGACGTACGCGAGCCTCCAACCAACCCAGGGCGATTCACTGGCGCCGGCTGGCCGCTCGCCTGTCTCGTCGTGTCCTACGAGCTGTCGATCCAGCAGCCCCACCCGCGGTTGGGAGCACCTGACCGGTAGTGGGGATGGCGGGTCTACGGGTTGGAGACCCGCACGGTCCGTTCCCCGACGTGGCCCTCGATCGCCGGAGCCTTGGCTACGGCCGAGACCGTACCGGTACCCGTCGGGACCGGACCTTCCCGGCCCCGAGCGGCGGGAGCGGCGGTAGGTTGCGGTGATGGAGCGGCGGATCTTCGGGCTCGAGAACGAGTACGGGATCACGTTCACCCTGCGGGGGCAGCGGCGGTTGAGCCCCGACGAGGCGGCGCGCTACCTGTTCCGTCGGGTGGTGTCGTGGGGCAGGTCGTCGAACGTGTTCCTCGCCAACGGCGCCAGGCTGTACCTCGACGTGGGCAGTCACCCCGAGTACGCCACGCCGGAGTGCGACTCGATCCTCGACCTGGTGACCCATGACAAGGCCGGTGAGCGGATTCTCGAGCAGCTCCTGGTTGCGGCGTCGCAGCAGCTGCGCGAGGAGGGCATCCGGGGCAGCGTCTACCTGTTCAAGAACAACACGGACTCGTCGGGCAACTCGTACGGCTGCCACGAGAACTACATGACCTCGCGGCGCGACGAATTCGGCCACTACGCCGAGGTGCTGATCCCGTTCTTCGTCTCGCGGCAGATCTACGCCGGGGCGGGCAAGGTGCTGCAGACGGCGCGGGGTGCGATGTTCTGCATCTCCCAGCGGGCCGAGCACATCTGGGAGGGCGTGTCGTCGGCGACGACCCGCAGCCGGCCGATCATCAACACCCGCGACGAGCCCCTCTCCGACGCCGAGCGGTACCGGCGGCTGCACGTGATCGTCGGGGACTCGAACATGAGCGAGTACGCGACGTTCCTCAAGGTCGGAGCCACGTCGATCCTGCTGCGCATGCTCGAGGACCCGACCTTCGTGCTGCGAGACATGACCCTGGAGAACCCGATCCGGGCCATCCGCGAGATCAGCCACGATCCGACGATGAAGCGCCTGGTGCGGCTGGTGAACGGGCGGGACGTGTCGGCACTCGACATCCAGTCCGAGTACCTGGAGCGAGCGCAGCGCTACGCCGAGACCCGCGACCTTTCGCCGCTGGTAGCCCAGGCGTTGCAGATGTGGGAGCACTGCCTGACCAGGCTGGCCGACGACCCGCTGTCGCTCGACCGCGAGGTCGACTGGGTGATCAAGCACAAGCTGATCGAGTCGTACAGCGCCCGGCACGAGCTGCCGCTGTCGGACCCGCGGGTGGCGCTGATCGACCTGCAGTACCACGACGTCGACCGGCGCCGGAGCCTCTTCTACAAGATGCAGGAGCGCGGGCTGGTCGAGCGGGTGACCAGCGACGAGGCGATCGACGAGGCCGTCGAGGTCCCACCCCAGACCACCAGGGCTCGCCTGCGGGGCGAGTTCATCCGCCGTGCCAAGGAACGCAAGCGCGACTACACCGTCGACTGGGTTCACCTGAAGCTCAACGACCAGGCGCAGCGCACGGTCCTCTGCAAGGACCCCTTCCGCTCGCACGACGAGCGGGTCGACCGCCTGATCGCCAGCCTCTAGCCCCAATACCGTTCAGTTAGATGCGGAGGATGGTGGTGGTAGTTGGTCGGGTGGGTTGGGGCCATAGGCGGTGGCGGGCTCGTTTGACGTGCCAGCGGACGTACTTGCGTTTGACGACTCGGGGGTTGGC
>JBOGHG010000096.1:0-14285 GCA_050744525.1 Acidimicrobiales bacterium | reverse complement strand
CCCGGCCCGGGCCGATCGGCCGCGGACGCCGCCTCCGACCAAGGACTCCCACCCCCCAACTGGCAACACCCACCCGGCGAACGCCTCCACCCCCGCTGGATCAGCTGGAACTAGCAGAAGGCGCTACAGCGCCTCGGCCCGGAGGGCGGAGAAGCCGGGCTTGATGGTGCCCTCGATGATGCGCAGCCTCTGGTCGAAGGGCCAGAACGACGACTTCATGGCGTTGATGGTGAGCCACTGGAGCTCGTCCCAGCCGTAGCCGAAGGCCTCGACCAGCTTGTACAGCTCATCGCTCAGCGTGAGGTCGGACATCAGCCGGTTGTCGGTGTTGACCGTCACCCGGAAGCGCAGCGCCGTCAGCAGCCCGATGGGGTGCTCGCCGATCGACGGGGCCACGCCGGTGTGGACGTTGGACGTGGGGCACATCTCCAGCGGCACCCGCCGGTCCCTCACGAAGGCCGCCAGCCGGCCCAGGGTGGCCCGGCCTTCGTCGTCGACGGCGATGTCGTCGACGATCCGCACCCCGTGCCCGAGGCGCTCGGCGCCGCAGAGCTGCAGCGCCTCCCAGATCGATGGCAGGCCGAACGCCTCGCCCGCGTGGATGGTGATGTGGCTGTTGGCCTTGGCGATCTCCTGGAAGGCGGCGAGGTGCCGGGTGGGTGGGTTGCCGGCCTCGCTGCCGGCGATGTCGAACCCGACGACGCCGGCGTCGCGGTGCCGCAGTGCGAGCTGGGCGATCTCGCTCGAGTTGGCGGCGTGGCGCATGGCCGTGGCCAGGGTCCCGATCGTGATGCCGCGGCCGGCGGCACCGAGCCGGAAACCCTCGAGCACCGCCTCGACCACCTCGTCGAGCGTGAGCCCGCCCCGAATGTGCTGCTCGGGGGCGAAGCGCACCTCGGCGTAGACGACGCCGTCTTCGGCCAGGTCCTCGGCGCATTCCGCCGCCACCCGCTGCAGGGCGTCCTTGGTCTGCATGACGCCGGTGGTGTGCTCGAAGGTCTCGAGGTAGAGGTCGAGGTCGTGGCGGTAGGCGCCCTCGGTGAACCATCGCGCCAACTCGCCGGCGTCGGTGGTGGGCAGCGTGTGACCCAGTTCGCGAGCCAGCTCGATGACGGTGGTGGGCCGCAGCCCGCCGTCGAGGTGGTCGTGCAGCAGCACCTTGGGGGCCCGCCGGACCTGATCGAGGCTGGGTAGCGCCGCCATTTGGAGAAGAGTACGGGTCGGTTGCAGACCGACGCCATCAGGGGCGGCGGGTGGGGGTCGGGCCGGACGCTACCGCCCGACCCCCCCGCAACCACTCAGGCGATGCGATCGACGACGAGGGGCCGGGGTTCCGGCGGCTCCGGCCCCACCTCGAGGGCGCCGTCGAGCGCGGCGAGGGCGCCCTCCAGCCGTGCAGGTTCGTCGCAGTGCAGGACCAGCACCGGCTCGCCGGCCTCCACCTCGTCCCCCGGCTTGTGCACGCAGACCGCGCCGGCGGTGGGGGACACCGGGTCCTCCTTGCGCGACCGGCCCGCGCCCAGCCGCCACACCGCCACACCCACGGCCCGGGCGTCGAGGCGCCGCAGGTACCCGCGAGCCGGCGCCGGCACCTCGTGTTGCACGGCGGCGACGGCAAGCTCCGCGTCGGGGTCGCCGCCCTGGGCCCGGATCATGGCGTCCCACGTGGCGTGCGCCCGCCCGTCGGCCAGGGCCACCGCCGGGTCGGGCCCCGACTCGGAGTCGAGACCGGCCAGCGCCAGCATCTCGCCGGCCAGGGCCAGGGTGACCTCGACCACGTCGGGCGGTCCGCCGCCCCGCAGGACCTCGACCGCCTCGGCCACCTCGAGGCCGTTGCCGCAGGCGCGGCCCAGGGGCGTGTCCATGTCGGTGATCAGCGCCACGGTGCGGACGCCGTGGGCCTGGCCCAGCGTCACCATCGTCTCGGCGAGCCGCCGCGCCCGGTCGATCTCCGGGAGGAAGGCGCCCGAGCCCACCTTGACGTCGAGGACCAGCGCCCCGGTGCCCTCGGCGATCTTCTTGGACATGATCGAGCTGGCGATGAGGGGGATGGCCTCGACCGTGGCCGTCACGTCCCGCAGGGCGTAGAGCTTCCGGTCGGCCGGGCACAGCGTGTCGCTGGCGGCGCAGATCACGACTCCGACGTCGCGCAGCTGGGCGACCATCCGCTCGGTGGGCAGCGTCGCCTGCCACCCGGGGATGGCCTCGAGCTTGTCGAGCGTGCCGCCGGTGTGGCCGAGCCCCCGCCCGGAGAGCTGGGGGACCGCGGCCCCGCACGCAGCCACCAGCGGCGCCAGGGGGAGCGACACCTTGTCGCCCACCCCGCCGTTCGAGTGATTGTCGACCGTGGGCCGGCCCACGGACGAGAGGTCGATGCGCTCGCCGGAGTCGATCATCGCCTGCGTCCACGACGCCAGCTCGTCGGCGTCCATGTCCCGCAACAGGATGGCCATGCACAGCGCCGCGGCCTGCTCGTCGGCGACGGTGCCGGCGGTGTAGCCGTCGACGAAGAACCCCACCTGCTCGTCGGACAGCCGCCCGCCGTCGCGCTTGGTGCGGATGACGTCGAGGATGTCGGTCGCCACTACTCGAGGTCCTCGGGGCCGAAGGCGCCCGGAAGCAACTCGGCCATGCGCACCCCGTTGACGACCAGCTCGGATCCGCCGGCCTCGTGGAGCAGTTGCCGGCAGCGACCGCATGGGGACAGGGTCTGGCCGTCGGGATCGGAGACCGCCACTGCGACCAGCCGCCCACCGCCGCCGGCGTGGAGGGCGGAGACGAGCCCGCACTCGGCGCAGAGCGTCAGCCCGTACGAGGCGTTCTCGACGTTGCAGCCGACGACGACGCGCCCGTCGTCCGTGAGCCCGGCGGCCCCGACCCGGAAGCCGGAGTAGGGGGCGTAGGCCCGCTGCGCCGCCTCGGCGGCGGTGGTGCGCAACGCCTCCCAGTCGATCGACCCGGATGCAGCGGGCACGGCGTCGTTCACTCGACGGCGTAGACCTGGCCGTCGGCCGCCGGCGGGCGCGACCGTCCCACCAGCCCGGCGACCACGACGATGGTGACGACATAGGGCGTCATCAGCAGGAACTCGGACGGGATGGGCGTCTCGAGCACGGCCAGCCGGCTCTGCAGCTCCTCCGAGAATCCGAACACCAGGGCGGCGATGAACGCCCCCACGGGGTGCCAGCGCCCGAAGATGAGCGCGGCCAGGGCGATGAAGCCCCGGCCGGCGGTCATGTTCTCGTCGAAGCTGCCCACCGCGTCGAGGGTGAACCACGTGCCACCCAGGCCGGCGACCGCACCGCCGAGCATCACCGCGCGGTAGCGCGTGCGGAGCACGTTGATGCCCACCGTGTCGGCGGCACGGGGATGCTCGCCGACCGCACGCACGCGCAGCCCCCAGCGTGTCCGGAACAGCGCCCACCACAAGCCGAACACCAGCAGGAACAGCAGGTAGACGTAGATCGTGTTGTCGAACAGCAGCGGCCCGAGGAACGGCAGGCGTTCGAGGCCGGGTATGCCGAACGCCTGGAAGGAGCCGGGCTCGTTGAGGCTGGGGTACTCGACGAGCACCCGAGCCGTCAGGTAGCTGGTCATGCCCAGGGCGAAGAGGTTGATCACGGTGCCGCCGATGATCTGGTCGACGCGGTAGCGGATCGACATGACCCCGAGGAACGCCCCGAGCAGCACCCCGGTGGCGACCCCGCCGAGCAGGCCCACCCACGTGTTGTCGGCGGCGCTGGCCGTGATCGCGGCCGTGAAGGCGCCGACCAGCAGCATGCCCTCGATGCCGATGTTGATCACGCCGGACCGTTCGCAGAGAAGTCCCGCGAAGGCGCCGAGCGCCAGGGGGATCGACCGGCGGAGCGTGCCGTCGAGCAGGCCGATGATGCTGATCTCGTCGCCGCGGGCCGCCCATGCGAGCAACGCGACGATGAGCAGGGCGAGTGCGATGCCGAACACGAGGTAGATGTGCGTGCGCAACACACCGACGACCAGGAGCGTGCCGAGCGCCATGATCACGATGCCGAGCACGATGGCCGTGGTCCTGGCCGGAAGGGTGAGGTCGGGGATCTGCACGGCGTCCGATCCGCGGCTGAACACGAACGTGAAGTCGAGCCCTGAGTCGCTGCCCAACCCGAACGCCACCAGGGCGATGAGGCCGAGCACCAACGTCGCGATGCCGAAGCCGATGCGCCGGCGACGCAGCGGATCGGCCGTCTCGAGCCACGGCTCCTCCTCGGGGGCCGGCGCCAGTGGCTCGGTGATCGTGGCCATCGCTACGCGCCCCAGCTCGTCGTGAAGGTCTGGCCGGTGCCCCGGCCGGCCCGGATGCGGTAGATGGACCGCACGAGCGCCGGCGCCGCCACGAACAGGATGATCAGCGCCTGGATGACGACGATGATGTCGACCGGGGTCGACGTCGCCGCCTGCATGCCCGTGGCCCCCGAGCGGAACACCCCGAACAGGAAGGCGGCGCCGAGCACGCCGACCGGGCTGGCGCGGCCGAGCAGGGCCACGGCGATGGCATCGAAACCGATGAACGAGTAGTAGCCGCCCGTGAGGCTGAAGCTGGGCCGTCCCAGGATGTTGGACGTGCCCGCCAGACCCGCGAGGCCGCCGGCGATGAGCATGGCCAGCAGGTAGGTGCCGCCGACCGCCATCCCGGCGTAGCGCGACGCGAAGGGGTTGGCGCCGACGGCGCGCATGCGGAAGCCCACCGTCGACCGGTCGAGCAGCCACCACACGACCACGGCCGCACCCAGCGCCAGGAACAGGCCTCCGTGCACCGTGATGTCGCCGAAGCTGACGTCCGGGAGGCGCGCCGACTCGGCCACGGGCTTGGAGATGGGGTCCTCGCGGCCCGGCCGCTGGAACGTGTTCGTGCGGAGCGCGTAGTCGAGCAGCCGGAACGAGATGTAGTTGAGCATGATCGTGGTGATCACCTCGTGGGCGCCGGTCCGCGCCTTGAGGAAGCCGGCGATGCCGCCCCAGACGGCGCCGCCCACGAAGCCTGCGATGACCGCCACCACGACGTGCAGGACACGGGGAAGGTCCCAGGTGAACCCCACCCAGCCGGCGCACATCGCGCCGACCACGATCTGGCCCGCGCCGCCGATGTTGAACAGCCCGGCCCGGAACGCGAGCGCCACCGACAATCCGGCGAGCGCCAGGGGCGTCGCCTCGACCAGCGTGCGGCCGATGGCCGCCTGCGTTCCGAGGGAGCTGGTGTAGAGGCCCTTGTAGGAGTCGTAGACGATGTCCCACGAGTCCGACAGCGTCTGGCCCGGGTGGCTGAAGAACCCGCCCCACGAGTCGAGGGTGTCGGGATCGGAGAAGATGATCACCAGGCCGCCGACCGCCAGTGCCGTGACCAGCGCCAGCACGGGCACGACCAGGCTGTTCGCCAGCGAGCCCAGCCATCCGAGCGGCCCGGGCTTCGCGCCCGCGGCCGGCGCCTCGGCACCGTCGCCCGACGGGCCCGACGGGCCGGACGGGCCCACCCGCGCCGCGGCGTCGGTCACGGTCATGATCGCAGCGCCCCGGGGCGGCCGGTCACGTGACCGTCACCTCCTCCTCGCCGGCGGGGACCTCGACCTCGGCCGCCTCCTCCATGGCGCCCGCCATGAGCAGGCCGATGCGCTCGCGGCCGGCCTCCTTGCGGTCGAGGACGCCGACGATCCGGCCCCGGTAGATCACGGCGACGCGGTCGGCGAGCGCCAGCACCTCGTCCAGCTCCGAGGAGTTGAGCAGGACACCGACCCCCTCGTCGCGCTTGGCGACCACCTGGCGGTGGATGTACTGGATCGAGCCCACGTCCAGGCCGCGGGTCGGCTGCGACAGCACCAGCAGGCGGTCGGCATGGAAGAACTCGCGGGCGATGATCACCTTCTGTTGGTTGCCGCCCGACAGCGTCGACGCCGCCGACTGCACGGACGCGGTGCGGACGTCGAACTGGTCGACCAGTTCCTCGGCGTGCTTGCGCACGGCGCGGCGGTCGATGCGCAGCCGCCGCGAGAACGGCCGCTCCTCGATCTGGTTGAGCACCAGGTTGGACGACACGTCGAACGAGCTGATCAGGCCGTCGCGCTGGCGGTCCTCGGGCACGTGGGCCAAGCCGGCGCGGAACAGATCGTCCGGCGTCCAGCCGGTGACGTCGCGGCCGTCGAACCGCACCGAGCCGGATCGAGGCGGGCGCAGCCCGGTGATGGCCTCGATCAGCTCGGTCTGGCCGTTGCCCTGCACGCCCGCCAGGGCCACGATCTCGCCGGCCCTGACCTCGAAGCTCACCCCGTCGACCACCCGCTGCCCCCGGTCGTCGCCGACCACCAGGTTGTCGACGGCGAGGACCGGTTCGCCGGGTGTCGCCCGCGCCTTGTCGACGACGAGCTTCACGTCGTGACCGACCATCATCGTCGCCAGCGCCTGCTCGTCGCTCTCGCTGGGCGTCGTGTTCCCCACCACCTTGCCGTCGCGGAGGACGGTGATGCGGTCGGCGATGGTGAGCACCTCCCGGAGCTTGTGGCTGATGAAGATCACCGAGCGGTCGCCCTCGGCGAGTTGACGCACGATCCCCATCAGCTCGGCGATCTCGGGCGGCGTGAGCACGGCCGTCGGCTCGTCGAGGATGAGGCAGCGGGCGTCGCGGTACAGCGCCTTGAGGATCTCGACCCGTTGCTGGATGCCCACCGGTAGGTCCTCGATGGTGGCCTCCGGGTCGACGGCCAATCCATAACGTTCGGACAGCTCGGCGACCCGCCGGTGCGCCTCGGCGCGCTCGAGTTGGCCCATGCGGCCCGTGGGTTCGACGCCGAGCATCACGTTCTCGGCAACCGTGAACACGGGCACCAGCATGAAGTGCTGGTGCACCATGCCGATGCCGGCGGCGATGGCGCCGGCGGGGGAGCGGAAGCGTTGTGCCTCGCCGTCGAGGAGGATCTCGCCCTCGTCGGGCCGGTAGAGCCCGAAGAGGACGTTCATGAGCGTGGACTTGCCGGCCCCGTTCTCGCCGAGCAGGGCGTGGACCTCTCCGCTGTCCACGGAGAGATCCACGCCGTCGCAGGCGACCACGCCGGGGAACCGCTTGGTGATGCCCCGGAGTTCGACCTTCATGTCGTCGGCGTCGTCAGCGGCTCGTCGTGTACCGGGTCAGCCCTCCGGGAACGTGGTGATCTCGCCGTCGATGATCTGCTGGCGCAGGTCGTCGACCGCGGTCTTCACCTCCTCGGGGACCTGGTCCTCGAACTCGTTGAACGGGGCGATGTCTACGCCCTCGTTCTCGAGTGTGCCCGTGTAGAGGCCGCCCTCGAAGTTGCCCTCGGCCGCCTCGATGACGGCGTCGTGCACGGCCACGTCCATGTTCTTCATGACCGAGGTCAGGAACAGGTCGCACTCGTCGGCCACGCTGACGCAGCCGTCGGTGTCGACCCAGATGACCTTGGCGTTGCTGTCGGGCCGGGCGCGGATCGCCTCGATCGTGCCCAGCCCCACCGGGCCCGCCACCGGCATGATGACGTCGGCGCCCTGATCCAGGAGCCCCTCGGTCGTTGCCCGGCCGTTGGCCTGGTTCTCGAAGTCGCCGGTGAACAGGCCGTCGTCGGCGGCGTTGTCCCAGCCCTCGAGCTGGACGTCGGTGCCGTTCTCCTCGTTGTAATGCTCGACGCCGAGCTGGAAGCCCTTCATGAAGATCGTCACCGTGGGGATGTTGATGCCCCCGTAGGTGCCCACCGTGCCGGACTCGCTCATCGCCGCGGCCACGTAGCCGGCCAGGAACGCCGCCTGGTCGGTCGAGAACGTGAGTTCCTTGATGTTGTCGAACTCGTCCTGGGCGTCGCCGGCGGCGACGCTGTAGTCGTAGTCGACGATGGCGAAGTTCTGGTCGGGGTTGGCCGTGGCGGCATCGGCCGTGGCGCCCCCGAGCAGGAAGCCGACCGTGACGATCAGGTCGCAGCCCTGGTCGATGAAGCTCTGAATGTTCGGCGCGAAGTCGGATTCGGCCTGTGACTCGAGCACGGCGGGCTCGAAGCCGAGCTCGCCGGCCGCCTCTTCCACCCCTGCGAAGGCCGTCTGGTTGAACGAGCGGTCGTCGACGCCGCCGGTATCGGTGACCTGGCAGGCCTGGAAGTCGGTCGCCGCGGCCTCGCCACCGTCCTCGGCCTCCGTGGTGTCGCTCCCTGCGTCCGCATCGTCGTCGTCGTCGCCGCAGGCGGCGGCGACGAGTGCCAGCCCTAGGAGGACCGCCAGCCCCTTCAGGAACCATCGCTGTCGCATCTGAAGTCTCCTGTCCCGAAAACGCTCGTGGCCCGTGCGGGCCACGGCCCGCACGTTAGTCACTCCGTAGGATCGGGGCCGATGACCCCTGACGATCTTGTGGCGGCGGCGCGGGCGTGGCGCGACGACGACCCCGATCCCGAGACCAGGGCCGAGGTCGAGCGCTTGCTGGACGGCAACGGCAGTGGGCCGGACCTCGACGGCCTGAGGGACCGGTTCGGGGCCACGCTGGCCTTCGGGACGGCGGGCCTGCGCGGCGAGATGGGCGCCGGGCCCAACCGCATGAATCGGGTGACGGTGGTGCGCGCCACCGCCGGGCTGGCCCGCTACCTGGCCGACACCGGCCACGCCGGCCAGCCGGTGATCGTCGGCTTCGACGCGCGCCACCGCTCGGCCACGTTCGCGGCCGACACGGGCGCCGTGCTCGCGGGTGCCGGGTTCGCGGTCCGCCTCGCCGACCGGCCCATCCCCACGCCGGTTCTGGCCTTCGGTGTCCGGCACCTCGGAGCCTGCGCCGGCGTCCAGGTCACCGCCAGCCACAATCCACCCCGCGACAACGGCTACAAGGTGTACCTCGGCGATGGTGCCCAGATCATCCCGCCGGCCGACGCGGAGATCGCAGCCCGCATCGACGCCGTTGGTCGGCTGGCGTCGGTGGAACGGGCCTCGGCCGGCGACCTCCGCGTGACGGTGGTCGGCGCCGACCTGGTCGAGGCGTACGTGGTTGGCGCGGTGAGGGCGGTGCCCCGGCGATCGGGCACGGATGGCCCGGCGGTGCGCGTCGTGTACACGCCGCTGCACGGCGTCGCGCGGGACGTTCTGCTGGCCGCATTCACGCGGGCGGGCTTTCCGAGCCCCGCGGTCGTCCCCGAACAGGCGGACCCCGATCCCGGCTTCCCCACCGTGGCCTTTCCCAACCCCGAGGAGCCGGGCGCCCTGGATCTCGCGCTCGGGCTGGCGGCCCGGAGTGGCGCCGACGTGGTGATCGCCAACGACCCCGACGGCGATCGGCTCGCGGTCGCCGTCCCGACCCGTTCGAGCGACGGGTGGCGGGCCCTCACGGGCGACGAGATCGGCATCCTGCTCGCCGATTGGCTGCTCGAGGCGGGCGACGGGGCCGACCGCCTGGTGGTGACCACGGTGGTGTCGTCGTCGATGCTGGGCCGGCTGGCCGACGCCCGGGGCGTGGCGTTCGCGGAGACGCTGACCGGGTTCAAGTGGGTCGTCCGGCCCGCCCTCGAGCGCCCCGAGCTGCGCTTCGTCTACGGCTACGAGGAGGCGCTGGGGTCGTGCGTCGGGACGCTGGTGCGCGACAAGGACGGCATCACCGCGGCGCTGGTGTTCGCCGACCTGGTCGCGGCCGAGAAGCAACGGGGCCGCAGCGTGCTCGACCGCCTCGACGCCCTCGCCCGCGAGCTGGGCGTCCACGCGACGGCCCAGCGTTCCATCCCCTTCGAGGGACTGGACGGCATGGCGCGCATGCAGGCCGCGGTCGATGCGCTGGCGGACGCGCCGCCCTCGACCCTGGTGGCATCGGCCCCGGTCACCGATGTCGAGGACCTCCGCCGGGGCGGGCGCCTGCCCCCCGCCCAGGGGATCGTGCTGCGGGCCGAGGGCATGCGCCTGGTCGTACGCCCGTCGGGCACCGAGCCCAAGCTCAAGTGCTACGCCGAGGCGGTCGTGCCGGTGCCGGGCGACCGTGACGAGGACCTGGCGGCGGCGCGGGCGGAGGGTGCCGCCAGGGTGGCGGCGCTGCTCGACGCCGCGGTGGGCTTGGTGGCCTGACCGGGGCCGCGAGGTTCAGGCGGTCCCGAAGAGGCGGTCACCGGCGTCGCCCAGCCCCGGGACGATGAACGCCCGCTCGTCGAGGTGGTCGTCGACGGCCGCCGTGACGACCCGCTCCACGAGGCCCGACCGCTCGACCCGGCGGAGCCCCTCGGGGGCGGCAAGGACGCATACCCCGGTCATGGGCCCGGCGGCGCGCTCGCGCAGCAGCCGGCAGGCGTGCTCGAGCGACCCGCCGGTCGCGAGCATGGGGTCGAGCACCAGCACGGGGCGGCCGGCGAGGTCGGCGGGCACCGAGTTCATGTAGGGCTCGGGCTTGAGCGTCTCCTCGTTGCGTGCCACGCCGACGAAGGCGGTCTCGGTCTCGGGCAGCAGGCGGATGACTGCGCCGTGCAGTCCGAGGCCGGCGCGCAACACGGGCACCACCAGCGGGGGGCTGGCGATGCGGACGCCCGTCGCGGGCGCCATGGGGGTGCGGATGTCGACCGGCTCGGTCGGCAGCGTGCGACACGCCTCGTAGACGAGCATGCCGGCGAGCTCGTCCATGGCCAGGCGGAACGTGGCGCGGTCGGTCGTCTCGTCGCGCAGGCGGGTGAGCAGCCGCGCGGCCAGCGGATGGTCGACGGTGAGGACGTCCATACGGCTGCGCAGTCTCGCGGATGGAGCCGGGCCCCGGGCGACCACCGGGCGATCGCCGGGCGAGTGAGTGACGTCATCTTCGGGTAGTCGTCGTGCATCGACTCCGACCCCGAACCCCGCACGCCGCAGGTCGCCGTGTTCGCGCCCGCCCCGGTCCTCGTGTGCACGTTCGAGTACCCCCACGACCGCTCCGAGCCCGAGGTGGCGCTCAACGTCGGCGGCCAGGGCCCCTGGGTCGCCCGAGCCATCGACGCCCTCGGCGCCGACGCGGTGCTGGTGGTGCCGCTCGGCGGTGACACGGGCCGCGTCGCCCGGCACCTGCTGGCCGACGAGCCGCACGAGGTGCGGGCCGTGGGCACGAACGCGCCGATCGCCTGCTATCTGGAGGAGCGCCGCGGCGGGAAGCGCACGTGCGTCCGCGACGCCCCGCCCGGCCGGTTCGGCCCGCGTGAGCTCGACGATCTCTACAGCGCCGCCCTCACGGCGGGCCTCGACGCCGATGTGTGTGTGATCACCGGCTCGCCGTGGGGCGACCACGTCGACTCGTCGCTGCTCACCCGGCTGACCGCCGATCTCGCCACGTTCGGCCGCACCACCGTCGTCGACCTGTCGGGCGACCAGCTCGACGCCGCGCTGGCCGGGGGCGTCGACTGGCTCAAGATCGCGGACGACGAGCTGGCCGAGCTCGGCGATGGCGACGTTCGCGACGACGCTGAGGGCGGCCTGTGGGAACGCGCCCGGGCGTTGGCCGGCGCCCACGATCACCGGCACAGCGTGGTGGTCTCGCGCGCCGATCGGCCGACGCTGGTGGTGTCCGGCGACGCCTGCTACACGGTCTCGGCACCGGGCTTGTCGACGGTCGACGCCCGGGGCTCGGGTGACGCCATGACCGCGGCGTTGGCCACCGGGCTGGCCGCCGGCCTGCCGCTGGACGCGCTGCTCCGCCGCGCCGCCGCGGCCGGGGCGGCCAACGCCGTCCACAAGGGGAGCGCCACGCCCGACGCCGACCTCGTGGACCGGCTGGCCGAGGAGATCGAGGTGGCCGAGGTGGGACGCCCATCCTGACGCGGTAGGAAGGGGACCATGGTTGATACCCCTCCCGCTGCCGCCGGCACGATCTCGATCGGCGGTGACCTGTCCGTCAACCGTCTCGGCTTCGGCGCCATGCGCATCACCGGGCCCGGCATCTGGGGCCCACCAGCCGACCACGACGAAGCGGTGCAGGTCCTGCGCCGGGCGGTGGACCTCGGCGTCGACTTCATCGACACGGCCGACAGCTACGGTCCCGGGGTCAGCGAGGAGCTGATCGCCGAGGCGTTGGCCCCGTATCCGGAGGGCCTGGTCATTGCCACCAAGGGTGGCTTCCTACGCCCGGGGCCGGGCAACTGGCGCCCCGACGGCCGTCCCGAGCACCTGCGGGCGGCCTGCGAGGGGAGCCTGGTGCGCCTGGGCCTCGAACAGATCCCCCTGTACCAGCTCCACCGGCCCGATCCGGCCGTGCCCCTGGAGGACTCCGTGGGCGAGCTGGTCGCGCTGCGGGACGAGGGCAAGATCCGGCACATCGGGCTGTCCAACGTCGACGCCACCCAGTTCGAGCGGGGGCTGGCGCTCACACCGATCGTGTCGGTCCAGAACCGGTACAACCCCGCGGACCGCGCCGCCGAGCCCCTTGTCGAGCTGGCGGAGGCCCACGGCTTCGCGTTCATCCCCTGGGCGCCGGTCGGGGGCTACCGGCCCGGCACCGGTGAGGGCCTGGCGACCGTGGCCAAGCGCCTGGGCGTGTCGGCGGTGCAGGTGGCCATCGCCTGGCAGCTGGCGCGTTCGGCGCAGATGCTGCCCATCCCCGGCACCTCGTCGGTGGCGCACCTCGAGGAGAACGTGGCCGCGGCCGCGATCGAGCTGTCCGACGACGACCTTGCCGCCGTCGGCTAGGGCTCCTCGCTCGGGACGGCGGCGGCCCCGGGGTTCACGTGGTCACGCACCTTGCGCAACAGGGCCGCGAGCTGGCGCCGTTCGTCGGCTGCGAGCGCACTGGTGAAGTAGCGCTCGACGTGTTGGAGGTGAGGGCCGACGGCCGCACGGATGCGCTCCAACCCTGCCGGCGTGAGCGACGCGAAGGCGCCCCGGCGATCGGACGGGCAGGGGAGGCGCTCGACGAGGCCCGCGGCCGCCAACCGGTCGATGGCCCGGGTGAGCCCGCTCGGCGTGAGGCTGGTCTGGGCGGCCAGGTCGGCCATCCGCAAGCGGTGGCCGGGGGAGCGTGCCAGGCGGATCAGCAGCTCGAACCAACCCAACGGCAGGTCGGCGTCTCGCTCGAGCCCCCGGTCGAGCTCGGTCCGCAACGCGGTGTAGCTCTCGGTGAGCAGGCCGACCAGCGTGATCCGGTCGTCCTGCAGGCCGTCCATCCGCTCATCCTACGAGGACATAGTTGCGCGGCGAACTAGTAGTGCCAGGGGTACGCGGACCAGTCCGGGTCCCGTCGCTCGAGAAAGGCGTCGCGACCCTCCTCGGCCTCGGTGGTCCCGTACGCCAGGCGGGTGGCCTCGGCCGCGAACACCTGCTGGCCCACCAGGCCGTCGTCGATGAGGTTGAAGGCGTACTTCAGCATGCGGATCGACGTCGGGCTCTTGCCCATGACCCGGCGGGCCCAGTCGAGCCCGACCTGCTCGAGTCGGTCGTGATCGACGACGGCGTTCACCATCCCCATGCGGTGGGCGTCGTCGGCCGAGTAGGTGTCACCCAGGAAGAAGATCTCGCGGGCGAACTTCTGGCCCACCTGCCGGGCCAGGTAGGCCGAGCCGAACCCGCCGTCGAAGCTGGCGACGTCGGCATCGGTCTGCCGGAAACGGGCGTTCTCACGGCTGGCCAGCGTGAGGTCACAGACCACGTGGAGGCTGTGCCCGCCCCCCGCCGCCCACCCCGGCACCAGGCAGATGACCACCTTGGGCATGAACCGGATGAGCCGGTGCACCTCCATGACGTGCAGCCGGCCCGTGCGGGCGGGATCGATCGTCTGGTGGGTCTCGCCCTCGGCGTACCGGTAGCCGTCACGCCCGCGGATGCGTTGGTCGCCCCCCGAACAGAACGCCCAGCCGCCGTCGCGGGGCGACGGCCCGTTGCCGGTCAGGAGCACGCAGCCGACGTCCGAGGTCCGCCGGGCGTGGTCGAGGGCCCGGTACAGCTCGTCCACCGTATGCGGGCGGAAGGCGTTGCGGACCTCGGGCCGGTCGAACGCGACGCGGACGGCGCCCACGTCGACGGCGCGGTGGTAGGTGATGTCGGTGAAGTCGAAGCCCTCGACGGGACGCCACGCCGAAGCGTCGAACAGGGCAGAGACCATGTGGGGCACCTCCGGGATCAGCGGTGGCTACGCCATCGCCTTGTCGATGCGGTCGACGGTCGCGTCGTCCAGCCGCTCGAGCACGTCGAGCGCGGCCAGGTTCTCGTGGACCTGCCCGAGCCGGCGGTACTCCATCTGCTTCGCCATGCCCTCTTCTTATCCGCTGGGGCCGCGCCTGCCAGACTGTCGCCCCATGCGGGCGGTGGTCATCTACGAGAGCCTCACCGGCAACACGGCGCGGGCGGCCCGG
>JBOGHG010000095.1:0-14292 GCA_050744525.1 Acidimicrobiales bacterium | reverse complement strand
GCTCTGGCCCAGATCGGCGTGACCGCGGCGACGAGCGCCTCGATGTCGTCGACGTCGTCGCGGTGGACGAGCTGGTCGTAGGCCAGGTTGACGTTCATCGCCTGGAGGGCCAGCGCCGTGTACCAGGGATCGATGTTCGCGTCGCAGGTGCCCAGGTCCTGGAAGCGGCGAATCCACCGTTCGGCACGCTTGACCCCCCGGAGGAGCGTCTCGCGCCGCCTCATGCGGATCTGGGTGTCGCTGGAGCGCAGCAGCTCGATTGACTGCGCGATCACGCGACGCTCGCGGCACGTGTGGAAGTACCGGCGGCTGGCGTAGGCGATGTCGCGCACGGGGTTGCCCTCGGTGTTGTGGGGGTCGCGTCTCGGCGCCGCCAGCATCTCGTCGAGCGCCTGCTGGGCGACCACCCGGAACAGCGCTTCCTTGGACTCGAAGTAGGTGTAGAAGCTGCCGGTGGACACACCCGCCCGTGCGGTGATGTCGGTGATGCGGGTCTCGGTGTAGGGCTTGCTGTTGAACACCTCGCCTGCGGCCTCGACGAGCCGGTTCCTGGTGTTCAGCCCGCGCCGGGTCAACCTGCGTTCGCCGGCCGGGACCGCGGTCGGGGGACCCGTTGGTGCGCCGGGAGCCGGCGCCGGCGACGTGCGACCGACGGTGGGGGCCACAGCTGCACGGTAGCTGCACCAACCGGCGGGACCCTTGGCACCGGGTCAAAAAGTTGAATCCGACGTCGAATTCAAGTATGAATGAGGCCACGGTCTTGGCGCGGTAGGGCGGGACCGGCCGAGTACCGCTGACAGCTCACCGAGGGGGAACACATGAAGCTGTTCGTGAAGCGGTCCCTGCGGATCGCGGTACTCGTGTTCATGGCGCTGGGCTTGGTGGTCGCACCGGGGCTGGCCGAGGCCCAGGCCGCCGGCTGCCCGTCGGTCGGGACCAACTTCAGCGGCAGCGGGCCGTTCACCGTCACGGTCCAATCCGCCGCTCAGCACACCTATTACAGCCCGTCCAACCTGGGCAGCCAGGGCTGCACCCGCCACCCGGTGATCCTGTGGGGGAACGGTACGGGCGCGTCGCCGTCGACGTATGACGCCCTGCTCCGGCACTTCGCCTCGCACGGTTTCATCGTCGCCGCGGCGAACACCGCCAACGCGGGCAGCGGGCAGGAGATGCTGGCCGGGCTGAACAACCTGACGGCGTTCAACGGCCAGGGCGGCAACCGGTTCTTCGACCGCGTGGACCTCACGCGCGTCGGCAGCTCGGGCCACTCCCAGGGCGGTGGCGGCGCCGAGGAGGCGGCGTCCGACTCGCGGGTGGATACGACGTTCCCGTTCGAGCCCTGGCAGGGGGAGGGCGGCGACATCAACGGCTCGGCGTCGGCCTTCTTCATGGCCGGCCAGGACGACGGCATCGTCAGCTCGTCGTCGGTCGAGGCCGACTTCAACGACGCCGACCACGTCCCGGCGGCGTTCGGCGAGCTCGCCGGCGCCGGCCACTTCGAGCCAGTGGGTGACGGTGGCGGCTTCCGGGGGGCGGCGACGGCGTGGGCGCGCTGGCAGTTGATGGGCGACACGAACGGCCGGGGGCTGTTCGTCGGCTCCGACTGCGGCCTGTGCACCTCGAACGCCTGGAGCGACTACCAGGCCAACGACCTGCTGGAGGGCTCGCAGCCACCCGACCCGGACCCCGACCCGGACCCGGATCCCGACCCGCAGTGCGTCACTGCGACCAACTCTCAGCACGAGGACGCGGGGCGGGCCGTCATCTTCTTCATCTACGCCTACGCCGTGGGAAGCGGCGACTTCCTCGGCTTCCCGTCGACCACGTCGTCGTTGCAGGAGACCGCTCCCGGCGCCTGGGAGGAGGTCTCGAGCTGCTGACGCCAGCCGGCTCGGCTCCCGCCTGCTAGCCGCGGCCAGCCGGCGAGACGGCCAGAATTGCCCCCGGCGTGGGTCTCGTCCCGCGCCGGGGCACGCCATGTGCGCGCGGCGCCGAGCACCCGCCGATGCAAGCTACTGATACGACACGTACAGGGGCCGGGGCTCTATGGCCATCGTCTCGGACGGCGTGAACGTGGGGCTGTCCTCGTCGATGAAGTTCTTCCAGCCCCACCACACGTTCGGTGGCGGGTCGTCGTGCATCAGGCTCCAGGTCTCGAACTTGGCACCCGGCGAGCCGAAGCCGTCGGCGTGGATCAGCACCGCCAGCTCGTCGCGACTGGTGTCGACGCTCCCCCGGTCGCTGATCATCTGCAACTGGAACTGGTGCAGCATGAGCAGCTTCTGCGGCAGCTTGTGGGTACGGGTGAGGTCGGCCAGCCACGTCACGACCGTGTTGACCTCGCCCGCCGTCACCGACCCGATCTGGGTCAGGTGGCGCTGGTCGGGCTTCAGCCGCCACTCCGGGTCGAGGGCCAGCCCCACGTACGGCCGAGCCAGCAGCTCCTCGTAGCGCTTGGCCTGCGTGAGGAAATCGGTGCGCCCCGGCTGCAGGTCGAGCACGACGTAGAGGCCCGCCGATCCCGCAGCATCGACCCAGGGACGCAGCAGGTCCACGGGCGCCTCGTACGAATAGTTCCCGTCGGGCCCGGCGCCGCTGGACGCCACGGTGGTGATGATCTCGAAGGCCGGGACCACGGGCACGTCGACCAGTGGCTGGTAGTCGGCCGCCGTTTGCTGGGCGCGGGCGATGGCGCCCTCGACGCCCTGCTCACCCATCACGCCGAGCGCCGGCGTGCCCGGGTGCCCGTAGAGGGCTACCATCTGCCGCCCCGGGTAGAGGATCTGCCCGCCGCCGGGCAGCTCCACACCGCTGGCGGCGACGTCGAGGCGGTAGCGGAGCGTCTCCGGCCGCCCGAAGGCTGTCCCGAGCGCCACGACCTGTCCGGGCGGCTCTGCGGCCAGCGCGGCGATGACCTCGGGATCGGTGCGAGGATCCGGATTGGCGACGGTCATGAGCCGCGCTCCGCTGGCTCGGGCCGTGGCGGCTGCCGCCAGTGACGCGGGGTCGCGCGGCACGAGGACCAGCAGTGTGTCCAGGGGCGCATCGGGCGCCACCCGTGGCAGGTCCGCCGGGCTCGACGGCTCGTCCTCGCCGTCCCCGGTGGTAGCGGTGCCGGCGCTCGCAGCGGCACCGCCGGCGTCGACGGTCAGCAGCGCCACCTGGCCCGGGTCGAGGGCCGCGATGGCGTCGATGAGCTGGTCCGGCGCCACGACCTGGTCGTCGCCCAGGTCACGACCGGTGGCGTCCTCGATGTCCCCGATGTCGGCCGGGGCGGCCACCACCGGCACGCCCGGGTCGCCTTGCTGCGCCCAGCGGGTGGCTTCGTCGCCGAAGCTCAGGATCGCCTGAGGCGCCAGGCGCGCCAGCTCGTCGCGAACCGCCTCGCTCTGCGCGGGGTCGGCAGGAGCGGGAGCCAGCAGCAGCGGCCCACCCAGGCCGACCGCCACCGACGCCGCTCGGGCCTGGCCGGCGACGTCGCCGTCGGCGGCCAGCACCACGACCGGCGAGTGCTCGTACAACGTGCTGCTGGTCGCAACCGCCAGCCCGGCGGCGGTCGAGCTGGGAACGACCACGGTGTCCCCGGCGGGGATGTGTACGGACGCGAGGACCTCGACGGTGGCTTCGGCGGCCTCGGGTGACGGCTGGTTCGAGCATGCGGTCGTGACAGACGCCACCAACCCGAAGGCGACGCTCGCCCGTGCCAGGATCCCCCAGCCGTGCGGTCTGCGAGCAGGACGCACCGCACCAGTATTAACAACACTGCCAGTCCCCGCGTGAATACCTGATGTGAGGTGCCGTGTCCGAAGCCGCAGTCCCGCTGCCGCCGCAGGAGGGTGCCGACGCGAGACCCGTCGCGACACACGTCACGACGGCACGCCGCTGGCAAGCGGATGCGGCGCTGGTGGTGGCCGCGTTCTTCTTCGGCACGACGTTCCTCGTGGTTCAGGAAGCGGTCGAGCGAATGGACCCCCTGCCCTTCCTCTCCGTTCGATTCCTCATCGGCGCGGCCGTCCTCGGTCTCGTCGCCCATCGCCGAACGGCGGGGCAGACGGCCCGCCAGGCCACCGGTCGGCCGGGCATGCCCGGTGAGCTCCGAGTCGGCGCCCTCGCCGGCATGCTGCTCCTCGCCGGCTACGTGCTCCAGACGGTGGGCCTGCAGTACACGACCGCGGCGACGTCTGCGTTCATCACCTACATGCTCGTCGTGTTCGTGCCCTTCATCTCGTTTGCGACCACGAGGCAGGCCCCGCACCCGCTCACGGTCGTCGGGGTCGTGCTCGCCGTCGCCGGGCTGGCGTTGTTGACGGGGGGCGCGGATACCGGCTTCGGCCGAGGGGAGGTGTTGACGCTCGGCTGTGCGGTGGCCTTCGCCGCCCACCTCGTCTTCCTGGGCGTCGTCGCCCCCCGCCATGATCCCGTCCGGCTCACCACGGTGCAGCTGACCACGGTCGGAGCCGCGTGCCTGGTGCCGGCGGCCGTCCAGGGTTTCGACCTCGACGGCGGCGCCCTCGTCGCCGCCGCCTTCACCGGTGTGTTCGCCACCGCGGTGGCGTTCCTGGCCATGGTCTGGGCCCAACGGGTGGTGAGCCCGTCACGGGCAGCCATCATCCTGCTGCTCGAGCCGGTGTTCGCCGCCCTGCTGAGCGCGCTGGTCGACGAGCCGCTCACGGCCGCCGCGGTGGCGGGCGGCGCGCTCATCCTGATCGCCGTCCTCCTGGCCGAGGTCGTCGCCCCGATGCTGGCTGGGCGCTCGACCGACGCCGTGCGAGACTGACGGTGGATGAGCGGACCTTCGTCGCCACGCACATTCCTGTCGCTCGAAGCCAGCGCCCAGCGGATCGGCCACTACTGCTGGGTCGAGATGCGGGCGTTCGAGATCCTGGGCGCCTGGACGGCGTCGGTGCCCGAGCCAGCCGTCAAGGCCGCCATCGCGACACACAGCCGCCAGCACGGCTGGCACGCCGAGCTGTGGCATGACCTGCTACCGGTGATCGGTGAGGCCGGGCCGGGCCCGGGCGGCGCGGTGCGAAGCGCCGAGACCGGGGACGGCAGTGGCGGAGCCTCGTTCATCGTGCCGCCCAGCGCCGCCCACGTCTCCTTCGTCGATGCCCTGGCGGCGCCGGAGGCGCCCGAGCTCACGATCGAGAAGCTCGTCGGCGCGTACCGGGTGTTGGTGCCGCATGCCGCGAGCGCCTACGGACACCACCTCGACCGCGCCTCGCCGGTCGGTGACGGGCCCACGATCCGGGCCCTCCGCCTGGTGCTCTCCGATCAGCTCGACCAGTGGCACGAGGGCGAGGCGCTGCTCCAGGCGCAGCTCCGGTCGCTCGCCGATGTCGATCGCGCCTCGTCGCAGCAACGGCAGCTCGAGACGCTTCTGGTGGCGGCAGGCGGGATCGCGAGTGCCGACCCCGCGCCCCAGCGCGGTCGCTAGTCGGCCTGGCTGTCTTCCTGGTCGGGATCGCCTGCGTCCAAGCGGTCGCTCCCGCCGTCCGTGGTGTGATCCCGCCCACTCACGTCGGCCTCGCGGCGATCACCGCTCGGATCATGATCGCCGGTGGGGGCATCGTCCCCGGGATCTGCGGCTTCGCCCATCTCTTCGGCCTCGTTCACCGCGGCCCAGAGGTCCGCTGGGAACCACTCCGACGGGTCGAAACCCCACCCGGATGCCGGCAGGTTCGACGGCGACGTTTCGTCAGCGGGATCCGATCCTGGCGGCCCCTGCGCGCGACCATCGCCCGAATCATCCTCGGACCCGGACCCGTCGACGTCGTGGTCGGCGTCGCCCCGCTGCTCCCCGGTCGGAGGCGGCGTGTCGCCATCCTCTCGAGCCCGCGGCCCGGCCGACGTCGTGTCCGGCGCCCTCGGCGACTCCGGCGTCGTTGCATCGGTGGCCGTCGACGGTTCGCTGTTCGGGACGGTCGTGACGGTCGAGGCGGGCCCCGCAGGTGCGGACCCGGTCTCCGGGCGCGACGTCGTCGTGGGAGCGGCGGTGGTGCTGCTGGAGGTCGTGCCGTCACCGGCAGCGGGGAGACCCTGGGCTGACGGCGAGACGAACGCCGACGGCTCGCGCGCAGGATCGCCCGACCGCACCGCGAGGATCACACCTACGAGGAGTACGGCCGCGGCCGCAACGCTGGCGATCGGGCGTCCGGGACCCGCCAACGACTCCCGCACCAACCGGCGCGTGCCCGCTCGATCGTGTCGCAGGTGCGCCGGCGGCCGACGGGACGACCGTTGGTACCCCCTGAGGCCGCCTTCGATCTGACAGGACAGGTCGTCGCGCATGGCCGGCGGTGGCTCGAACTCGCGACTCGCGTGCAACCAGGTGGTCAGCTCGACGACGGGCGCGAGGTCGTCACGGCCCGGGGGCTGCACGCCCTCGAGGAGATCCTCCACGTCGCGTTCGCTGAGATCACCCATCTGATCAGGTGAACGCCACGCTTCGTGCTTGGGATATGCCTGTGAGCGAGGGGACTTACGCAGCCCCCGCCACGCGGTCGAGATGGCGACGGAGCGCGGCCAACGCCCGGTGCTGGAGGGCCTTGATGGCACCCTCACGCTTGTCGAGCATGCGGGCCACCTCTTCCACGGACAGATCCGCGATGATGCGCAGCAGGACCACGTCACGCTGGTCGGGGGACAGAACCGTCAACAGGTCCCGTACGCGGTCATGCGCGAGCACGGCGAACGCGTCGTCCTCGACGTCACCCAGCCCCATGTGCTCCTCGACTCCCAGGTCGTCCTGGAGGCGCGGTTGGCGATTGGCGCGCCGCCGATCGTCGATCATGCGGTGGTGGGCGATCGTGAACACCCACGACCGGAAGCCGTGCTCGTCACCCTCGAAACGCGTGAGGTTGCGATGCACCTGGGCGAACACGTCGTTCGTGAGGCCATCGGGATCGGTGGCACGGTGCCACCGGAGATACGACGACACCTGGCCCGCCAGTGAGCGGTAGATGTCGTCGAAGGCCTTGATCGAGCCCTGCCGGGCCTCCATGACGAGGCGGCCCAGCTCCGGGCCACGCTGACGTCTGACCGTGACCGCGCTCGCGCCGGTAGGTTGAATCCGTGAGTGGATGAGCACGCCGTTGCCCTCCCCGATGACTCAGATCATGGGCGCGATCGGTGCGTGTGCCAGTGACGGTTCCAGCGGGCTACCTCCCGGGCGGGCACCTTAGCGAACGAGCGTGGGCTGTCGTCGAGAAACGCCACATCACGTAGGTGCGATGAGATGCTGCCAACGAATCGCGTCGCGACGGTGGTCGGCCTTGACCGTCCCGGTATCCTTTACGGCGCTCCGGGTTCTCCGGTGCAATCGAGCTCCGCCGCCACACGCATCGCGAGCGAGAGGGCGCGGGCTCCCCACTCACCGAAGCGACAGGCGAGAAGGAACAACCGTTGCCCAAGGAGCGCGTCGAGCGCGACGAGGAAGATCTCGTTCGGCTGTACCTCACCGACATCGGGCAGTATCCGCTGCTCACCAAGGACGACGAGGTTCGCCTCGCCCAGGCGATCGAAGCGGGCAACGCGGCGCGCGTCGACCTCGAGGCGGGGGCCGGCACGCTGTCGCCCGGTCGCAAGCGTGAGCTGCGCCGCTGCGCTCGCGACGGCGAGGACGCGGAGCGCACCTTCGTGCAGTCGAACCTGCGACTGGTCGTGTCGATCGCCAAGAAGTACCAGGCGTCGGGTCTGCCGCTGCTCGATCTGATCCAGGAAGGCAACCTCGGCCTGATGCACGCGGTCGAGAAGTTCGACTGGCGCAAGGGCTTCAAGTTCTCCACCTACGCGACCTGGTGGATCCGCCAGGCGATCACCCGGGGCATCGCCAACACCGGCCGCACCATCAGGCTGCCGGTCCACGCCGGCGACACGCTCGCCCGGCTGCAAAAGGCGCGGGCCCGGCTCGAGCTGAAGCTCGGCCGTCCCGCCACCCTGGCCGAGCTTTCGGCCGAGGTCGAGATGCCCGAGGACAAGGTGACCGAGGCCCTGCGATTCGCGGCCGAGCCCCTGTCGCTCTCCGAGCCCCTGCGCGAGGACGGCGACGCCGAGCTCGGCGACGTCGTCGAGGACCGCTCGGCAGAGTCGCCGTTCGAGGTGGCGGCGACGGCGTTGCTGCCCGAGGAGATCAACCGGTTGCTCGCACCGCTCGACGAGCGCGAGCGTGAGATCCTCAAGCTGCGCTTCGGGCTGGACCGCGGCGAGCCCCGCACGCTCGAAGAGGTGGGCGAGCATTTCAACCTCACCCGCGAGCGCATCCGCCAGATCGAGGCGCGGGCGATGTCGAAGCTCCGCCACCCGTCGTCCGACACCGGCGCCCGCGACCTCCTCGCCGTCTGAGGTTCGTGCTAGCGGGCGCCGTTCGTCCGCTCGAGGATCTCGTCCAGGCGCAGGACCTCGTCGGTCGTGACCACGCCGACGAATCGGTCGTCACCGTCGACGACGGCGAGCACGTCGGCGTCGCCGCCCTCCATGGCCTGCACGGCGTCGCGCACCAACCAGGTGGTGCGGCCGCGCGGTGCGGCGACGTTGGCGATGGTGCGGATCTCGGTGGTGGCCCAGGCCTCCCGCCGGATCGTCACCACCTCGTCCAGCGCCATCAGCCCGAGATAGCGGTTGGCGTCGTCCACCACGGGGACCGCTCGCTGGCGATAGCCGACCAGGTGGACGGTGAGGAACTCCTCGATGGTGGCGTCGGGGGGCACCGTGCGCACGTCGGTTTCGAGCACCGCGCTGATCGGCAGCTCGAACCGGCGCTCGAGGTGTCCCAGGCGCCCGGCCCGCTGGTGGTCGGACACCGAGGAGTCTGCGAGCAACAGCTGTGATGCCGCGGTCGCCACCAGCGCCGGCACCACGAAACCCGGGTGTCCCGTCGTCTCGGCCACGAACATGATCGCCGCCAGCGGTGTGCGGTACCCCGCGCCGAGGAACGCGGCCATGCCGACCACCAGCAACAGGTCGCTGTCGGCCATCCCCAACGCACCGGCGGCGAAGCGGCCGGTGAGGGCACCCATCACCACCAGGGGGATGACGAGACCGCCGGCTCCACCGCCGCCCAGGGTGGCCAGCACCGCGCCGACCCTGAGCACGAGCAGGGTGAGCACCAGCCATTGCGCCACGCTCGGATCGGTCGCCCAACGGATCACGTCGTAGCCGGGACCGAGTGTGAGCGGCGCATCCGCGGCCGCCTCGGCCACGTAGGCGAAAAGGGCGAGGGCCACGCCGGCGGCGAGGATCCGCAGGCCGATCGGGACATCGGTGATGCGTCGATTGCGGAGCGACCGAACTGCGGCGCTGAACAGCCTGGCCGCCAGACCGCACAGCAGGCCCACGGCGAGGGCGCCGGCGAGGTCCCGCCAATCGAACGGTGACCCGCCCGCCACCGGCAGGATCGGATCGGTTCCGTCGATGGCGGCGACGGTGACGTACGCCGCCGCCGACGCCAGCATCGCGGGCAGCACGTTGCGGCGTGCGAGGTCGGCGCGGTACGGGACCTCGATGGCGAACAACGCACCGGTGGCCGGCGCCTTGAAGATGGCGGACACGCCCGCCGCCGCGCCCGCCACCAGCAGCAGCTTGGCGTCCTCCCGGGAGAAGAAGCGCGCGAAGCGCCGCTGGATCGTCGACCCGATGGCGGAGCCCGCGTAGATGGACGGCCCCTCCAGGCCCAGCGCCCCGCCGTAGCCGATGGTGGCGACGCTGGCGAGGACCCGACCGAGGACGGGCCGCGTGGACATGTGCTCGTGCGGTTCCTCATGGAAGCTGCGCACGTACTCGTCGGCGGTCGACGGCGAGCGGCCCTGCGCGATCCAGCGCAGGCACAAGTAGGCGATCAACAGCCCCACGCCGGGAGCGCACGCCTGCAGCCACAGCGGCCTGTCCGCCAGGCGATCGAACAACCCGTCGAGGGTGACGCGTTGGATGGCGAACACGGCGAGCCCGACCACCACGCCGGTCACGCCGGCGAAGAGGAACGTCTGGTGCGTGCGCCGGCCGATGGCTCGCGCCTCCAGCTGCCGATGCAACGGCACGAAAGGGCGCTGGGCGGTCACTGCTGCACCCCTCGGCTCCATGAGTGACCGCAGCGCCACTTGGTGGCGTGGGGCGACCGTGCTCCCCCGACCTCGCGTCCCCCGGCCATGGGGCGACCGCGATCGAACAGTACGCACGGCCCCAGCACGATCATGGGCGATGACATTAGAGCCTTGGCCGAGGCCCTCACGCCGCCTGTCGGAAGCACCCCCGGGAACTCGCTACCATCCGCGCCATGAAGAAGCTCCTGCTGCTCATCGCCCTCGTCGTCCTGGCCACGATCGCGACCAAGAAGGTGCGCTCCGTCTGACGGCGGCGGCACGGGCCCTGCCGCGAGCCAGCCGCTGGCTCGCGGCAGCCAACCGTGCCCAATCCGCGGGTGTCGCCGCATCCGCGGGTTTGCGCCGGTCCCACAGCCACCGGGCGGCGAAGCCTGCGGCCAGCGCCACCGCTGCTGCGCCCCCACCGAGCGCGGCGTGCCGGGGGGCCGGCATGGGCACCCGCTCGCGCAGGGGGACACGCCGGGAGAACCGTCGCACCTCCCAGTTCCGGGCGCGCGCGGCCCGCAGCAGCTCACGGTCGGGGTTCACCGCCACGGGATGACCGACGGCCTCGAGCATCGGCAGGTCGGTGGCCGAGTCGCTGTACGCGTAGGACGCCGACAGGGCGATGCCGTCGCGGCGGGCGGCTTCCCGCATCGCCACCACCTTCTCGGGCCCGTAGCAGTAGCGCTCGGTCCGCCCCGTGTAGCGGCCGTCGGCGTCGAGCTCGGCTCGAGTGGCCAGCGCCTCGTCGACGTCGAGGAACTGCGCCAGTGGCGCAACGATCTCCTCGGGCGAGGCCGAAACGATGAACACCTTGCGCCCGGCGGCTCGGTGCTCACGGATCAGGTCGAGCGCCTCGTCGAACACGATGGGCTCGACCACCTCCACCAGCGTCTCGCGCACGATGGCGCTGATCTCGGCCTGGTCCCACCCCCGCGTGAGCCGTAGAACCGAATCGCGCATCTTGGCGAGCTTGGCGTGCGACGCCCCGAACTGGGCGTAGACGAGCTGGCCCCAGGCGGCCCGGAGCAGCATCCGCCGCGACAGCAGCCCGGCTCGGTGCAGGGGACCGCTGAACGCCACCATCGAGGCCTTGGCGATCACCGTCTTGTCGAGGTCGAAGAAGACGGCGGAACGCGGGTTCACGGCAGGCGACCCTAACGGCGGAGCCACCAGATCCGGTTCCGTGCCGCTCCAGATCTTTGGGAGCGTTCCACCCGGTTTGAATGCCTTTGTGCCAACCGCCCGCTGTTTTGACACCTCAGGGCTTCTTGTGTAGCCTCACGATCTCGCCGATCGTCGGGCCCGGCCCGACGGCGCCGGCGGCCTCCCGACTTCCCCCTGTGCCCCTTCGTCGCGGAGGTCTCCCCATGCTCGTCGCCTGCTGGTCGGTCAAGGGCGGCGTCGGCACCACAGTCGTCGCCGCATCGCTCGCTCTGCTCCTCGCCCGCCGGGGCGGGCCCGGCGTCGTGCTGGCCGATCTCGCCGGCGACGGCCCCGCGGTCCTCGGCCTGCCCGAACCCGACAGCCCCGGCCTCGCCGGCTGGCTGTCGGCCGGCGACGACGTGCCCGCCGACGGGCTGGCGCGGCTCGAGGTCGACGCCACCCCGGGCCTGACGCTGTTGCCCCGGGGCTCAGGGCCACTCCTGCCCGAGCGGGCAGCCGTGTTGGCCTCACTGCTCGACCGGGGGCCGCGACCGGTCGTGGTCGACTGCGGGACCACCGAGCGGGTGGTGGCGGCCGTCGTCGGCGGCGCCCAGCGGTCCATCCTCGTCCTCCGGCCGTGCTACCTGGCCCTGCGACGAGCGACGGCATCACCACTCCGACCGTCCGAGGTCGTGGTGATTCGTGAGCCGGGGCGCACGCTTTCGCGTCAAGACGTCGAATCGGCCGTCCGCGCGCCCGTGCGGGCCGAGATCGAAGCCGACCCGGCGGTCGCCCGTGCCGTCGACTCCGGCCTCATGGCCGGCCGCTTGCCCCGATCACTGGAGCGGGGGCTGCGCCATGCCGCATGACCGGCCGCACGATGTCGTCGAGCTCGATGCCCGGGTGCACCGCCGGGTGCTGGCGTCGTCGACCGACCGGCAGCTCGATGATCCGGCTCTGGCCGAGCTGGTGCGCAGGGAGGCACCACTGCTCGGCGCCGACCGGGTGGCCGGGGTGGTGTCTCGGGTGCGGGCCCGCATCGGCGGCATGGGGCCACTGGAGCCACTGCTCGCCGACCCACTAGTGAACGACGTGCTCGTCAACGGGCCCGGCCCGGTGTGGGTCGAACGGTCGGGCCGGATCGAGCGCACCGACCTCGAGCTCGATCGACCCGCGATCGACTTGCTCGTCGAGCGGGTGGTGGCGCCGCTGGGCCTCCGGGCCGACCGAACGAGCCCCGTCGTCGACGCCCGGCTCCCCGACGGGTCGCGTGTCCACGTGGTGCTGCCTCCGCTCGCCGTCGACGGACCGGCGGTCACCATCCGCCGCTTCGGCGCCGCCACCATCCCGCTCGGGGAGTTCTGTTCCCCCGGGGTCGCCGACCTGCTGGCGGCCGCCGTCGATGCCGGCCTCAACATGGTCGTCTGCGGGGGCACCGGAGCCGGCAAGACCACCCTGCTCAACGCTCTTTGTGGCCAACTGGCGTTCGGTGAACGCGTCGTCACGGTCGAGGACACGGCCGAGCTCCGCCTGCCGGGCGAGCACGTCGTCCGCCTGGAGACCCGCCCGGCGAGCCCCGACGGGCTCGCCGGAGTCGGGGTCCGCGAGCTCGTCCGGGCTGCCCTTCGCATGCGGCCCGACCGCATCGTGGTCGGCGAGGTCCGGGGGGCGGAGGCCCTGGACATGCTCCAGGCGATGAACACTGGCCACGACGGGTCGCTGTCGACGGTCCATGCCAACGGCACCGCCGATGCCCTCCGCCGCATCGAGACGATGGCGTTGATGGGCTCGATCGATCTGCCCCTGGCGGCTCTTCGCGAGCAGGTCCTCGGCGCCGTCGACCTGCTGGTGCGCGTTGTCCGCCGTGCGAGCGGGGCGCGGCTGGTTGCCGAGGTTGCCGAGGTCGTCTCGGGGACCGGACATGCGGTCGCTACCCGGCCCCTGGCAATCGGTCGCAGGTGTGTCGCCCATCCCACCCGCCCGGCGCGTCGCCCGGACGTCGCCGTCTGGGCCACGGGCGGTCGCGGCGGCACGAGCGACGTTGTCGACGTCCCCGGGGCACCGGACATCCGGGAGGGGACATGACGCTGCACGTGCCGCTCGTGGCGGCCTGCCTGTCCGTGCTGGCCGCCTGGTCATTCCACGCATGGTGGACGTCGCAGCGCGTGCGGGCGCGTGTCGCCACCACGCTGTGCTCGGTGCGGACCAGTGACGACGCGTCCCGATGGCCCGCCACAGTCCCACCCGCGGCCGTGCTCGCCGGTGGTGCGGGCACCACGGTTGCCGTCCTCGTCCTGGGGCCGGCCAGCCTGGCCTTCGCCCTGATCGGGCTGGCGGTCACACCTTTCGTCGTCGGCCGCCAGCGACGTGCCCGAGCGCTGGTCCAACGACGGAACCAGCTCCCGCAGGCACTGGAGCGGCTGGCGGGCGCCCTGCGCTCGGGATCCTCGCTCCCGGTAGCGCTGGGTGAAGCCGGTCGCGCCACATCCGATCCCCTCGGCCCCGAGCTCGCCGCGTTGGCGCTCGGCGCCAGCCGGGGACAGCCGATGGCAGCGGTGCTCGACGGTTGGGCCCGAGAGCACGACGAGCCTGGGACGCGCCTCGCGGCCACGGCCTTGGTCCTGGCGACCGTCGTCGGCGTCGCGCCGGCGCGTGCCGTCGACGGGGTGGCGAGCACACTGCGCGAGCACCTCGAGCTCAGCGCCGAACGTCGGGCACTCGCGTCGCAGGCCCGCACCAGCGCCGTGGTCCTGTCGGCGGCGCCGCTGCTGTTCGCGCTGCTGCTCGGCATGAGCGACGCAGCCGCGGGCCGCTTTCTGCTGCACTCGCGGGCCGGCTGGGCCTGCCTCGCCGCTGGGTTGGGCCTCGACGCCGTCGGCGCGTGGTGGATGGCACGGCTGACGCGAGGGGAGCGCCGATGATGGCGATCACTCTGGGCCTGACCTGGGCGGCGGTGGTCGTCCTGGTCCTCGGGGAGCATCGGGTCCCGGCTCGGCTCCCACATCCGCCCCGGTCGACCCTCGCCATGGGCCGCGCCCTCGCGCCGCGGGGCGCCGGCGCCGCGGCG
>JBOGHG010000094.1:0-14325 GCA_050744525.1 Acidimicrobiales bacterium | reverse complement strand
GGGCGGGAGCGGCCGGGCTCCCGGCGGCCGCGATCGGGGGACCGGCAGCGGGGGACGCAGCGCGCCGCCACCCACCAGGTCGACCGGGCGGGGCCGGCCGGCGCCCATCACCGCCGGTCGGCGGGGCCGCGTCAGCTCGTCCGGGCGGGGGTTGGGCGGTGACCAGGTCGAGGGCCGCCAAGCGGTCCGTGAGCTGCTGGTGGCGGGCACCCGCCGGGTCCGCGAGGTGTGGCTGGAGAACGACGGCGGCGACGCGTCGATCCTCCGCGACATTCGCGAGCTGGCCGAATCCAACCGGGTACACCTGAACGTCGTCGGCCGCGGGCGCTTCGCCGCCCAGGCCCGGAGCGAGGCGCCCCAGGGGGTCCTGGCCCTGGCGGCGCCGCTCCCCGAGGCCGACCTCGACGACCTGGTTGCCGGCCGCCGCCGGCCGGACGACACGACGGCCCGCGCCGGGGGGCACGACGGGCCCGTGCCGCCGTTCCTCGTCGCCCTGGACGGCGTGACCGACCCCCGGAACCTCGGTGCGATCCTGCGGTGCGCCGAGTGCGCCGGCGTCACCGGGGTGGTGCTGCCGCGGCATCGGGCCGTCCACGTCACCCCTGCGGCCACCAAGGCGGCGGCCGGTGCGGTGGAGCACCTGCCAATCGCGGTGGTCGGCGGCCTGCCGGCGGCGTTGGCGCGGATGCGTGACGCCGGCGTGTACGCGGTCGGCCTCGAGGGACGGGCGGCCACGTCGCTCTACGACCTGACGGGTCCGGACGGTCCCGTGTGCGTGGTGCTCGGGGCGGAGGGGCGCGGGTTGTCGCGCCTCGTCCGCGAGCGCTGCGACGAGCTGGTGGCCATCCCCATGCACGGCCGCCTGGGCTCGCTCAACGTGTCGGCGGCGGCCGCGCTGGCCTGTTTCGAGATCGCCCGGCGGCGCTGACCGCGCCGGCGCCTGCACGACGGACCGACGGAGCCCGAGGCGGGAATCGAACCCGCGGCCTGACGCTTACAAGGCGCCTGCTCTGCCGGCTGAGCTACTCGGGCGGCGGCGCGACGATATCGCCACCCGGCTGCGCTCCCCACGGAGGGTGCTTGCATTGGAGAAGTCGCCACGCCAGCCTTGTCCGAGTGTCCCTGACCGATCGTGACCGGGCGATCCTCGACTTCGAGCGGTGCTGGTGGATGCTCGCGGCGCCGAAGAGCGCCGGAATCCGTGAGCATCTGAACCTGTCGCCGACCCGCTACTACCGACTGCTGAACGCCCTGCTCGACGATCCCGACGCCGTGGCGTACGACCCCCTGGTCGTGCACCGGCTGCGCCGGACGCGGCTCCAGCGCCGCCGGGCCCGCTTCGTGGGCCGCACCACCCACGGGCACGGGCGATAGGAGGCCCCGCATGCAGACCGAGCGACCACCGACCGAGGGACCGTTGTCCGCCCGGTCCAGCCCGGCCCGGGGGATCGTCCTGGTCGCGGCGGCCGTGGTGCTCGGATTGTTCCTGCTGCGGGCTCTGGAGGACAGCGCGCCCTCCGACGATGTCGCCACCGCCCCCACCGAGACGACGGCCGCCGACGGCGAACAGACCGACACGACGGCGGCCGACGACGCAGGCGAGACGACCACCACCGCGGCACCGGTGCGGGAGCCTGCGGAGGTCGTGGTGCGGGTGGCCAACGTCGCCGGGGTGGAGGGCGCCGCCGGCGAGCGCACGCAGCAGCTCGCGACCGCCGGGTACCAGACGGCCGATCCGACCAACGGCCCCGAGGGCCAGCAGCTCGACGCCACCCAGGTGCTCTTCGTCGACGGATTCGAGGGCGAAGCCCGGGCCCTGGCCGAGGCGCTCGGTGCACCCGCCGACGGCGTGACGGCCATGCCCGCCCAACCGCCCGTCGATCCCGGCGGGGCGCAGCTCGTCGTGCTGCTCGGCACAGATATCGCCGGGGGCTGACGCTGAGCGTGCTGGCGCCGTTTCTCGAGCGGCCCGGCCGGGCGGCGCTGCTGCTCGATTTCGACGGCACGCTCTCGCCCATCGTCGACGTGCCCGCCGACGCCCGGCCGCTGGCCGGGGCCGGCGAGGTGCTCGAAGCGCTGGCCGAGCGGTTCGCAGTCGTGGCGGTGGTGTCGGGGCGCCCGGCCTCGTTCCTGGAGCCGCTGCTGCCGGCCGGTGTGGTCATCTCGGGGCTCTACGGCCTCGAGACGGTCAGCGACGGCGTGCGCTCCGACCACGCGGGCGCGGGCGGCTGGCGGGAGGCGGTCGCCGACGCCGCCCGTCGCGCCCAGAAGGACGGGCCGGTGGGCATGACGGCGGAGCCCAAGGGCCTGTCGCTCACGCTGCACTACCGGCAGCGTCCGGAGCTCGAGGCCGCCGTGCTCGCCTGGGCGGAGGCGCAGGCGGAGCGGTCGGGGCTGGTGATGCGCCGGGCCCGCATGTCCGTCGAACTGCACCCGCCGGTCGCGGCGGACAAGGGGACGGCCGTGGCGGGGCTGGTCACCGATGTCGACGCCGTGTGCTTCGTGGGCGACGACCGGGGCGACCTCCCGGCGTTCGACGCGCTGGACCGCCTGGACGACCGCGGGGTGCACGCCGTGCGGGTGGCGGTCGCCAGCGCCGAGGCCCCGGGCGACCTCGTCGACCGCGCCGACATCGTGCTCGACGGCCCGGACGCGGTGCTCGACCTCCTCCGCGAACTGGTTGTAGCTACGCGGCACAAAACCGCATAGCTACAACCGGTTCGCCAGTTCGGGCTCAGCCGTCGGCGGCCGCCAGCTGATCGGACAGCCAGTCGGCCGGCCGGCGCGCCAGCGCCAGCCGCTGGAGCAGCTCCGCCCGCGCGCGCCGCTCGGCGGCGTCCATACCCAGCGCCTTCACCAGGGCGTCAGCCGTTCCGGCCACGTCGAACGGCTGCACCTGTACCACAGCGTCGCTGAGCTCGTCCCACACCCCGGCCTCGGCCGACAGGCACAGCACGGCGTCGCGCTGGTTGACGATCGCCGCCTCCTTGGCCACCAGGTTGAGCCCGTCACGGATGGGGTTGACCAGGAGCACGTCGGCCCGCCGCAGCACCGCCACCGAGCGCGGGTAGTCGTCGCTGGTGTCGTAGACGATGGGGGTCCATCCGCGAGTGGCCCAGCGCTCGTTGATCCGGTCCACCAGGGCCTCGACGTCCCGCTGGTACTCGACGTAGGCGGGCACGCCGGTGCGCGACGGATAGCACGACGCCAGGAACACCACCCGCTCCCGCCATCCCGGCTGGTGCTCGAGCAGGTCGTCGTAGGCCTGGAACCCGCGCAGCAGGTTCTTGGACAGCTCGATGCGGTCCACACGGGCGATGACCGACCGGTCGCCGACCTGGTCCTCGATCTCGGCCAGGGCGCCCTCGCAGGCCGGGGACGAGGCGACGCGCCGCAGGTCGTCGGCGTCGGCGGGCAGCGGCGAGACGAACGTCGCCGGGGCCAGGGCCAGGGTGGTGCGGCAGCAGGCCAGGAAGTCGTCGGCCCAGCGCCGGGAGTGGAACCCGCAGGCCCGGTGGGCGGCGAGGCTCGACAGCACTTCGCCGCTCACGTGCCTGGGGAGCACCCCCAACCACGTCGGGGTGGCGAACGGGGTGTGGCTGAAGTGCACCGCCGCCAGGTCGGGCCGGCGCTCTGCCAGGCCCACGCCCAGGAGGCTGAGGTGGTAGTCCTGCACGAGCACGGCCGCCCCCTCGGGGGCATCCTCGGCCACGGCGTCAGCGAACGCCTCGTTGACGTGGCGATAGGCGAGCCAGGCGTCGCGCAGGTCGCGCCCGAACGCCGGCGCCCGCGGCAGGTCGTAGAGCCCGTGGTGGACGAACCACAGCACCTGGGTGCTCACCACGTCGTTGGCCAGCCTGAACGCCTCGCGGTCGAGGGCCACGAGATGGACGCGGAAGTCATCGGCGTCGATCACGCCCTTGGCCGCCGCCTCGTGATCGCCGTCGGACATGGCGGCGGCGATCCAGGTCGCGCCGGTATCGGCGACGACCGGCCGGAGACCCGACACGAGCCCCCCCGCCCCCCGCGTCACGACCAGGTCGCCCCGTTCGTCGCGCCGGAACGACAGGGGGCCGCGGTTGGACACGATGACGACGGGGCGATCCACGGGTGGTCGAGGCTAGTGGGGCGTCTCGGCCGGGCCCGTACGACGGATTGCGCCACACTGTCGCGTCATGCGCGTGATCGCCGCGCCCGACAAGCTCCGGGGAACCGCCACGGCGCGCGACGTGGCGGGGGCGTTGGGGCGTGCGGCCGCGGTCGCCGGCTGGGCCTGCGACGAGGTGCCACTCGCGGACGGCGGGGAGGGCATGCTCGAGGTGCTGGGCGGGCCCAACCGCACCGCCTCGGTGACCGGGCCCCTCGGCGATCCGGCCAGCGCCGAGTGGCGGCTCGACGGGCGCACGGCGGTGATCGAGATGGCGCAGGCGTCGGGGCTGGGGCTGGTCGGTGGCCCCGACGGCAACGACCCCGTCGCGGCATCGACCGTGGGAACCGGCGAGCTGATCGGCACCGCCGTCGACAGCGGCGCCCGCAGGGTGCTGGTGGGCCTGGGCGGATCGGCGACCACCGATGGAGGGCTGGGTGCGCTGCGGGCGTTGTACCCGCTGCATCGGCTGGGCGGCCTCGAGCTGGTGGCGCTCTGCGACGTCCGCACCCACTTCGTCGACGCCGCCGAGGTGTTCGCACCGCAGAAGGGCGCGTCGCCGGCCCAGGTGGAGCTGCTCCGCCGTCGGCTGGACCGCCTGGCCGACGTCTACCGGTCCGACTACGGCGTCGACGTGCGGGACCTCGACGGCGCCGGCGCCGCCGGTGGCCTGGCGGGCGGGCTCGCCGTCGCCGGCGCGTCACTCGTGCCGGGCTTCGAGGTGGTCGCCGACGAGCTCGGCCTCCACGACCTGGTCGAGGGCGCCGACCTGGTGATCACGGCCGAGGGGTTCCTCGACCAGCAGTCGTTCGAGGGCAAGGTGGTCGGCGGCGTGGTCGGGCTGGCGGCGCCCCTCGGCGTCCCGTGCGTGGCCATCGTCGGCGAGGTGGTCGACGACCTCGATGCACCCGGCAAGGGCCTGGAGGTCGTGTCGCTGGTGGAGCGCTTCGGCCGCGGGCGCGCCCATGCCGACACGCTCGCCTGCATCGAGGCCGTGGCCGCGGAGGTCCTCGCCGCCCCGAGGTGAACCGGCCTGGGCCGTCAGGGCGTTCGTTCGACCGTTCCGGCGTTGGTTTCTTGCGAGCACCGCAAGAAATCGGCGCCGGTTCCACGGGGTTCGCGCCGCTGGGCCGGAATGGCTGCCAACCCCTGGCCGTTGGTTACGATCGCCCCGCCCTCAGGAACGAAGGACCACCTCTTCATGAGCATCTCCGTCCGCATCCCGACCACGCTGCGCACCCTCACGGCGGGCAAGTCCGAGGTACCGGCGGAGGGATCCAACGTGCGCGACGTGCTCGCCAGCCTCGACGAGATTCATCCCGGCTTCGCCGACCGGCTCCTCGACGACGACGGCAACCTGCGACGCTTCGTCAACGTGTTCGTGGCCGACGACGACATCAGGTTCCTGGAGGGCCTCGACACCCCCGTCCCCGATGGATCCGAGGTGTCGATCATCCCCGCCGTCGCCGGCGGCTGAGGCCCGCTCCGTACCCCCGTCGGGTTAGCACTCACGTGTTGCGAGTGCTGATCCGAGGTGCTTGACTGGCTAGCACTCACATCAATCGAGTGCTAACCCCGTGCCCAACGGAGGGATTCAGGGATGCCGAAGATCATCGCTTTCGACACGGAGGCCCGTCGCAGCCTCGAGTCCGGCATGAACAAGCTGGCCGACGCCGTACGGGTCACCCTCGGCCCCAAGGGCCGCAACGTCGTCCTCGACAAGAAGTGGGGCGCCCCCACGATCACCAACGACGGCGTGTCGATCGCCAAGGAGATCGAGCTCGAGGACCCCTACGAGAAGATCGGGGCCGAGCTGGTCAAGGAGGTCGCCAAGAAGACCGACGACGTCGCCGGTGACGGCACCACCACCGCCACCGTGCTGGCATGGTCGATGGTGCGCGAGGGCCTGCGCAACGTCGCCGCCGGGGCCAACCCGATGTCCCTGAAGAAGGGCATCGAGGCCGCGGTCGTCGAGGCGGTCGAGGCGATAGCCGACCTGGCGGTCGACGTCGACTCCAAGGACCAGATCGCCCAAGTGGCCGGCATCTCCGCCGCCGATCCCGAGATCGGCGAGATGATCGCCGAGGCCATCGACAAGGTCGGCAAGGACGGCGTCATCACCGTCGAGGAGTCCCAGACCTTCGGCATGGAGATGGACCTGGTCGAGGGCATGCGCTTCGACAAGGGCTACATCTCGCCCTACTTCGTCACCGACCCTGACCGGATGGAGGCGGTCCTCGACGACGTCCACATCCTCCTCGTGGGCTCCAAGATCTCCAACGTGCGTGACCTGCTGCCCGTGCTCGAGAAGGTCATGCAGGCCGGCAAGCCGCTCGTGGTGGTCGCCGAGGACGTCGAGGGCGAGGCCCTGGCCACGCTCGTGGTCAACAAGATCCGCGGCACGTTCAAGTCGGCCGCCGTCAAGGCGCCCGGCTTCGGTGAGCGCCGCAAGGCGATGCTGCAGGACATGGCCATCCTCACCGGCGGTCAGGTCATCACCGAGGAGGTCGGCCTCAAGCTCGAGAACACCACGCTCGACCTCTTGGGTCGGGCCAAGAAGGTCATCGTCACCAAGGACGAGACCACCCTCGTCGAGGGTGCCGGTTCCGAGGACGAGATCAAGGGGCGCATCGGCCAGATCAAGAACGAGATCGACAACACCGACTCCGACTACGACCGCGAGAAGCTGCAGGAGCGGCTGGCCAAGCTGTCGGGTGGGGTCGCGGTGCTCAAGGTCGGTGCCGCCACCGAGGTCGAGCTCAAGGAGAAGAAGCACCGCATCGAGGACGCGGTGTCGACCACCAAGGCCGCGATCGAGGAGGGCGTCGTCGCCGGCGGTGGCGTGACCCTCCTGCGGGCACAGTCCAAGGTCGATGAGCTGGTCAACAGCCTGTCGGGCGACGACTCCACGGGTGCCCGCATCGTCGCCCGCTCGCTCGAGGAGCCGCTCAAGCAGATCGCGGTCAACGCCGGCCACGAGGGCGGCGTGGTGGCCGAGCGGGTCCGGGCGCTCGAGGGCGTGTCCGAGGGCCTCAACGCCGCCAGCGGCGACTACGAGGACCTGACCAAGGCCGGCATCATCGACGCCGCCAAGGTGACCCGCTCGGCGCTGCAGAACGCGGCCTCGATCGCGGCCCTGTTCCTCACCACCGAGGCCGTCATCGCCGACAAGCCCGAGGAGAAGGCTCCCGCCGCGATGCCGGGTGGCGGCGGCATGGAAGATTTCTGATCCGCCGGCCGCAACCAGCCCACCACATTCATCGCCATGGCCGCCGCCCCGAGGGGCGGCGGTCCCGCGTCTCCCACGTGCCGGTAGCGTGGTCCTGTTATGGACGGAACCAGGATCGTGTTGGTGCGCCATGGGGAGTCGCAGGCGCAGGAGCTCGGGATCGTGGGGGGTCACAACGGCTGCCGCGGGCTGTCGGCCCGGGGGCGCCTGCAGGTCGAGACCCTGCGCGACCGGTGGAAGGCGACCGGTGAGCTGGGTGAGGTGGCGGCCCTCTACGCCAGCGTGATGCCGCGGGCGGTGGAGACGGCGGAGATCCTGGCGCCGGCGTTCGGCGACGCCGACGTCATCCAGGACTGCGGGTTCTGTGAGCACCATCCGGGCGAGGGCGACGGGCTGCCCTGGGAGGAGTACGACCGGCTCTACCCCTTCCCCGCCGACGGCTGGCACCCCGACCTGCGCCGTGACCCGAGCGGCGAGACCTGGCGCGAGATGGCCGACCGGGTGGCCGGCGGCATCGACGGCCTGGTCGAGCGGCACGGCGGATCGACGGTGGTCGTGGCGTGCCACGGCGGCGTCATAGTGCACTCGATGATCCGCTGGCTGGCGCTCAGCCGGGACCCGGACGTCCAGCGCGCCTGGTTCAGCCCCGAGAACGCGTCGATCACCGAGTGGCGCCACGGCGCCAGCCCGTACCGCCTGCCGGCGAGCTCTTGGGAGCTGGTGCGCTTCAACGACCAGGCCCACCTCGTCGGGCTCATCTAGTGCCGGCTCCCGTCACGCCTCGTGGTGGTGGGCCGGTGGGATCCAGCGGGGATCGACGTCGTCGTCGGGCTCCAGCGGGCGCATGGCGAGATCGATGGCGCTCCACACCGTCTTGGACCACGGGAAGAAGGCGAGGGGGACGATGACCGCCGTGGCCACCACGGCCGCCACCGCCGGGGCCGCCGGTCCCGGATAGGTGGCGAGGAAGCCGGCGACGACCGCGACCAGCACGGCGCCGAACGTGACGATGGTGTTGATCCCCAGGGCGCCCAGCCAGTGGCCCTCGATCCGCTCGAGCCGGAAGCCGCAGCGGGGGCAGCGCTCCCGCATGATGAACCATCGGCGGAACAGCCGTCCCCCACCACACACCGGGCAGTGCAGGGCGAGCCCGCGGGCCAGCAGGCGGGGAACCGTCAGCGGCGGCGGCTCGAACGGCTCTTCCCCCACGAGCAGAGCATGCCGCGAGTGGCGACGCACGTCAGGCCACGGTCAGCCGAAGTTGGCCTGGGGTCAGCTAGCGTTCTGGGTCCGTCGTCGTGCGTGGGGGATAGCGATGATCATCGGATGCAGGGGGCGCGCTCGCCGGATGATGATGGCGCTCGCGGCCGGGCTGGTCGCCGCGAGCGCGGCCGTGCCCGCGGTAGCGGCATCGGGGGGTGACCGGGAAGGCCACGGCCGTGGTCACGGTCGCTATCCCTACGCCGGCTCGATCGACGTGGATCTGCCGACCAACCCGGAGAGCTGCGACCCCCTGGGCGGCGAGCGCTGCCTGCTGCCGTTCCCGAACGACCACTTCACCGTCCGCGACCGCTCCACCGGGACCGGGCGCCGTGTCGACCTCGCCCCGGACGCCACGCCCGCCAACGCCGCCGCCGTCCACATCGATCCGACAGAGCTCAACCGCAACGACGGGTTCTCGCCGGGGTCGGCGCTCGTCGCCCTGCTGCCGGGGATCGACCTGGCCGCCAGCGGCGCGGCACCGATCACAGACATGGGCAGCTCATTGGATCGCGACGCGCCGATCGTCGTCATCGACGCCAGGACGGGCCGGCGCCACCCCTACTGGGCCGAGCTCGACAGCCGGGCCCCGGACGACGCCCACCGGCTGCTGTTCGTTCGCCCGGCGGCGAACTTCCGCGAGGGGCACCGCTACATCGTCGCCATCCGCAACGTGGTCGACACGGCCGGCCAGCCCATCGGGCCGAGCGACGTGTTCCGTGCCTACCGCGACCGGCTCGACACCGGCGTCGACGCCGTCGAGGACCGGCGCGCCCACATGGACGGCCTGTTCCGCAGCCTCCTTCGACATGCACGAGTCGACCGCGACGAGCTGGTGCTGGCCTGGGATTTCACCGTGGCCAGCGAGGAGAGCCTGTCCGAGCGCCTGCTGGCCATGCGCGACGACGCGTTCCGCCGGTTGGGCCGAGCGGCGCCCCGCTTCACCGTCACCAGCAACCTGCCCAGCACCCGGGCCAACCTGGCCCGCGAGGTGTCCGGCACGTTCCAGGTGCCCAGCTACCTCACCGGCGGCGGGGAGCCCGGGGCCGTGCTCAACAACGGCACCGGGCCGGAGAGCTCGCCGATCCCCGCCCGCAACGGGACCTACACGGCCCGCTTCATCTGCACCGTCCCGACGTCGGCAATCGACGCGGACGGCACCGCCAACCCGACCCGGATGATGCTGTACGGCCATGGCCTGCTCGGATCGGCGCGCGAGGCCCTGGGGGCGAGCTCACGCTACGCCCGCGTCACCAACACCACCACGTGCGCCACCTGGTGGATCGGCATGTCCGAGGAGGACATCGGCGTGGTGCTGACGGCGCTGGGCGACATGTCGGCGTTCCGCAGCATCCCCGACCGGCTGCAGCAGTCGATGCTGAACTTCCTGTTCCTGGGCCGGCTGATGAAGCATCGCAACGGGTTCTCGTCCGATCCGGCGTTCCAGGCCGCCGACGGCACGCCGCTGCTCGACCTGCGCAAGCTCACGTTCAACGGCGTGAGCCAGGGCGGCATCCTCGGCGGCGCGGTCACCGCCGTGGCCCAGGACTGGGAGCGGGCCTTCCTCGGCGTGCCGGCCATGAACTACTCGACCCTGCTCGACCGCAGCGTCGACTTCGACCCGTTCGCCGTGGTCTTCGACCCCAACTACCCAGACTGGATCGACCGCCAGCTCACCATCCTGCTGGCGCAGATGCTGTGGGACCGGGGCGAGAACAACGGCTACGCCCAGCACCTGACCCAGCACCCCTACCGGCGGACCCCGAAGCACCGGGTGATGCTGTTCGAGGCGTTCGGGGACCATCAGGTGGCCAACGTCGCCACCGAGGTGATGGCCCGCACGATCGACGCCGAGCTGCGGGCGCCGGGCCTGGCCCCGGGGCGCAGCCCGGACGTGGAGCCGTTCTGGGACATCGACACGACACGGCGCCTGCCCGCCAAGCGCGGCTCCTACCTGGTGGTGTGGGACTTCGGCACCCCGGCACCGCCGCTCGAGAACGTGCCCAACCGGGCCGGCACCGACCCCCACGGCCAGGGCCGCGACCAGCTCGAGGTGCTCACCGTCGCCACGACGTTCCTCGAACGGGGCAAGCTGGTCGACACCTGTGCGGGCGGGCCGTGCCGGACCCTGCCCCCACCGGGATAGCGCTCGCTCGGCCGAGCGCCGGGGGCGGGTCTTCCGAGGCAATAGGGGCCGTGCCGGCGCTCTCGAGGCAATGAGGTCCGGCCCCCGGACCGTATTGCCTCGACCATGTCCAGGCGGACCCTATTGCCTCGGATATGCCGGCTGCCGGGGCCGAGCCGCGGGGTACCGTGCGGTCGTGAGCCCGCCCGCGCATCCCGACCTTCAGCCGCTGGTCGCCCTGCTCGGCACCTGGCGGGGCGAGGGCGAGGGCAGCTACCCGACCATCGAGCCCTTCCGGTACTCCGAGGAGATCAGCTTCACCCAGGTGGGCAAGCCGTTCCTGGCCTACCGGCAGGCGACCGTCAACCTGGCGACCGGCATGCCGGCGCACGCCGAGGCCGGGTACTGGCGGCCCGCCGGTGCGGGGCGGGTGGAGCTGGTGATGGCGCACCCGACCGGCGTCGTCGAGATCGAGGAGGGAACCGTCGAGGCCCTTGGGGACGGAGTCCGGTTGCACCTCCGGTCGACGGCGGTGGCCTGCTCGGGCACGGCCAAGTCTGTTCTCACGCTCCAGCGCGACGTCGAGGTGCTCGGCGACACTCTGCGCTACGACCTGGCGATGGGCGCGGTCGGCCAATCCCACCAGCACCACCTGCACGCCACCCTGCGCCGGGTGGACTAGCCAGGACTAGCCACGGATACGCTCGACGGCGTGCCACGGGGGCGTACCGCCAAGGTGTTAACGCACCGCTACGACGGCAGCGGTCTGACCCGCCGGCCCGACCAGCTGATCGTCGAGGAGCCACTCGAGATCCAGCTCGACGGCGTGCCGGTGTCGACGACGATGCGCACCCCCGGCCACGACTTCGAGCTGGCGGCCGGGTTCTGCCACACCGAGGGGCTCCTGGGGCCCCAGGCACCCGTGCGCCAGTGCCGGTACTGCGGGACGGGATCTGCGGTCGACAGCGAGTTCAACGTCGTCACCGTCGAGACCGGCGGCTTGGCGCCGCCACCCCGGCCGCGGCTGACCACCACCACGTCGGCGTGCGGCATGTGCGGCAGCACCGCCATCGACGAGCTGCGCGAGCGGCTGCACCCGTTGCCACCCACGGCGCCCTTCCCGCTCGAGATCCTGGCGCGGGTGCCCGAAACGGTCACGTCCACCCAGCAGCTCTTCGGCGCCACCGGGGCCGTGCACGCGGCGGTGGCGTTCGACCGTGACGGCGCCCCCGTGCTCGGCCGCGAGGACATCGGTCGCCACAACGCCGTCGACAAGGTCGTGGGGCGCTTGCTGCTGGACGACCGGCTGCCCGCCACCGGGTTCGGTCTCTACGTCAGCGGGCGGGCCAGCTTCGAGATCGTCCAGAAGGCGTGGGCCGCCGGCTTCTCCACGGTGGTGGCCGTCAGCGCCCCCTCGTCGCTGGCGGTGAGCGCCGCCCGCCTGGCCGGGATGACGCTCTGCGGCTTCGCCCGCGGCGGGCGCCTCAACGTCTACGCACCCGAGGAGCTGTCTCGACACGACGAGCCTGCGGCGGTTGAAGACGCCCTGGCCGCCCCATCCGCCGCACGTTCGACGCGGGGGCGCTGACCCGTGTCGCTGCGCGAGCAGTTCACGGGCTGGAACCCCAAGCTGTGGGCCGGATGGCGCCCCAACGGCTTGGGCGAGCAGAAGCCCAACCACTATCGCGACATGGCCCGCGTGGCCTGGGCCAACCGGGCCCATCCGGCCTACGCCTACCAGGTCCTGACCAAGGGTGCGTGCGACGGCTGTGCCCTGGGCGTCGCCGGCCTCCACGACTGGACGATCGACGGCGTCCACCTCTGCACCACGCGCCTCGACCTGCTCGAGCTCAACACCGCCGACGCCATCGATCCCCTGGTGCTGTCCGACGTGGCACCGCTGCGGTCACGCACCGGCGGGCAGCTCCGGGCGCTGGGACGGCTGGGCCATCCCCTGCGCCGCCGACGGGGCGAGGCCGGGTTCCGCCGGGTGGCGTGGGACGAGGCGCTGTCGGTGCTGGCGGGCGGCCTGCGCGACGCGCCTCCCGATCGGACCGCTCTCTACCTCACCAGTCGCGGCATCACGAACGAGACCTACTACGTGGCCGCCAAGGCGACCCGCGCGCTGGGGATCGCCAACATCGACTCGGCGGCCCGGGTCTGCCACGCCCCCTCGACCGTGGGCCTGAAGCAGACGGTGGGCGTGGCCGCCACCACCTGCTCGTTCCAGGACGTGATCGAGGCGCCGCTCGTGGTGCTGTGGGGTTCGAACCCCGCCAACAACCAGCCGGTGTTCATGAAGTACCTGTACCTGGCGCGCCGGCGGGGCTGTCGCGTGGTGGTCGTCAACCCGTACCTGGAGCCCGGGCTCGAGCGGTACTGGGTGCCGTCCAACGTCGAATCGGCGCTGTTCGGCACCAAGATGTGCGACCTCCACGTCCCGGTGCGGCCGGGCGGCGACGTGGCGCTGGCCAACGCCGCGCTGCAGCGGCTGATCGCCCGGGGTGCCGTGGACCGGGGCTTCGTCGACGCCCACACCGAGGGCTTCGACGAGGTGGCCGCGGCGCTTGCCCGCCAGGACCCCGACCACCTGCTCGCGCTCGCCGGGGTCGACCGGCCCACGCTCGAATCGTTCGTCGACGAACTGGCGCAGGCCGGGGGAGCGATCCACGTGTGGTCGATGGGCATCACCCAGCACCGGGGGGCCGCCGAGACGGTGCGGGGGATCGTCAACCTCGCCCTGGCCCAGGGGAGCGTGGGGCGCGACGGGGTGGGGCTCATGCCCATCCGCGGCCACTCCGGTGTGCAGGGGGGCGCCGAGATGGGCGCCTACGCCACCGCCCTGCCGGGCGGCCTGCCCGTCGACCCGGACCACGCCGCCACCCTGGCCACCACCTGGGGATTCCCGGTTCCCGACCGGCCGGGGCTCACCGCCCCCGAGATGGTCGAGGCCGCCGCCCGCGGCGAGATCGACGTGCTGTGGATGTCGGGCGGCAACTTCCTCGACGTCCTGCCCGATCCTCCCGCGGTGGAGGCGGCGCTGGGCCGGGTGCCGCTGCGGGTCCACCAGGACGTGGTCGTGACGCGGCAGATGCTCGTCGAGGGCGACGACGTGGTGTTGCTGCCGGTCACCACGCGGTACGAGCAGGAGGGCGGAGGCACCGAGACCACCACGGAGCGGCGCATCGTGTTCAGCCCGGAGATCCCCCGCCAGGTGGGCGAGGCCCGCAGCGAGTGGCGGCTGTTCGCCGACGTGGCCAACCGGGTGCGGCCCGAACTGCGGGCGGCGTTCTCGTGGCCCGCCAATGCCCAGCTGCGGGGGGAGATCGCCGACGTGGTGCCGCTGTACGCCGGCATCGAGACGCTGGCCGACACCGGCGACGCAGTCCAGTGGGGCGGCCGGCACCTGGCGGCGGGCGGGGCGTTCCCCACACCGTCCGGCAAGGGCCGGTTCACGCCGCTCGAGCCCGCCGAGCCCCAGGTGCCCGAGGGCTCGTTCGTGGTGTCGACGCGGCGGGGCAAGCAGTTCAACTCGATGGTGCACGGCCAGGTCGATCCCCTGAC
>JBOGHG010000093.1:0-14575 GCA_050744525.1 Acidimicrobiales bacterium | reverse complement strand
CCCGGAAGGCTGCCCATGGTGCGGATGACCAACGTGGGCCTCCGGCCGGGCGACTCGTCGCTCGACGAGATGATCGCCGGCACCGACGACGGCATCTACATGCAGACCAACCGGTCATGGTCGATCGACGACAGGCGGCTCAACTTCCAGTTCGGCTGCGAGATCGGCTGGGAGATCAAGGACGGCCGGTTGGGCCGCATGCTCAAGAACCCCACGTACACCGGGATCGGCCCGACGTTCTGGGCGTCGCTCGACGCGGTGGGCGGCGCCGACGAATGGACCGTGTGGGGCGTGCCGCATTGCGGGAAGGGCCAGCCCCTGCAAGTCGGCCACACGGGCCACCACGCCGCCCCGTCCCGCTTCCGGAACGTGCGGGTGGGAGTGCGCTAGGACAGGCGCTCGAGCAGCTCGGGCACCTGGCGGATCGAGGACAGCTCGTGGAAGCCCATGCGCTCGGCGTCGGCGTCCGGCACGTGCTCCAGCTCCCAGGTGTAGGCGTACGGCAGGTGGGCGCCGTGCCCGCCCAGCTCGACCACCGGCAGGATGTCCGAGCGCACCGAGTTGCCGATCATGAGGAAGCGCTCGGGCGCCACCCCGGCCTCGCCCATGACCCGCCGGTAGGTGGCCACGTCCTTCTCCGACACGATCTCGACCCGGGCGAACCTGTCCGCCAGGCCGGAGCCGGCGACCTTGGACTCCTGGTGGAACAGGTCACCCTTGGTGACGACGATGAGGCGGTACCCGTCGTCGGCCAGCCGCGCGACGACCTCGTCGACGCCGTCGAGGAGCTCGACCGGCCGGTCCAGCAGCCGCTTACCCAGATCGAGGATGGCGCTGATCTCGCTGCTGGTGACGCGACCGCCGGTCAGTTCGATGGCGGACTCGATCAGCGACAGCGTGAAGGCCTTGGCGCCGTAGCCGTAGATGGCGAGGTTGGCCCGCTCGGTGGCGACCACCTGCTCGTCGATCATCCGGGGATCGCCGTCGACGTAGGGCGCGACCAGGGCGACGAAGCGGGCGTGGGCGTCGACGAAGTGGCTCTCGCTGTGCCAGAGCGTGTCGTCGCCGTCGAAGGCGACGACCTCGATGCCATTGCCACGGATGCCGCGGGCGCCGCTCGCGAGTGTCACCCATCCACACTACGGTCCGGATGATGGTCGAACTCGCCGATTCCACCCGGCTGGCGACCGACGCGTGCGAGCAGGCCCTGGCATACGTCGCCGGTCGGGCCGAGGCCGTCGCCGCGGCGGTGGTGGGCACGTCGTCACTGACACGGTTCGCCAACAGCCGCATCCACCAGAACGTCACCGAGGATCTCGAGGCGATGACGCTCACCGTGGCCGTCGACGGCAGGGTGGCCCGGGCGCAGACCACGCGCACCGATGCCGCCAGCCTGGAGGGGCTCGTCGAGCGGGCGCTGGCGGCGGCGGCCCTCCGGCCGCCCGACCCGGAGTTCGCCGGCTTCGCACCTGCGGCCGAGGTGCCGCCCGTCGATCATTGGGACGATGGCACCGCCGGGGCGACGCCCGACCAGCGGGCGGCGATCGTGGCGGCATTCGTCGAGGCGGGGGAGGGCCTGGAGGCCGCGGGCTACTGCTCGACGGAGGCCGCCACGCACGTGCTCGTGTCGACCACCGGGCAGCGAGCGGCGAGCCGGGCCACGACCGCCCAGCTCGACGGCATCCACCGCGCCTCGGTGCAGGACGGGGAAGGCGGGGGCGACACCGCCGACGGCTACGCCCAGGCCACGTCGGTGCGGCTCGCGGATCTCGACGGTGCGGCCTGCGGCGCCCGTGCCGCTGCCAAGGCCGCATCGGGCCGGAACCCGATGGAGCTGCCGCCCGGCAAGTACGAGGTCGTGCTCGAGCCCAGGGCGGTCGCCGCGGCGCTGGTCTTCCCCGCCTACATGGGCTTCAACGGGAAGGCGCACGCCGACGGGACGTCGTTCGTGCACCTCGGTGAGCGCCAGTGGGACGCAGCGGTGGACATCTGGGACGACGCCACCGATGCGCGCGCCCTCGGCGTCGGCTTCGACGCCGAGGGGACGCCCAAGCAGCGGCTGGACCTGGTGCAGGCCGGGGTCTCGTCCGGCCTGACGCACGATCGCCGCTCCGCACGCCTCGCCGGCGTCGAGCCGACGGGCCACTCGGTCGGCTCCGAGGCGTTCGGCGGCTATGCCACCAGCCTGTTCCTGGGGGGAGGTGGCGATGCGCCGGGTCAGCTCGTCGGCCAGGTGGAGCGGGGTCTGCTCGTGACAGACCTCTGGTACAACCGCATCCTCGACCCCAAGACCCAGGTGGTGACCGGGCTCACGCGCAACGCCCTCTTCCTCGTCGAGGAGGGCCGGATCGTCGGACCGGTGCAGAACCTGCGTTACACGCAGTCGATAGTTGGTGGGTTCGGCCCGGGCAAGGTGCTGGGCTTGGGCGGCGACGCCCAGCTGGTGGGCAGCGAGGGAGGCATCATGCACGTCCCCTCGGCGCGCCTGGCGTCGTGGGCGTTCACCGGCAACGCCAGGGGGTAGGCGGCCCACGATGGGTCGTCGGGACTCAGAATTCTCACGAGGTGGCTGCAGAAGACCGATCGTCGTCTCGCCGAGGGCCGCCAGCACGCGTGCCGGTCGCGAGGATCCAGAGGGATGTCGGCCGCCCGAGGAAGTATGCGGGGCGGGTTGCCGAGCGGCGGTGGTGCCAGCGCGTTTCCATGGGACTTGCTCCTGGGTTGGTAGAGGGTCATTGCGTCCAGAAACCGGGCGTGTGCCGGCATCCGGGAGGCTCCGCGCCGAGAGCTGAAGCCCACAGCCGTCAGCCCAGCGGTCACGAAGAGGACGATCGTCGTTTCAGGGCGAGCATCGCGCCGACAGTGGGAGGTGACTGCGCCAGATGCCACGGACGAGGCATGACGGATGGCACGCTGGCTACCAGGTGGCCGATTCTCGACCATCGAGCCCCGGTCGGGCTGGATCCAGGCGAGGTTCACGACCATCATCCAGGCACACGGGGTGGATCGGAAGCTGGACGTGACGGGGATTCCGCCATCGGCATCGCAACACCCAGCAAGTTGGAAGTTCGACTTCCCCATCTACCACCCGGCGGACCACGCGGCCTGGCGAGCCTGGCTGGCGGTCAACCACGGCACGACCCGCGGTGTGTGGGTCGCATCGTGGAGGAAGGTCAGCGGGCGGGACCCGGTTGTCTACGAGGAACTCGTCGAGGAGGCCATCTGCTTCGGCTGGATCGACTCCACGGTGAACATCTTCGACGACGAGCGGGCTCTGCAACTCATGACGCCTCGCAAGCCCAAGAGCGGCTGGACACGACTGAACAGGCGGCGGGTTGCTGCCCTGGAGGCGCAGGGGCGAATGACCGATGCCGGCCGCCGGGCCGTTGAGGTGGCCAAGGCGAATGGGTGGTGGACGATCTACGATCCAATCGAGGACATGGTCGAGCCCGATGACCTGGCCGATGCCCTCAATGCCTCCGCCGCCGCCCGGCCCGCCTGGGACGCGTTCCCGCCGTCGGCGCGCAAGCAGATGCTGTGGTGGGTCGCCACCGCGGGCAAGCCCGAGACACGAGCACGGCGCATAACGAAGATCGTCTCGGAGGCCCAGCATGGCCGCCGCGCAGCCGGCTGAACCCTGTACGCGACCACCCGGCCGAAGCTGGCGTGGCGCCACGGGAGCATGGCCCTCGACAACGAAGCTTGGCTCAGCGGTCTGGACGCCGTTTCGTCGGCCGGCCCTCCTTAAATGTCACACCCCATCGGTACCGTCCGATACATGACGGAAGTCACCAGCAACAGCGATCTGCGGGTGGGCAATGACGGCAAGCTGCGCTGCGGCTGGGGTACCAGCGACCCGCTCTACATCGACTACCACGACCACGAGTGGGGCCGGCCGCTGCGCGACGAGCGGGCAATGTTCGAGCTCATGTCCCTCGAGGCGTTCCAGTCCGGGCTCTCGTGGCTGATCATCCTCCGAAAGCGTCCCGGCTTCCGCGAGGCGTTCGATGGCTTCGAGCCCGATGTCGTGGCCCGGTACGGCGACGACGACGTCGCACGGCTCCTCGCCGATCAACGCATCGTCCGCAATCGGGCCAAGGTGGAGGCCACCATCGCCAACGCCCGCGCGGTCGTCACCCTGCACGAGCAGGGCGGGTCGCTGGTGGACCTGGTGTTCTCCCACGCGCCCGGGGCCGACGAGCGCCCGCCGGGTCGCTTCCGAGCATTCGCCGACATGCTCAGCGTGACGCCCGGGTCCACCGCCCTGGCGAAGGACCTGCGGACGCGGGGCTTCCGATTCGTCGGCCCGACGGTCGCGTACTCGCTGATGCAGGCCGGCGGTGTGGTCGATGACCACCTCGAGGGTTGCTGGGTCGACGTGCTTGCCGAAAACTAGAACACGTTCTACTCTGCGCGGATGGAGTTCGGCATCTTTGCCCAGCTGTTCGTTCCCCAGTTCGAGCGCGACCAGGACCCCGGCGCAGAGCACAAGCGCATCTTCCGCAACGTCGAGATCGCCAAGGCGGCCGACCGTAACGCCTTCAAGTACGTGTGGTGCCCGCAACACCACTTCCTCGACGAGTACAGCCACATGCCCGGGCCCGAGGCCTTCCTCGGCTATTGCGCCGCCCTGACGGAGCGGGTGCACCTCGGTTCGGCGATCTTCAACATCACGCCACCGGTCAACAAGCCCCAGCGCGTGGCCGAGAACGTGGCGCTGCTCGACCACCTGACCAACAACCGCTTCGAGTTCGGCACCGGGCGGGGATCCTCGAGCACCGAGGTGCTCGGCTTCGACATTCCGAGCGTCGACATCACCAAGGCGATGTGGCGGGAGGCCATCCACGAGATCCCGAAGATGTGGAAGAACGCGCCCTACAGCCACGAGGGCGAGTTCTTCCGCATGCCCGAACGCAAGGTCTTCCCCAAGCCCCACGGCCCGCGGCACCCGGCGATCTGGGTGGCGGGGGGCAGTCCCGGGACGTTCACCGAGGCGGGGGAGCTGGGCCTCGGCGTGTTCTGTTTCGCCATCGGCCGGCCCACGGACATGCGGCCGCTCGTCGAGGCCTACAAGTGCGCCATCGGCAGCGCCACCCCGGTTGGCGACTACGCCAACGACAACATCATGGGCGTGACCAACATGTTGTGCATGGAGGACCGGCGCAAGGCCTTCGAGGTCGCATCGACCATGGGGATGAACTACTACTCGTCGCTGGCGTATCACTGGCTCGACAACGTCCCTCGGCCGAAGCACCTGCCGCCGTGGCCCGAGAAGATCCCGGAGCCCAGCCTCGAGGCGGTCGAGCGGCTGTCGGCCGAGGGCTACATCGCCGTCGGCGACCCCGACGACTGTGCCCGCTCGGTCCAGCGCTGGGTCGACATGGGCTTCGATCAGCTCACGTTCAGCCCCACCACCAACACGTTGCCCACCGATGTCGTGGTGGGCTCGATGGAGCTGTTCGGTCGTGAGGTCATCCCCCAGTTCGACGACGACCCGGAGCACTCCACCTCGCGGTACCGACGCGCGGCCTCTGCCATGCTGTCCCCCTGATGTCCGCGGCGCCGCCCAACTTCAACTTCGCGAGCATCTGGGAGATGGCCGCGGACGCCGTCCCCGATCGGGAGGCGCTGGTGGTCGGGCACGAGCGCCGCACGTACGCCCAGCTCGACGACAGGGTCCGGCGGCTTGCCAACCACCTGGCCGGCCGGGGGCTAGGTCCTGGCGACCACGTCGCCCTCTACCTCGAGAACTGCCCCGAGTACCTCGAGGCAATGCTGGCGGCGTTCACCCTGCGGGCGGTCCCCATCAACGTCAACCACCGCTACGTCGCCGAAGAGCTGCGCTACCTGCTCGACAACAGCGCCTCCGTGGCCGTGATCACCCAGCCGTCGCTTGCCCCGACCGTGGCCGGAGTGGTGGGGTCGGGCAACCTGCCGGCGGTGCGGTTCACGTTGGTGACCGGCGACGAGTACGACGCCGCATTGGGGGGCGCCGCCGACGAGCGACCGGCCATCGCCCGATCCGACGACGACCACTACATCATCTACACGGGTGGAACGACCGGGATGCCGAAGGGCGTCGTCTGGCGCCACATCGACGCGTTCTACGCCTGCATCGGCGGCGGCGACCCCATGCGGCTGTTCGGTGTGGTCGAGCGTCCCGACGAGCTGCCCGGGCGCATCGCCGAGCACCCGATCTGCTTCCTGCCGCTGGCGCCGATGATGCACGCCGCGGCGCAGTGGACGTCGCTGGGGTGGCTGTTCTCGGGCAGCAAGGTGGTGCTGATGCCGGGGTCGCTCGACGCCGACGCCGTGTGGCGGACCGTCGAGCGCGAGAAGGTCAACGGGCTCACCGTGGTGGGCGACGCCGTGGCGCGCCCGCTGCTCGACGCGTGGGACCGGGCGGGCGGTTACGACGTCACGTCGCTGCACACGTTCTCCAACGGCGGTGCGCCGATGTCACCGTCCACCCGGGAGCGGGTGTTCGCCACGCTGCCCGCCCACGTGGGCCTCGCCGACGGCTTCGGCTCGTCGGAGGCCGGCACCCAGGCGTCGATGCGGGTGTCGGCAAGCAATCGCCCGGCGGGTGACAGCCCCGTGCGGTTCAACGCGCCGGCCAAGCCCACGATCGTCGTCGACGACGACGGCAACGAGGTGACGCCCGGCTCCGGCGCCGTGGGCCACGTGCTGGCCGGGGGGCACCTGCCTCTCGGTTACCACAACGACCCCGCCAAGACGGCGGCCACGTTCGTCGAGCGCGACGGCCAGCGCTGGCTGATCACCGGCGACGTGGCCACGGTGGCCACCGACGGATCGATCGAGTTGCGGGGCCGGGGATCGGTTTCCATCAACACCGGCGGGGAGAAGGTCTTCCCCGAGGAGGTGGAGGCGGCGCTCAAGGCCCACGCGAGCATCTACGACTGCGTGGTCGTGGGCGTGTCCGACGAACGCTGGGGAACCGCCGTCACCGCCGTTGTGCAGCCGGCGCCGGGTGCCGAGCCGACGCTCCCGGAGCTGGCCGTCCATTGCAAGGCGTCGCTGGCCGGGTACAAGGCGCCCAAGCGCATCGTGGTCGTCGAGCGCATCGTGCGGTCGCCGTCGGGCAAGGCGGACTACCGCTGGGCCCGCGACACCGCCGAGAAGGCGCTCGGCGGCTGAGCCGGGCCCGCAGGCGCAGCGATCCGCCGCCCGCGAGCCGTCAGGGCAGATAGCAGAGCGCCCGCCATTCCCCGGTGCGCGGCCAGCGGCAGAGCACACCGGTGGCGACGACCAGCCACACGAGGGCCCGGTCGAGATCGTCGCGTTGCGAACCGCCCACGATCGCCAGGACCAGGCCCCGCTTGGGGTGGTCCTGCAGCACCCGCCAGCCGGCCGGGACCGGTGCACCCCGCTCGTCCAGCAGCCGCACCGCGTTGGTCCCCTCGGGGTGCACGATGCCGGCCGTGGCCGGATCCCGCCGGCGCGGCGGGGTCCAGGTGCCCAGGGGCACGGTCGGGCCGCGGCTGCCGAGCAGCGATGCAAGCGGGGTGCGGTCGGGCGGCGGCATGTCCATATCGAGCCCTGGGGTCAGGTTCAGCCAGCCGGCGTGGGCTGATGCCATGTCGGCCATGCGGTCGATCACCGCATCACGCCGGTCCTCGTGGAACTCGACGACCAGGGGTTGCTTCGACATCCTCCCACCGTAGGCACGACTGCCCTCGACTCGATGCCGGGGGTCATAGGCTGCAGCCGCATGGAGGTGGAAACCGTCGTCCGTGAGGCGCTCGAGGTGCAGGTTTTCGAGCACGAGCCCGGCCAGGCGGCGCTGACGCTGCGCGACGCGGTGGGCGAGATGGGCCCCGAGGCGGTGGCGGGCGGACTGCTCGACGCCGCGGCCGTGGCACTGCGGCGGCTGGTGGCCGAGACCGACGAGGCGTTCGATCTCGACGAGCTGCTCGAACGCATGGCCGTCGACGGCGCCGTGGCCCCCGACAGCGTCGATGTGTTGGCGCGGATGATGACGGCGGCGGCGGCGACGGCGGGTGGGATCCGACCCACCGTGGATACGGTCGTTGCCGACCTGGGGGCGGAGCGGGCTCTGTTCGGGTCGTGGCTGGCGCTGCTGTCCATCGTGCGGATCGTGGCGATCAGCCTCGAGCGTACCGAGGCCGACGTCACCGAGGAGATCGTCTCGGTCCTCGAAGCGCACTAGTCGCTAATGTCGGTCGGGATGGGGGGAGGAGACGCACGCGACGCCTTCGCGGGCGGTGATCAGTCCTACCTCCGCCACGTGCAGTACCGCGACAGCTCGCGGCTGGCTACCCGCGCCAGCCTGCACGTCAAGTACGGCATGGCTCCCGTCGCGTGGTTCTCATGGGTGGCGACCCAGATCGCCTGGCGGCCCCGCGCCCAGGTGCTGGATGCCGGCTGCGGCGCCGGTTGGCTGTGGGCCGAGGCCTCGGCGCACCTGCCCAGCGGGCTCTACCTGACGCTCACCGACCTGTCGCCGGGCATGGTGGCCGAGGCGGTGGCACGGGTCGGCGGCCTGGGGCGGCACCGGCGGGTCGACGGCCGCGTCGCGGACGTCCAGGCCTTGCCGTTCGCCGCCGACAGCTTCGACGTCGTGGTCGCCAACCACATGCTCTACCACGTCCCCGATCCCGGCTTGGCGGTCGCCGAGCTGGCGCGGGTGGTGCGTCCCGACGGGTTGCTGATGGCGGGCACCTCGGGCGCGGACCACTTGAGGGAACTGGCGGAGATCCGCGCCGAGGTGTTCGGCGGGCCACGGGTCCTCGCCACGGTTGGGATCTTCGGTATCGAGGTGGCCGAGCCCATGCTGCGCCGGTGCTTCGTCGACGTCGAGTGGCGCCATTACGACGACTGGCTCGATTGCACCGATCCCGACGACGTTCTGGCGTTCCTCGCCTCGACGCCGCCGGTGGAGGACGCCAACCACGAGGACCGTCGCCGAGTGGTGGACGCGGTCCATCGCCGGTTCGCTGCCGGCGGTGGACGGATGCGCGTCAGCAAGGAGACCGGCGTCTTCGTGTGCGCGGGGCCACGGGCGGGGTCGCGGGACGCCCTCTGAGGCCGGACGCGACGAAGGCGGCGCAACCCCAGCGGCGCCGCCTTCGTTCGCCCCCAGACCCGGCGTGGTCAGCAGCGCGCCATCAGCGCCAGCCGAGCTTCGCGGTGCAGGCGGGCCAGGCCCCCCAACCCGACGAGGCGTAGAGCCGCTGGCCCATCGTGATCTGGGTCTCGCGGGAGTGCTCGTGGGGGTAGCCGGTGCCGCCGACCCCCTGCCAGGTGCCGAGCGAGAACTGCAGGCCGCCGTAGTAACCGTTGCCGGTGTTGATCTGCCAGTTGCCGCCCGACTCGCACTCCGCCAGCGCGTCCCACGTGGCGTAGCTGTTGGGATCGCCGAGACCGCCGCCGCTGTCGGGCGGCGGAGGCTCCTCGGTCGGAGGCGGAGGCTCCTCGGTCGTCGGCGGCTCCTCGGTCGTCGGCGGCGGAGGCGGCTCGGTGGTGGTCGTGGGTGGCGCCGTGGTGGTCGTGGTGGGAGGCGCCGTGGTTGTCGTGGTGATGCGCACGAGGCCGAGCGCGTGGGCCTTGTCGTATTTCATCGGAAGCGACCGGTACCGAGCGTTGATGAGCGACGTCTCCGAGTCGCCGCCGGCGGCCTCGACGCGACCGTCGCCGTTGTCGTCGGGGAGGACGACGGTTGCCAGGGCCACGGGCCCGATCAGGAGAGCCAGGCCCAGCACGCCGCCGACGATGGCCCGCCGGACCGTGCGATCCGGTGCCGGGGCGCCCGACTGGTCGTCGGTACTGGGAGGGTGATCCGTCCGCTCGGACATCAGGGGAGGACTCCTTACGTCGAAGCGCGCGGCGGGGCGTGGGAAAGATGATTGGGAACTGCAACCAGGGGCGCCCCAGCGCGTGCCGACCTATGCGGTTGGTGAAAGGAGTTTGTCACTATCGCAATGCTTTCGCAACATCGGGCGCCATACGTTGGTGCCAGCCGCTCCCCAAGCGGCGATGCCGACGGTTCCCCAGGACGGTGTCACCGTAGATCGTGGCGACCCTCCCGCGCCGCATCTGAACGCGAATCCCGGCCGCAATTCGTCCTCGTTATGGCGCTGTTCGTGGTGAATCCACTACCATTCGCAGCAGCCACCACGTTCCGGCGCGCCGGCCAACACGCTCCGGCGCATCAAGCGGGCTCTTCCGGCGTGGAGGTGGTGGAGGCCACCCGTCCGACCGACGCCTGCACGACCTGCCTCGCCGCCCTCGCGAGGTTGGGCGCCAGCAGGCTGCACGCAGCGTCGACCAGGTCGTCGAAGGCAGGGAACGCCGCCAGCAACCAGCGAGCCCACATGCCGTCGTCCATCCATGCGACGACCCGGGCATCGGGCAGGGGCCCGGGAACGTCGACCACCGCGGGGTCGGCGCGCAGGCGGGCCCACGGCCAGGCGTCGGCGAGCGCTCGGGTGGCATCGGCCAGGGCGTCCGCGTCGGGACCGAGGCCGAGGCCGGACCACCCCGTCGCGGCGACCGACGAAGCCGGGTGGAGCCGAACCAGGTCTCGCCACGTCGGCAGCCCCGGCCCACCGCCGACGGCGGCGCCGCCCGACTCGGCCAGCGCGTCGACCACGCGGTCGAGCCAGCAGCGGGTCCACAGCCCGGCCGTCGTGGGAGGCGGCGGCGCGGTGCCGAGGCCCAGAGCCCGGCGGCATGCGTCGGCCACCGTGCCGTCGGGCGCGCCCGGCAATGCGGTGAGCTCCTCGCCTCGCCGGAGCAGCCCGGCGCCTCGGCCTGACCGGTCGATGAGCACGGTGACGCGCACCCCGGGCGAGTCGGCGCTGCGCATCACCCGGCCGTCGTCGTCGATCGGATGTTGCAGGCCACAGCTCGACACTCCCAGCGCCCACCAGTGCACCGGGGCAACGAAGCCCAGCAGCAGGTCGAGCGGATGGATTGGATCGATGGGGTAGCAGGCGAGCTCGCCCGGAGGGTGGGCATCGGGCGCCGACACCCGCAGCAGGGCGCCCGTGGGCGCACGGGCTCCGCGCCCCGCCAAGCTGGCGTCGGCGGTCTCGACGTGGGCCCTGAGGGCGAGATCGGGCGGGGGTGGAACGGGCGGTGACATCGGACGCCTCCGGTGCTGCAGATGCCGTGCAAAGAGGCGATCTGCACCGGACGGCGCCGGCGGGGCGATCACGAACCCGTGTGCGAGAGATTACCGAGGGGCTGTGACATCCAAGGTCCGGCGGGCGAGCATCGCGGCAGGAGGCACGGGGGCTGGCCCCGCAGATCAGGTGCGCCGAGCAGCGGTGGCGCTCACGGGCGGACGGCGGCCCGTGGAGTGGGTCGTCACCGGGCGCGGCGCGCGGCGGCCCGTGGAGTGGGTCGTCACCAGGCGCGGCGCTCGGCCAGCAGCCGGGCCAGGCGGGCGTCGCTCGCGACGTAGGCGGCGAGGGCATCGGGCGCCAGGTCGTGGATCCGGGCCCGGTCCACCTCCACCGGCGTCAATCCCACGAGCCGTGCGATGGCCTTGAGCGAGCACGAGATGCCCAGCGCCGGCCCGACGTCGCTCCGGTAGAGCTGGTAGGCGTCGACGTGGCGGTGACCGTGCCAGCGGGCCCGGTAGGCGCCGCGGTGTCCCGGCAGCGGGTCGCGGCGCGAGGGGATTCGGGGGTCGAGGGTGAGCCGCAGGCCCAGCGCCAGCCCGTGGTGGGCCGCCCGGTCGGCCAGGAACGGCAGGTCGAAGAAGGCGCCGTTCCAGGTGGCCAGGACGCCCGGCGGCAGGTCCGCCAGGCGGGAGTCGACGGCTGCGAGCATCTCCGCCTCCGTCCCGTCGAAGACCTCGTCGCCGTCCGGGCACGACAGCGCCACCGTGACGATCCCACCGACCGCCGGGTCGAGCCCGTTCACAGACGTGTCGGTCTCGATGTCGAGCCCGTAGACCGGCCGCCTCGCCTCCATCCGCCCTTTCTACGCCCTCCGTCCCGGCGACCAGGGGACCGGTTACAGGATCTGGCTGAGGAACAGCTTGGTGCGCTCCTCGGTGGGATTGCGGAAGAAGTGGTCGGGGGTACCCACCTCGACGATCTGGCCGTCGGCCATGAACATGACCCGGTCGGCCACCTCCCGGGCGAACCCCATCTCGTGCGTGATCACGATCATGGTCATCCCCGAGCGGGCCAGCTCGCGCATCACGTCGAGCACCTCGGCGATCATCTCGGGGTCGAGGGCCGACGTGGGCTCGTCGAACAGCATGATCTTGGGCTGCATCGCCAGCGCCCGGGCGATCGCCACCCGCTGCTGCTGGCCGCCCGACAGCTGGCCCGGGTACTTCGTCGCCTGCTCCGGGATCTTGACCCGCTCGAGCATCTCCGCCGCCACCTGCTCGGCCCGGCGCTTGGGCCAGCGCCGCGCCTTGCGGGGACCGAGGGTGACGTTGTCGAGCACCGTGAGGTGGGGGAACAGGTTGAACGACTGGAACACCATGCCCACCTCGCGGCGCACCTCGGCGATGCGCCGCACGTCGTTGGTCAGCTCGGTGCCGTCGACCACGATGCGTCCCCGGTCGTGCTCCTCGAGGCGGTTGATGCAACGGATCAGCGTGGACTTGCCCGCCCCGGATGGGCCGATGACCACCACCACCTCCTGGCCGCCCACGGACATGTCGACGCCGCGGAGGGCCTGGAAGCGGCCGAACCACTTCTCCACCTTCTCGCACACGATGATCGGCTCGCCGGTGCCGCCCGCCTCGGTGGCGAGCGAGGCAAGGTCGTCCTGCGCTGCATCGTCGGTTTGCGTCATCGTTCCCCCACCCCCAGGCGGCGTTCGAGCCGTTGGCTCTCGCGCGACATCGTCGAGCACCCCGCCCAATAGATCAGCCCCACGAAGGCGTAGGTGATGGGGCGCAGGCTCTGGCCCCGGAAGTCGCCCTGCAGGGTGACGAAGTTCGCCACGCCTATCAGCTCGATGAACCCCAGGATCGACAGCAGCGACGTGTCCTTGAACAGGCTGATGAACTGGCCCACCATCGCCGGGATCACCGCCCGCAGCGCCTGCGGGAGCGCCACCAGGCGCATGACCGCGACCGGCGACAGGCCGACGGCCTGCGCCGCCTCGACCTGGCCGCGCGGCACCGCCTGTAGCCCACCCCGCACGATCTCGGCGATGTACGCCGCCTCGAACAGGGTGATGGCGATGACGGCCCGCACCAGGAAGCTGGGAGGCTCCACCGTGGTGGGGAACATGAAGCCGATCATGAAGTTGCCCAGAAACAGCAGCGTGACCAGCGGCACTGCGCGGAACGCCTCGATGTATGCGGTCGTCACGACGCGGATGCCCGGGAGCGATGAGCGCCGGCCGAGCGCCAGCAGCAGGCCGAGCGGGAAGGCCAGCGCGATGCCGGCGATCGTGGCCGCCACCGCCAGGTGCAGGCCACCCCAGTCGTCCCAGCCGACGCCACCGTCGCCGGAGGTGATCGCCTGGAGGCCGGCCAGGATCCCGGCGACGCCGACCAGCCACACCCAGCGCCGCAGGCGGACCGGCAGGCGGGTGCCGAGCGCGCCGGCCGTCAGCGCCACGACCACGAGGCCGAGCGTTCCCAGGGTCGGCAGCACCGTGCGGGAGAAGCTGAGGACCACCACGATGGCCAGCACCGCCGGCCAGAAGCGATGGAGCACCCCCAGGATGCGTCGGGGCCACGGGCCGGGGCGGTGGTCGACCTCGCCCCCGCTCGAGGTCGGGCGGCGCATGCTGGCCGTCAGCGCACCGACGCACAGGCCCAGCGTGGCCACGAGGATGTAGCCGGCCGCCCAGAGTCGCCACAGCTCGTCGGCGGGAAAGCGGCCGACCATGAACAGGCGCAGGTTGACGCGCACGACCGCCCAATCGGCGGTCACGAACACCCACCTGGCCAGCCGGTAGACGACCCACCCGACCGCGAGGCCGATCACGGCCGTCAGCGCGGCGTTGAACGGGCTGGACGCCAGGTTGGCCCGCACCCACTCCCGGGGCGTGAGCCCCCGCACCGGCGGTTCGGGTTCGTGCGCCGGGGCCAGCGGCTCGGCCAGGAAGTCGGTCGTGCTCGCCATCAGCGCTCCACCAGCCGTAGGCGATGGTTGGCGACGTTGGCCACCAGCGAGATGGAGAGCGACAGCACCAGGTAGAGGCCCATCGCCACGAGGATCGCGGGAACCGCCGGGTTGCCGTTCCCGATCACCGTGTTGGTCACCCTCATCAGCTCGGCGAAGGCGACCGCCACGCCCAGCGACGTGTTCTTGGTCAGGTTCAGGAACTGGTTGATGATCGGCGGCGTGGCGATGCGGAACGCCTGGGGCAGCACCACGTGGCGCAGCCGCTGGCCGGACGAGAGACCGATGGCGCCGGCGGCCTCGGTCTGGCCCTTGGGCACCGCCAGGATCGAGCCGCGCACGATCTCGGCCACGTGCGACGACGTGTAGAGCACCAGGCCCACGAGCACCGCCACGTAGGGCAGCCCCATGCGGGCACCGCCCACGACGCTCAGCCCCTCCACCCGAGGGCGGGACAGCACGATGGGCGATGCCAGGGCCGCGTA
>JBOGHG010000092.1:0-14614 GCA_050744525.1 Acidimicrobiales bacterium | reverse complement strand
CGCCTGCGCCACCACCGGGGTGAGCAGCTCGACGTGGGCCCGGCTGGCGATCTCCGGGACGACACCGCCGTAGCGGGCGTGGCGGTCGATCTGGCTGGCCACCACCGACGAGCGCACGCGCGTGGCGCGCTCGACGACCGCCGCGGCGGTCTCGTCGCACGAGGTCTCGATGCCCAGGATCACGTCGGCCATCGCCCAGGAAGCCTACGGCCGCCGGACCACGTCCCGTACCGGCGTCGATTCCTCGCGAGCACCGCACGGAACCGGCGCCGGAACGATGACGGGAATATATGTACAGTGCTGCCGATCACACCCGGGCGCAGGAGGCGGCCGCAGCCGGCCCCCCAGAGGCAAGCCGCCGGGGATGGGCGGAGTACCTGCTCGACATCGTGGTGGGGCACGACCGCATGTCGTCACCCGGGGCCGTTGCGGCCTACTACGAGCGGATCCTCGAGGCCGCCCGGACGCCTTCGGTGCGCGCCGGCATCCAACGCTGGAACCGGGTCATCGCCGACACGGTCGGGTCGGCGCTCGTCCAGCACGGCATCGACGTTCCCCCGCGCGTCGTGCTCGCCCTCGTCGACGGCTCCGTCGTGAGCTGGCTGCTGGACGAAGACCAGCTCGACGTCCAGACAGCGGCCGATCGGCTCGCCGACGGCCTCGATCGCCTCGGCGCCTGCCCCGGTGCCCGCGGCGCCGGGCGCGGGCGGCATCGCAGGCATTGACGAACCCCAACCGGCGTCGATTCCTCGCGAGCACCGCACAAGACCAGCGCAGGTTCGGGTGGGGGTCCGTCGCCCCGCTAGACCCAGTCGCCCTCGACCACCGTCCGACCGGGGACGCAGGATTCGATCTCGCGCAGGCGCGCGGCGTACAGCTCCGTGTCGACGTCGTTGGCCCACATCACCAATGCGTCCTCGCCCGTCTCGGGGTAGTAGCCCTTGCGCACGCCGGCGGGCGCGAAGCCGAACCGCTGGTACAGGGCCTGCGCCCCCGAGTTGCTCATGCGCACCTCGAGCGTGAGGTTGCGGCAGCCGCGCTCGACGGCCGCGTCGGCCAGGGCCAGCAGCATGCGGGTCGCGACGCCGTGCCGCTGCCACGCCGGATCGACGGCGATCGTGGTGATGTGCCCATCGTCGATCGCCCGGAACATCCCGGCGTAGCCGACGACGTCGGATCCCACGCGCGCTACCAGGTAGACCCGGCTGGCGCGCTGGCTGATCTCACCCAGGAACAGCCCGAACGTCCACGGACGCGGGTACACCTGCTGCTCGATCCGCAGCACCCCCCGCAGGTGCCGGCGGCGCATGGGCGCGATGCGCACCTCGAGCGCGTCGGGGTCGCCGGGCAGGCGCAGGGCGCGGGCCACTACTGCTGGCTCTCCAGCACGTCGCGGGTCGACCAGTTGATCTCGGCGTCCGGGCGCCGCAGGTAGAGCGGCTCGAGCTCCCACGGCTTGACGAAGTCCTCCCGCAGGGCCCGGGCGTGGGCGAGCTGGACGAGCGAGGCCGCCGACGGATGGGCCAACCCCTGGTCCCCGACCTCGACGTTGGCCAGGTCGGCGAACGCGTCGCAGTAGCGCAGGCCGCCGTCACCGACCAGCAGCACGTCCTCGCGGGTGGCCCCGAGGTCGCCGGCCAGGTCGGCCGGCGACGAGAGCTGGTGGCCCGCGAGGCGCTGCACCCCGCCCGGCACCTGCCGGTAGCTGGCGGTGAACAGCTCGCCCCTGCGGGCGTCGATGGCGGCCACGATCAGGCGCGGGCTCCAGCGCACCGGGAAGGCGAGCAGGTCGAGGCTGGCCACCCCGATCATGGGGATCCGCAATGCGTGCGCCATGGCCTTCCCGGCGGCGATGCCCACCCGGAGCCCGGTGAACAGGCCCGGGCCCACGTCCACAGCCACGCAGCCGATCTCCCCCAGGTCGACCCGCGCCTGGCGCCGCAGGAACTCGACCGACGGTGCCAGCGACTCGGCATGGCGCTTGCCCCGGCTCGAGTGCGCGGACGCCAGCACGCCCTCGTGCCCACCGATCGCGCAGCCGACCTGCATCGTCGACGTCGTGATCCCGAGGATCAGCACGGCGCCACCTCAGGCGATCCCGCCTCTGCCCAGGGTGCGACCGCCTCGACGAGCGAGGCCATGCGCCGGAGCCACGACCGGCCGGAGCTCCGCAGCACGATCGTGCGGTCGTCGTCGGCGGCCCCGAACGTCAGGCGCACCTCGAGCAGGTCGGCCGGGAGCATCGGGAGGATGGCGTCACCCCACTCGATGAGCACGATCCCCTCGTCGTCGAGCAGCTCGGACAGGCCGAGGTCGACCACCTCGCTGAGCTGGTCCAGGCGGTAGACGTCGACGTGGTTCACGGGCAGGCGGCCGACGTACTCCTGCACCAGGGTGAAGGTGGGGCTGGTGATCGGCTCGCCCACACCCAGTCCCCGGCCGAAGCCCTGGACGAACGCGGTCTTGCCCGCGCCCAGGTCGCCGGCGAGCACCACCAGGTCGCCCGCTTGTGCCAGCGAGGCGAGCGCCGCCGCCAACCCCTGGGTGGCCTCGACCGAGGAGGTGCGGGCCACCAGCGTGGCGGCGTCGCGGGGGTCCAGGGGCACCCGAGCCAGCCTAGGGCGGTCGCGGCCGTTCCTCGCTGGTCAGATGACCTCGGTGGCGTCGGGACCGACCAGGGCGAGGTCGCGGCGGCGCATCCCGCCGAGCTCGACCTCGACGGACAGCACCATGCGTTCCTCGATCACCGCGCCCCCGCCGAGCGTGTCGGACATCACCGGTGGCTCGAACCCCATCCCGCTGCCCCGCACGACCCAGCGGCCCACGCCGCCGGCGACGGCGTCACGGAGATCGGCGGCCGTCGCGCCCGGGCGGCAGGCGCCGACCAGCCGCCGCTGCGCCGCCGCCACCGGGGCGCCATCGCCGGCCACCGGCAGGGTGCGGCCCAGACAGCCCTCGTAGCCGTCGACGAGCAGGCCGATGTCGACGTGGACGGGGGATCCGGCGCTGGCGTCGACCGGGGAGACCGCCACCCCCGAGGTCGGAGCGGTGATTCCCCGGCGGGCGGCCGCCTCCAACGCCGCGACCCGGGCGGCCGTGGGGGCACCACCACCGGCCAGGGCCGCGCCGGCGGCATCCATGGCCGCTCTTGCGACTGCCACCGCGGCCCGGATGCGGACCACCTCCGCCGGCAGCTTCAGGGCACGAACGGAGCGCATGAGGTCGTCGGCGGGCACGAGCTCGGCCCCGGGGGCGAGGCGCCGCGCCATGTGCTCGAACCCCGGCGACAGGGCCTCGACGCCGATCTCCGTCGCCGTGGCCAGGCCGGGGATGCCCACCAGCGCGCCGGCCAGGATCGCCCCGTTCCACGTCACCCCGTAGAGGTGCTCGAACGGAACCTCGGGCGGCACGCCCTCGTCCCAGCTCGACAGCAGGTGCAGCGAGCGAGCGGCTTCCACCAGCACGCACGCGGGCCCGAACGGCCGGGTCCCGGCCGTCCACAGCGAGCGTGCGCCGGTGGCGTAGGCCACCGAGTCGCGGCGGCCGAGCACCAGTACGTCGAGCCCGGCCGTGGCCATGGCGTCGAACACCCGGTCCCGCCGCGCCGCCCGCAGCTCGGTCATGCGAACGGCGGGTAGGGGTGGCCGCCGCCCAGGTGGCACCAGCCGTCCCGGGTCACGGCCACGATCTCCTCGGCCCGATAGCCGCCGACACCGTCATCCCAGATCACCGGCTCGAGCACCAGCACCATCCCCGGCGCCATCACCAGGCGATCGTCGAACCCGGGGCCGAGGTCGGTGCCCACCAGTGGCATCTCGGCACTCTCCACCCCCACCCCGTGCGCCAGGTAGAAGTGCGGCAGCCACGGTCGCTCGCCGCCGTTGGCGGCCTCGGCGGCCCGGCACAGGTCACCGCCCGTCACGCCCGGCTTCAGGACCTCGAGGACCGCGAGCATGACCTCGGACCAGCGTTCGAACAGCCGCCGTTCGGCCGCGTTCGGGTCGCGCCCGATGACCCAGGCCCGCCCGAAGTCCGAGGCGTAGCCGAGGTTGTCGATCCCGCTGTCCACCCAGACGATGTCACCCTCGGCGAACGTGGGATCGTCGACGCCGGTGGGGAAGGCGACGGTCCCGGTGGTCGTACGGGGCCCGTCGGCGACCGTCCGGGGCATGGGCTGGAAGATGGGGTCGATGAGGTTGGCCGCGACGCCCGACTCGACCAGCCGCGCCAGGAACGCCCCGGCGACTTCGCTCCGGGTCGCGCCGGTCCGGGCGGTGCCCTGTATGGCGGCCATCGCCTCCTCGTTGCGGCGCTGCGCCTCGGCGATGCAGCCGAGCTCGTCGTCCGTCTTGCAGAGCTTGGCGGCGCCGATGACGTGGGACGCGTCGGTGACGTCCGCGGCCGCCAGCACGCCCGCGCGCAGCATCGCGCCGCTCTGCTCGTCGACCGCCACCCGGTGACCGGCGAGCGGGCCCGCGATCTCGTCCACGACGCGGGCCAGGCCGGCGGCCCCCTCGTCGAGCTCGGGCCACGCCGCCGGGTGGCGCTCGACGTCGAGCACGGGGTCGATGTCTCCCGCCAGCAGGTGCGGCCGCTCCTCCCCCGCGATCACCAGCGCCACCGGCCGTTCGAGAACGGCGTACGACACATCGACGCCGCTCGCGGCCTGGCCCGTGGCGTAGGTGACGTTGGGCCCGTGCAACAGGAGCGCCACCTCCACGCCCTGACGCGCCATCTCCGCCTGGAGGCGGGCGTGGCGCGCGCGTCCCATCCGGCCGACGTCGATCGTCGCCATGTCCGTCCGCCGCTCGGCCAGGATGTGGGCCAAGTCCTCCCCCACCCCGCCATTCATAGCCCAAGACTGACGCCAACGTCAGAAACCGGCCGCCGACGTGGTATCACGGTGGCCTCCGGTTCGTGACGGACGGAGGGGAGGCGCCGCGATGGCCGACGCGATGGCCGACCGGGCGACGGTCGAATTCGATCACCACAACCGGGAGTTCCACCGGGATCGCCACGCTCGCTGGGCCGAGCTACGCCGGTGCCCCGTGGCCTACAACCCCAACTACGGCGGGTTCTGGGTCGTGAGCGGCTACGACGAGGTCGCCATCGTCTCCCGCGATGCCGAGACCTTCACCAGCCGCTATCTGGCCGAGGCCGACGACGGCATCGACTACCTGGGGATCGCCGGGCTACCACGGGGCCGGATCCCTCCCCAGGGGATCGCCGAGGTCGAGGGGCCCCGCCACGGTGCGCTCCGCCGGGTGCTCAACGGGTTCCTGGCACCGCCCGCCATCGCCCGCCTCCAACCGCTGATGGAGGCGACGTCCACCTGGTTCATCGACCAGCGGATCGAGACGGGCAGCATCGACCTCGTGCTCGACCTCGCGAACCCGGTGCCGGCGATCCTGACGATGGAGCTGGTCGGGCTGCCCCACGAGAGCTGGCCGCACTACGCCGCCGTGTTCCACGGCACGGTCTCGTACCGGCCCGGGAGCCCGGAGTACGACCGGGCGGTCGCCAACGTGCCCGGAATGGTGGCCGAGCTGCAGCGCGAGATCGACGCCCGCAGGCACCAGCCCCGCGACGACCTGCTCACCCAACTGGTCGAGACGGAGGTCGACGGCGAGCTCGACGGGGGCAGGCGGCTCACCGACGACGAGCTGGTGTCGGTCCTCTGGAACCTGGTGGCGGGGGGCCTCGACACGACCACGTCGCTCACGTCGCTGACCCTGTACCACCTCGACGAGCACCACGACCTCCGCCGGCGCCTGATCGACGAGCCCCACCTGCTGGGCGCCGCCACCGACGAGTTCCTGCGCTACTTCTCGGTGAACGAGACGCTGACGCGCACGGTCACCCGGGATGTCGAGCTGGGTGGCCAACGGTTGCGCCGCGGCGACCACCTGATGCTGAGCTGGCTGTCGGCCAACCGCGACGATCGGGCCTTCGAGCGGCCCGACGAGGTGGACCTCGACCGCGAGCGCAACCCGCATCTGGCCTTCGGCGTCGGGCCGCACCGCTGCATCGGGATGCACATCGCCCGCACGATGTTCCAGGTTCTCGTCCGCCACGTGCTGGACCGCATGCCCGACTACGAGATCGACCGTCCGGCCACGCGCTTCTACCAGGGCAACCCGCAGCTGAACGGCGCGGTGCGCATGCCCGCCACCTTCACCCCCGGCCGGCAGACAGGTCCACTCGAGCGACCCTTTTGAGTCCCGCCGCCGGCTCTCAATCCTCCAGGGTTCCGATGGCCTCGGCGACGACGTGGACGGCCAGCGCGCGCACGACGTCCACGTCGGCCTCCACCCGACCGGTCGCTGCCGCCACGAACGCGTCGCCGTCGGCTCGGGTGTGCGCCGGGAACAGCGCCCGGGCCAGGCCGTCGTGGCCGCCCTGGGCCACCAGGTTGCAGCCCAGCTTGTCGAGCCGGGCGGTGGTGGCCACCACGCCGATCGTCGTGTTGTCGAAGCCGCTGCCCGTCACGCGGGTAGCCACGTCGCGCGCCGCGGCCACGTCGAGCGCCGTCCGATCCTCGGCGCCGGGGACGCCGACGGCGTTGACCGCCACCAGGGCCGCCACCTGCAGGTCGCCCACCCGCACCCCGGCCGAGACCAGTCCCCCCGGGCGGCGTTCCCCGGCCGGGCCGAGCTTGGCCACGGTGGCCCCGGTGCCGGCGCCCACGGTCCCCAGCTCGACGGGACCGTCGGTGGCGGCCTCGCAGGCGGCGTAGCCCTGGTCGGCACCGGGACGGACGGCGGGGTCGCCGACGCCGAGGTCGAACAGTGCGAGCGCCACGACGATGGGGACCGGGCCCGCCGGGGTGGCGAAGCCCAGGCCGCGCTCCTCGCAGAACCGCATCGCGCCGTCCGCCGCCGCGAGGCCGAACGCCGAGCCACCCGTGAGCACCACGGCGTCGATGCGGCTCACCGTGCGCCGGGGGTCGAGGATCTCGAACTCGCGCGACGCGGGGGCGCCGCCGCGGACGTCGCCCGAGGCCACGGTGCCGTCGGGGAACAGGGCCACCGTGCAGCCCGTGCGCGCCGCGGCGTCGGTCCAGTGGCCCACCCGCAGCCCGGCGATGTCGGTGATCATGCCCCGCAGCCCTAGAACGTGCCGGGTTGGGCACGTCGTCTTGGCTTACGGTGGTCAGCGCTGCCGAGAGGCCGAGCTGTGTCGCCTGGGCTCACGCTGCAAATCCCGTACCGTTCGGTGCCCACTTGCGTGTCCATCCGCTCGGCCTCCTACCGGTAGCGCCGCGCCACCCGGGCGCCGATCGCACACACGACCTCGTACGAGATGGTGCCCAGGCGGCCCGCCCACTCGTCCGGGGTGATGCGCTCGCGGCCCTGCTCGCCGAGCAGCACGACCTGCTCGCCGGGCGCGACGTCCGAGTCGGGGCCGCAGTCCACCATCAGCTGATCCATGGTGACGACGCCCACGATGGGGCACCGCTCGCCCCGGACCAGCACCTCCTGCCCCGCCAGGGGCAGCGAGCGGAACACGCCGTCGGCGTAGCCGATCGGCACGGTGGCCACCACCGTGTCCCGGGCGATCTGGTGATGGTGCCCGTAGGACACGCGCTCGCCCGCCGACACCGGCTTCACGAACGAGATCTCGGAGGCGAGCGTCAGGGCCGGGCGGAGATCTGCGGCCTGCGGCGCCAGCGCCGGCGCCGGCGGGATGCCGTAGACGGCGATGCCACACCGCACCAGGTCGTGGCGTGCCTTGGGGTGGGCGATCGTGCCCGCCGAGTTGGCCATGTGGACGATGCCGGGATCGATCCCCGCCGCCCGCAGCTCGGCCAGCACCCCGTCGAACCGGGCGATCTGGTCGTCGGTGAACGGGTTGTCGGGCTCGTCGGCGACGGGAAGGTGGGTGCACACACCCTCCAGCCGCAGCTCGGCCAGGTCCTCGACGGAACGGGCCATGGCAACCGCATCGGCCGGAGCGGCGCCCACGCGATGCATGCCGGTATCGACCTTGAGGTGGACGCCGACGGCGCCCATCCCGCGGGACCGCACCGATTTGGCCAGGCTGGCGATGACCGGGGGGCTGTAGACGGTGAGCCGGGCGCCGGTGGCGATGGCGTCGTCGACCTCCTCCAGCCGCGGCTCCGACAGGAGCAGGAGCGGGACCTCGATGCCGGCATCGCGCAGCCCCACCAGCTCGTCGACCTGCGCCACCCCCAGCCAGTCGGCGCCGGCCTCCACCGCGGCACGTCCGACGGCGGAGGAACCGTGCCCGTACCCGTTGGCCTTCACCACGGCGCACAACCGGGCCGGGGCGGCGACGGCGCGGAGGGTGCGGACGTTGTCGCGGATGGCGCCGAGATCGACCTCGGCCCAGGCGCGCGCCACTACTGGGCCCCGGCGGCGGCCATCGCGCCGAGCGCCGCCAGCGCCGCGGGCAGCGCGTCGACGACATCGGACGCGATCAGCCCGCGCGCCGGTCCCTCGTGCGCCGCCCGTACGTGCAGCCATGCGCCGGCGGCGGCGGCGTCGAACGCATCCATCCCCTGGGCCAGCAGGGCCCCGATGACGCCCGAGAGCACGTCCCCGGTCCCGGCCGTCGCCAACCGGGCATCGTCGGCGGTGCTCAGCCGCACCCGCCCGTCGGGATGCGCCACCGTGGTGGTGGGGCCCTTCAGCAGCACGATGGCCCCGACGGCCGCGGCCAGGCCGCGCGCGGCGGCGATGCGGTCCGGTCCGGGAGGCTCGCCGGTGAGGCGGCGGAACTCGCCGTCGTGGGGGGTGAGCACGGTCACCGCATCGCGGCCGCGGCGAGCGATGATCTCCGCGGCCTGGGCGCCGAGGGCCGACAGGCCGTCGCCGTCGACCAACAGGGGCACCGGGGCGCTGCCCACCAGGTGGTGGACGGCGGCCACCGCCGGGGCACCGCGCCCCAGGCCGGGTCCGAGCACCAGCGCGCCCACCCGGGCCAGCTCCTCGATGACGACCGCATCCCAGCCGGCGGCCGGCACCCCGACCCCCACCGCCTCGGTGGGCAGGCCGGGATCGGACTCGAGCCCGGGCGTGGCGACGCGCACCATCCCCGCACCGGCGCGGTAGGCGGCGCGGGCGGCCAGGTGGGCGGCGCCGGTCATGCCCGGCGAACCGGCGGCGACCATGACGGCCGCGCGCCACTTGTGGGCGTCGACGGCGCGGGCGGGCACCCACGCGGCGACGTCGGCCGCCTCGACCGCGCCGACCCGGGCGCCCGAGACGTCCAGGCCGATGTCGGCCACGGTCACCGCGCCCGCCAGCGCCCGGCCCGGGTGGAACAGCAGCCCGGGCTTGAGCGCCGCGAACGTGACCGTCCGGACGGCTGGGACCGGCCGTCCGCCGGCCTGGCCCGTGAGCCCGTCCACCCCGCTGGGGATGTCCACGGCGAGCACCGGCGCCCCGGCGCCGTCGGGGGCGACGTACTCCCCCCGGAAGCCGGTGCCATAGGCGGCGTCGATCACCAGGTCGCTGGCCGGCAGCTCCGGCGGCGCGTCGGGGGCGGCGATCACCTGGGCCCGGACGCCCCGCCGCACGAGGCGGCGGGCGGCCTCCCGGCCGTCGTTGCCGTTGTTGCCCTTGCCGGCCACCACGACGACCCGGCGGCCGTACGTGCCGCCCAACAGGGCGAGCGCCTCGCGGGCCAGGGCGGCGCCCGCCCGGTCGATCAGGACCTCGACGGGCTCGGGGGCGGCGGCGTCGACCGCCGCCATCTCCTCGGGGGTGAGGACAGGCAGCATGGCCCTCCGAGGCTAGGAGACGCTGCCCACCGCGATCACGAGCGCCTCGGCCACGGTGGACGTGTGGGAAAGGCTCACGTGCCAGCCGGCGATCCCCCGCGCCGCCGCCAGTTCCGCGGCGCCGCCGTGCAGCGCCAGCGAGGGTGCCCCGGACTCCGCCCGCACCACCTCGATCTCGCGGAAGGCGCACGCCCCCAGGCCGAGCGCCATCGCCTTCAGGACGGCCTCCTTGGCGGCGAAGCGGGCGGCGAACCGCTCGACCGGGTCCCGCCGCTCGCGGCAGTACTCCTGCTCGTCATCGGTGAACACGCGGGCCGCGAACCCGGGGGTGCGCGCCAGCACGTGGCGCATCCGGTCGACCTCGCACAGGTCGATCCCGACCCCGAGCACGGCGCTCACCGCCGATCGAGGATCATCCCGCCCGCCAGCGGTCGGCGAGCTGGCTGATGGGCTCGGTGAGCAGCATGTCGACCGGCAGCTCCGACAGGAGATCCTCCCGGAACGTCGGCTCGGTCTCGAGCACGGCATCCCGCAGCACCGCGTAGCGGTTGCGGTATCCCTGCAGGACACCCCGGACCGTCGGCGCCGGAAGCTGCTCGGCGAAGCGCACGTGCAACAGCGTGATGCCGCTGGCCTCGCCGTCCTTCACCTCGGGCACGATGACGATCGGGCGGCCGTCCCCCCGGCCCCGGCCCACCAGCACCTCGCGCTCGTAGGCCACGCGGCGCTTGGTGCCGCGCAGCTCCGGCGACCGGTCCGTGCGGCTGGCGATGTCGCGGGCGATGCCACCGCGGTCGACCGCCGTGATGGTGGCGGCGCCCTCCGCCGCCTCGGCCCCGACCCGACCCTCGATGTGATAACGGGTGAACCCGACCACGGCGGCGATCGCCGGGCTCATGTCGGCAAGGGTCCGCAGCGTGCGGTACGTGAGCCAGTCGCGCGGGGCACCGGCATCCAGCACCGACCGCACCAGCGGGACCTCCAGCAGGGTCTCGTCGCTGCGCGAGATGCCGACCGTCACCGTCTTGGCCTGATGCTTGATGGCGTCGACGGGCCGGGTCAGCTCCTCGATGGCGAGCGTGAGCGCGGCGGTCAGGTCGTCGACGATGACGGCGGGCGTGCCCACCTTGCCCTCGTCGACCTGGTAGGCGTCGAGCGGGACGACGCCGAGGACGTAGCGGAACAGCTGGGTCAGGCGCACCGCGGTCGAGGCCTCGAGCTGCCCGTCGTAGCTGCCGACCCGCAGCCCGTCGGAGTACCGCCGGGTCACCGGTTGCAGGTCGGTCCGCAGCCGCCGCAGGACCGCCTCCCCGTCCCGGCCGACGACGGCGGCGGGACGGCCGCCGCCGACCGTCGCAGATTCGATGGCCGCGCGTGCCTCGCGCAGCGGCCGGGCCAGGGCGTCGATGGCCAGCGCCGCCTCGTAGCCGAACAGGTGGCCGGCCATGGCCGAGAGCACGAACGCCAGTGCCGGGTGGGTCGGGGGCACGGCGAGCACGTGGAGCGCCGAGGCGAACCGGGCCTGCCCGTCGGTGGCGATGACGACCGGCGACGCCTTGTGCGCGCGGTAGATGGCGACCTCCTTGGCCACGTCGTCGGCGGTGGACCCCTCGAGTCCGGCCGCGCACACCACGATGAGTGGCTCCGACGACAGGTCGATGTGCTTCTTGTCCTCGGTGAAGTCGGCGGCGATCGACTTGTAACAGAGCTCCGACAGCTTGATGCGCACCTCGGCGGCGGCGATGCGGTTGGCACCGTTGCCGACAACCGCCCAGTAGCGCTTGGCCGGCGCCAGCCGGTGCGCGGCCTCGGCGATGGCGGGCCGGCGCTCGATCACCTCGGCCATGGCGTCGGGCAGGTCGCGCAGGGCGCGCAGCACCGCCTGGTCGACGCGGCCAGCGACCTCGTCGCTGATCGCCGCCGCCAGCAACAGTCCGGCGGCGACCTGGCTGTAGAAGGCCTTGGTCGACGCCACCGACATCTCCACGTCGCGGCCGTCCGACGTGTACAGGACGCCGTCGGCCCTGTCGGTGAGGTCGCTGCCCCGCCGGTTGACGATGGCCACCACCCTGGCGCCCCGGGAGCGGACCAGGTCGACCGTGCGGTTGGTGTCGGTCGTGGTGCCGGACTGGCTGATGGCGACCACCAGCGTGTCCGACATCGACGGCCGCAGCCCGAAGCCCGACAGCTCGGTGGCGGGCACGGCGTCGACCTTGAGGTCGGTGGACCCGCAGAACCGGTCGAGACCGGCCGCCATGGCGCGCCCGGCCACGGCCGCGGTGCCCTGGCCGATCACCACGACTCGGTCGATCTCGCGCCGCCGCAGCCCGCCTCGCAGGTCGTCCGGCAGCACGTCCGACCCGAGGACCACCGCCAGGTCGCCGTCGGCCTCCCGCTCGATCAGCTTGCCCCGCAACGTCTTGCGGAAGCTGGTCGGCGCCTCGGAGATCTCCTTGAGCAGGAAGTGTGGGAACTCGCCCCGGTCGATGTCGCGGGTGGTGATCTGCGCCGTGGCGACGTCGGCATCGGTGACCGGTAACGGCGTGCCGTCGTAGGCGAGGCGCTCGATGCGCTCGAACGTCCCCGCCCGGCTGCCGTCGAGCACCACGATCTGGCCGCGGCTGGCGCTGGGGTTGTCGGGGTTGGCCGGGGTCTCGCCGTCCATCCGCAGGTAGCGATCGGTGAGCTCGATGACGCCGTAGGGTTCGCTGGCCACGACGTAGGCGGAGTCGGCGAGTCCCACGTACAGCGCCTGGCCGCTGCCCCGCAACGCCAGGAGCAGCTTGTCGGGCTCGGCGGCGGCGCCGGCGGCGATGGCCACCGAGCCCTCGAGGCTGGCGACCGTGTTGCGGAAGGCGGTCGTGAGGTCGTCGCCCTCGGCGAGGCGGTGGGAGACGAGGGTGGGGATCACCTTGGCGTCGGTGGTGATGTCGGGGGCGATCCGCAACCCGCCGAGCGCCTTGAGGTCGGCGAAGTTGTCGACGTCGCCGTTGAGCGCGGCTACCACATAGGGACCGCTCGGGGTGCGTGCCTCGGTGCTGTCGACGGGGTGGGCGTTGGGCTGGCTGATCATGCCCACCGACGCCCACCGGGTGTGCCCCAGCACCGTGGCCAACGCCGTGTCGGCGGACACGGCCAGCCGCAGCAGCTCATCTGATCGGACGGCATGGCGCAGCGCCCTGGTGTTGTCGCCCAGCTCGCCGATCTCGGCCGCCGCCTTGTAGACGAACGACAAGCAGCCATCGACGGCCCGGACGGCGCCGGATCGGAACAGCGGGTCGGATGCCCGCTCGGCGAGCATGTGGGTCAGGGCGGCGCTGTCCAGGTCGAGACCGTGGCCCCGGACCAGGACGTGGAGCCCGGCGGAGTCCCGCCCCCGGACCTCGAGCCGATCGATGGCCGACAGCGCCTGTTGGATCGCCGTGTACGCCTCCGTCGGCGCCCACCCCGGTTCGCTGCCGGCGAGGTCGGCGACCGCCCGCGCGGTGCGCACCCGGTCACGGTCTATCGACCACACCGCGTCCTTGAGGCGCACGACGGCGGCGTTGACCGCCTCCAGCGGGTCCCGGTCGGCATCGCCGCCGGCCGCACCCGAGCCGACGTCGAGGCCCGCATCGAGGCCGACCTCGATGGCCTCGATCGTTTCGCCCAACTGGGCTGTCAGCCCCTCGACCTCGGCCAGCAGGCGCCGGTCGTGCACCAGGGCCCAGACCCCGTCGGTGCCGCGCAAGCGTGCGTCGCTGGCCTCGAGCCGCTCCGCCGCCCGGCTGCAGGCCTCGACGAGCGGCAGGTCGGATGCCAGCGCCGCCGCGGCGTCGTGCAGCGGGCCCGTCACCTGGTCCGCTGACGGCGCCAGGCGCGCGCCAGGTGGCCGAAGGACTGCGACGATCCCGCACATGGGCAACGAGTCTACGACGGGCCCGTCCCGTCCGAACTTGTGGCGGTTAGCGACGCCATGACGGCCCTAAACCCCGCAAGTTCCGTTGGGGCTCACACCCCCACCCAGCGTCTCGACGGCCTCGATCAGCTCGTCGGCAGCGGCCGTAGCCTCGTCCTCCGTCGGCGCCTCGACCATGACCCGCACCAGGGGCTCGGTGCCGCTCGGGCGCACCAGCACGCGACCGTGATCGCCCAGGCGGGCCTCGACGGCGGCGATGGGGCCGGCGAGGCGCTCGGCGATGGCGGGATCCCGCTCCGCCACCCGCACGTTGCGGAGCACCTGGGGAAGGCGCGTCATCGCCTCGGCCGCCAGATCGGCGAGGCTGCGACCGGAGCGCACCCCGACATCGAGCACCTGGAGCGCCGTGAGCAGGCCGTCGCCGGTGGTGGCGAGATCCCGGAAGATCACGTGGCCCGACTGCTCACCGCCCAGGCCGAGGCGCCGGGACTCCAGCTCCTCGAGCACGTAGCGATCGCCCACCGGCGTCTCGATCACGTGGATGCCGCGCTTGTCCATCGCCAGCCGGAACCCGAGGTTGGTCATGACGGTGACGACCACGCTGTCGCCGGCCAACACCCCCCGTTCGTGCCGGTCGATGGCGCAGATCGCGATGATGTGGTCGCCGTCGACGAGCTGGCCGGCGGCGTCGACGAGGAGCACCCGGTCGGCGTCGCCGTCGAAGGCCACCCCGACGTCGGCGCCGCGCTCCGCGACCACGCGGGCCAGCTCCTGGGGGTGGGTCGAGCCGCAGCCGGCGTTGATGTTGGTGCCGTCGGGGTCGGCGTGGATCACCTCGACATCGACGCCCAGGTCGGACAGGACGCGGGGCGCGACCACCGACGCCGCCCCGTGGGCGCAGTCGACCACCGCCCGCAGCCCGGCCAGGCCCCGGCCCGCCAGCGAGCCGGCCACGGCGGCCCGGTACCCGG
>JBOGHG010000091.1:0-14640 GCA_050744525.1 Acidimicrobiales bacterium | reverse complement strand
CCGGGAAGCCGGTGATCTCTGCGGTGTCGGCGACCGCGAGGCCGGCCTCCCGGAGCGCAGCGGCGGTGCCGCCCGACGAGACGAGCTCCCAGCCGAGCTCGGACAGGCCCGCGGCGAGCTCGACGACACCGGACTTGTCGTAGACCGAGAGCAGCGCCCTCACGCGTCCTCCCCGGGGTCGGGATAGGGCTCGGCATCGGGCTCGTCGCCGGGCGGATCACCGAAGGTGTCGGCGACGAACCGGCGGATGGTTGCGGGGTACAGGCGCCACTCGACCCGCTTGATGCGCTCGTGCAGGGTTTCCTCGGTGTCACCCTGGAGGACGGGGACCACCTCCTGGGCCAGGATCGGCCCCTCGTCGACCTCGGCGGTGGCCACGTGGATGGTGGTGCCCGTCACCTTGACCCCGGCCGCCAGCGCCTCCCGCACCGCATGCCAGCCCTTGAACGCCGGCAGCAGCGCCGGGTGGCTGTTGAGCACCCGGCCGGAATACGCGTCGGTGAGGCCCGGCACCACGGTGCCGAAGCCGGCCATGACCACCACGTCGATGGCGTGGGTCCGCAGCACCTTGACGAACCGCTCAGTGTAGGCCGTGCGGTCGAAGGACGTGCCCCACTCGGTGCGCTCCACCAGCTCGGTGGGAATGTCGCGCTCGGCGGCGATCTCCAGCGCCCGGCAGGGACGGTCGGTCGCCACCAGCGCCACCGGTACGCCGTCGCCGACGATGGCGTGCAGTAGGGTGCCGCTGCCCGAGGCGAGTACCGCGATCCGAGCTGGGGGCATCGGTCGAATGCTAGTGGCCGGGGTTGTTCGGACGGCCGACCCGCGCGGCGTGCGCATGTGCTTCGGGGCCGTGTCAGTGCTCTGGAGACGAGAGGCGGATACGCGTGGACCTCGACGAGACGGCGGCCTGATAGTCGGCCCGATGGCGACCGAACAGGTGGGATTCCTGGCCAGACTGGGCGCATGGGCCGGACGGCGCGCCGAGCCGGGGCTGTGGATCTCGCTCGTCGGTGCCGGGTGCGCTCTGGCCGTCCCGGGCGCCGGATTGGTGGCCATGGTGTTGCTCGCGTTCCAGCTCATCGAGGAGCCGTTCTCGGCCGGGTTCGAGGCGACCTTCGTCGACGAGTCCCCGTTCGTGCCCGACGAGCCCTTCGTCGTTGCCTCCCTCGCCGCCATACCGGCCGGGATCGCGTTCCTGGGCGAGGACCTCGAGGCAGCGACGGACGAGGGCTGGCGGCCACCTTCCCCGTTGCCGCCACCGCCACCGAGCTGACGGTCACCCCAGGTCGCGGACCACCTCGACCATGAGCTCGCCGGCCTCGGTCGGGTTGAGGCCGACCCTGGCGCCGGCGTCGCGCAGCGCGTCCATCTTCGCGTGGGCCGTGCCCTTGCCGCCGGAGACGATGGCGCCGGCGTGGCCCATCTTCTTGCCCGGAGGCGCGGTCACGCCGGCGATGTAGGCCACGACCGGCTTGGTCATCTTCGACGCGATGAACTCGGCGGCCTCCTCCTCGGCGGAGCCGCCGATCTCGCCGATCATCATCACCGCGTGCGTGTCGGGGTCGGCCTCGAATGCCTCGAGGCAGTCGATGAACGACGTGCCCGGCACCGGATCGCCGCCGATCCCGACGCAGGTCGACACCCCGATGTCGTCGAGCTTCAACTCGTACAGCGCCTGGTAGGTGAGCGTCCCGGAGCGGCTGACGATGCCGACTGCCGTCTCTCCCGGCACCGGGGCCTTGGCGATGTGCCCGGCCGTGATGCCGATGTTGGCCTTGCCGGGACTGATGATGCCCGGACAGTTGGGTCCGAGCAGTCGCACGTTGGGGAAGTCGCGCCTGAGCTTGTTGAAGAACCAGGCCTCGTCGTGGGCCGGCACGCCCTCGGTGATGCAGGCGATGAACGTGGCGCCGCCCTCGGCGGCCTCGATCACGGCGTCCCGCACGCCGGGGGCAGGGATGAAGATGCAGCTGGCGGTGGCACCGGTGGCCCCGACGGCGTCGGCCACCGTGGCGTAGACGGGGATGCCGTCGACGTCGCTGCCCGCCTTGCGCGGGTTGGTGCCGGCCACGACCTGGGTGCCGTACTCGCGGTTGAGCAGCCCGTAGAAGCGTCCCTGGCTGCCGGTGAGGCCCTGGTAGACGACCTTGGTCGCCTCGTCGACGAAGACACTCATGACGTGGCGCCTCGGTTCCCGCCGGCGCCGGCCAGGGCGACCGCGGCGCGGGCGGCGTCGACCATGGTGGGCTGCATCTGGAGCTTGTCGGACAGGTGGGGTTCGAGGATCTCCCGGCCGAGGTCGGCGTTGGTGCCGTCGAGGCGGATCACGATCGGCTGGTCGATGTCCACCCGGCCGAGGGCGGCCACGATGCCGTTGGCCACCTCCTCGCCCTTTGTGATCCCGCCGAAGATGTTGATGAAGATCGAGCGGACGCTGGGGTCGTTGGTGATGACCTCGAGGGCGCCGGTCATCACCTCGGCGGATGCGCCGCCGCCGATGTCGAGGAAGTTCGACGGCTCGCCGCCGACCTGGTTGACGATGTCGACGGTCGACATGGCGAGTCCGGCACCGTTGGCGATCACGCCCACGTAGCCTTCGAGCCCGACGTACTGGAGGCCCCTGTCGTGTGCCGCCTGCTCGCGCTCGTCACGCACCTGGGTGGCGTCATACGCCTCGTAGTCGGGGTGGCGGAAGACGGAGTTGCCGTCGAGCGTGACCTTGGCGTCGAGCGCGTGCACCTCGCGCGTCGGCTTCAGTATCAGCGGATTGATCTCCACCAGGTCGGCGTCACCCTCGACGTACGCGTTGTAGAGCTGCAGGAGGATGTCGACGGCTCCGTCGTTGGCCGCGGGGTTGAGCTTGGCCGCGGCCACCCAGCCCTTGGCCCGCTCCTCGGTGAGCCCGTCGACGGGATCGACCCAGATCTTGGCGATGGCGTCGGGATCCTCGGCGGCGACGGCCTCGATGTCGACACCGCCGCGGGCCGAGAGCATGCCGAGGTGCTTCTTGGCGGAGCGGTCGAGGGTGAAGCTCGCGTAGTACTCCTCGGCGATGTCGGAGGCCCGCTCGATCCAGAGGATCTCGACGGTGTGACCCTTGATGTCCATCCCCAGGATGTTGCCGGCGTGGGTACGCGTCTGCTCGGCGTCGTCGGCGAGCTTGATCCCGCCGGCCTTGCCGCGCCCGCCGACCTGCACCTGGGCCTTGACGACCACCGGGTAGCCGATCCGGTCGGCGGCGGCCACGGCCTCGTCGACACTGACGGCCGCCTCGCCCGGGCTCACCGGGATGCCGTAGCGGGCGAAGAACTGCTTGCCTTGGTACTCGTAGAGATCCAAGGGCGGGCCCTCCCGATGATCAGATGATCTGGTGTCGCGATGGCAGGGTCGACCGGGTTCGAAGTCGGCGATGCCGGCTAGCGATACTACGGGCATGTCGCCGACCGGCCCCAAGTCCGCCCCGCCCGCTGCGTCGTGAGCCCGGTAGCCCGTTCGCAGGGCCACGCCGGGCGGGCGCTGGCGGTCGCCGTCGGCGGCGTGATCGTGGCCATCGGCGTCGCGGCGACGCTGGCCGTGCTCGCCAACCGGGGCACGGTGGACGTGCGGTTGGGCTCGGAGACGTTCGCCAAGCAGGACGCCGAGGACGCCGCCGAACGGGTGGCCGACGACGGACCGATCCTCTACGCCGACACCGCCGGCGGGGACCGCGACATCGTGCTGCAGCACCTGGGCGACGACCCCGAGGAAGGCTGGATCGCCCTGGCGGCGCGGCCGCCTGGCGTGTCGCGTCGGTGCACGATCCAGTGGGATGCCGAGGACCAGGCCTTCCGCCTCCTCGACTCGGAGGAGAGGGTCAGCGGCGAGTGCGACGGCCGGGAGTTCCCCGCCGACGGCGAGGGCCTGCCGACCTACCCGGTCACGGTGGACAGCGACGGCAAGCTCGACGTCGACCTCAACGCCGCCGACCGGACCAGGTCGACCAGCGGCTGAGGGCCAGCAGAAGTCAGCCAAAAGTGCTGACAGACATCAGCGCGATGGAACGCCTGGCCGAGGCGGCCAAGACCCTGCTCGCCGCCCGGGTCGACGAGTCCGGGGTGGCGAAGAAGGCCGGTGACCGCGGCACCGCCCAGTACCTGGCCGGTAAGTCGGGGGGCGTCGCTGGGCACAGCTCGCACCGCGTTGGAGACGAGGTCACGTGAGCGTGTCGCCCTGAGGTCTGACGACATGGAACTCCACGCGGTACAGGAAGGTGTCATCGTGGATCGGGCCGGCGTGGGCAGCGCGTCGACGAAGCGTCTCAACGTCGGGCTCTCCCGTCCATGCGAGATCCTCGTCGGTGATCGACGAGAACGGCAGCAGCTCGATCTCGTCGATCTCGATCATGACGGCACCGCTCCGGTAGACGCCTCCCACCTTGACCATTGGCCTCGACCAGAGCCGGTAGGAGACGGTGATCGTTCCGTCTGCCACCCGATCGCGAAGCTCAGCGCTGAACTGCACGTTGCAGATTGTGTCGCCGGACAAAGGCGCCGAGCTGGCGATCCAAGGATAGTTGGTCGAGTATCAAGGTAAGTTGATCGCGTGGATCCCATGATCTTGCCATCAGCCCGCAAGCACGGGGTCAGCGACGACAGCATGCTCCACGCCTACCGGCACCCGATCCGAGTGTTCGACCTCGACGACCTCACGACGCTCATCGGCGCGGACGCCGCCGGCCGACTTGTCGGGATCGGCGTGGCAATAAGCCGAGGGCATCGAGTTCATCGTGCACGCCATGCCGGCCCGAACCAAGTTCCTGGAGAGATGACCATGCCACGATCGATCCAAGAGATCCTCGATCACGCCGACGAGCTCGCGAAGCAGTTCGAGGACTACGAACCCGGTCCCGACGACGAGCGCCCTGTGCAGGAGTATCTCCTCGAACGCGCTGTGCTCGCACGTGCCCGCAGTGAGCGCCAGATCATCGAGGCCGTCACGGCCGCACGAGCGAACGGCATCTCGTGGCAGCGCATCGGCGAACTGCTCGGCACGTCGGCTCAAGCAGCTCAACAGCGCTACGGCCACGTCGCCACATCAGCATGACCTGACCGCCCCGCACCGAGCGGCCGAGGGGCATGGCAAGGTCCCGACCGTAGGGGACGTGGTCGCGTCTGCCGGCGTGCTCCGTTGCGACGGTTCGGGCGCTGCCGTTTCCGCATGGCGTGTTCGATGCGGTCTGGACGATCGGCGTGCTTATGCATGTTCCCGACACCGCAATCTCCGGCGCGCTCGACGAGGTGCTACGAGTACTGGCCAGGGGAGACTGCCGACTTCGGCTACCAGGTAGCCGTCGTACGCCGGATCTGAGGCGCGGACCCGGCTCGGGGGCATCTGGGCCAACGATCCGTTGGGCGTGGGTCGCTGCGGGCGACCGCGACGGGATCGTTCACCCTGCTGGCGGTCGCTGCGCGGCGACAACAGCGGAACCGACCATTGCGGCGCCGGTGGTGCCACGCCCGTGCGGTCGGTGACAACCGGTAGCGATGAGTTCGTACAGCGCGGGACGTCATGGCTGACATGACACGCGAGACCACCCTGTTCTCTGGCCTGTCGACGGTCGCGATCCCGGTCACCGACCAGGACCAGACCAAGGCGCTGTTCGAGCGGTTGGGCTTCGAGACCCGGTTCGATGCTGACCTCGGCGACGGCTTCCGGTGGATCGAGGTGGCGGCGCCCGGCACCGCCACCTCGATCGCTCTGGTCGCCACTGGTGACGACCTCCCCATCGGCGTCGACACAGGTATCCGCCTCGTCGCTCGTGATGCCCGGGTCGCTCATGGGGAGCTGACCGCCCTCGGGCTGGAGGTCGGGGAGCTCCTGGACTGGGAGACCGCACCACTGATGTTCAGCTTCCGCGACCCCGACGGCAATCGCCTCTACGTCTCTGAACACGGCTGAGCGGCGGCAGACCTCGCCCGGGCTGCGAGAGCAACCCGGGTCCGGCGTTATCGGGGACACCGGCCAGCTTCAGAAGAAGCGGTGTCAATCTGATACCATAGGTATCATGGCGATGACGCTGCGGCTGACAGAGAAAGAACAGGCAGCACTGCGCGAGCGAGCCGCCGCCGACGGCATCTCCATGCAAGACGCCGCACGGCGCGCGATCCGTGACTAGGTCGCACGTCGCGAGCGTCTCGGGGCCTGTCGCTCCACCATCGGGCCTCAGCCGAGCTCGCTCAGGAACGGGACGAGCGTCTCGACGAGCGGGTTCTGCGCCGTCTCGACGCCCATCGGGTCCGTGTGGGTGAGCCGGTCGCTCTCGTCGACCAGCGTGAGCTCGCTGTCGGGGATCCCCGACTGCTCGGCGAGCAGCCGGGCGCCGTTGAGCACCCGCCCCGCCCCGAAGGTGGTCTCGATCGCGTAGATCGGCAGGTCCAGCTCGGTGCCGTGGGTCGCGCGCACGCCCAGGAGCTCCTGCGCCGGGTTCTCGATGCCGCCGTTGACCGTTCCGCTGTCGATCGACAGGCGGCGCGGGTGGTACCAGGCCGTGCCGTCGATGCCGAGGGGCTCGTCGCCGTCGGCGCCCTCGATCAGGCCCGAGAACATGCGGGCGGCCCGCTCGACTGGCACGAGCTCGTCGTCGACCCAGCCCCGGGGCTCGCCGCTGTCGGCCAGCCGGCCGATGTGCATCTGCACCAGCTCGAGGCCGTCGGGGCTGGTGTCGACGTCGAGCGCGTAGCCGTATTGCGCGGCGTTGGTGGGCGGCACCGGCGGCTTGAGGTTCTGCGGGATAAGCGGTGACTTGTAGCCGATGCTCGCCTCGTCGGGCTCGATCACCGCCGCCGTCGAGCCCAGCGAGTTGAACACCCCGGCCGCCCAGGGCAGGCCCAGCCCGACGATGTCGTTGAACGCCGGGCCGGTCTCCAGCTCGGCCAGCTCGGCCTGCGCCTCCTCCACGGTGGGCGCCTGGCCCTGCCCGCTGCCACCGTCGATGAGCGCTATGCCCGCCAGGTCCTCCGCACCGGCCCGGCCATCGAAGTCCCAGGTCGCGTAGGCCACCGTGATCGACCCGCCCAGCGAGTGCCCGCCCAGCACCACCTCGCCGCCCAGGTCCGCCGCCTCCTCGATGACCGCCTGGAGGTCGTCGATCGCGACCGCCATCCCCCACTCGCGGGCGAAGTCGACCGACGGCTCGTCGCCGCCCAGGCCGCCCTCGGGCTCGAAGTGTTCGGTGATCGTTTCGTCACCCAGCCAGCCGAGGTAGTAGTCGAACGTCTCTTGCGTGGAGAGGTCGCCGGACACCCGGTCCTCGAGCGCGCTGTGATCTTCGAGCAGGTTCTCGCGGCGGTCCACCGACCACACCTGCCAGCCGTCGAGTGCACCGACGATGTCGAGCGCCACGGGCGTGAAATAGGCGGCCCCCGCCGAGGTGCCCGGGACAAGCACCAACACGTTCTCGGCGTCCTCGGGCCCGTGCTCGATGACCCTCACCTGGTTGTACTCGGCCGGCCCCGGGCCCGCCTCGACCTCGATCGTCTCCACCCGCACCTGCGGGCCCGAGGCCTCGGCCCCGGCGGCCCCGTCCTCCCCGCCGCCGTCACCATCCCCGCCGCAGGCCCCGGCAACGAGGGCCAACGCCGCAGCCGTCGCGGCGAGCCGTCGCCACGTTGCTCGCACCATGCTGTCGTTCCCCTCCACGAGGAGGAAACAGTACACCAGTGTGCCGCAACCCCGGTCGAGCATGCTCTCTCAGGGGTGGACGCGCACGCTGGCCAGCACGGACGACACGATCGCCCGCACATCGGCGTCGGAGGTGCGGGCCCGGCGCAACAGCTGGCGGTAGAAGATCGGCCCCGACAGCAGGTCGACCATCAGGTCGGCGTCCGCGTCTGGCGAGATCTGGCCCTCGGCGACCGCCACCTGTAGCCGCTCGACGATCGGCGCACGACGATCCTGCACGAACTGCGCGTGCAGCGCCGAGATCACCGAGTCACGCTGCGCCGCCACCAACAGCGCCGGCAGCGAGCGCCGCATCGTCGTCGACTCCACTACGTCCCGAACGGCCGCAAACAACTCCACCAGATCGTCAGCCAGATCGTCGGTGTGGGGAACCCGGTTCGAGGGCGCCACCCGCGCCCACGCCTCGGAGATCAGCTCCGACGGGCTCGACCAGTGCCGGTAGAGGGTCGTCCGCGACACCCCGGTCTCCTTGCTGACCCGACCGAACGTCACGCTGCCGAGGCCCTCGGTCCTGAGCAACCGCTGCACGGCATCAAGCACCTTCGCCACGGTGCGCTCGACGCGCGCGTCCCGCCGGTCGGTGATCGCCATCGCCGGCACCGTACAAGCGCACAGCGCCGTCAGCCCGACCTGCAGTTCGCCTGGAGCCACCGCCACGCTCGTATCGTCCCCTCGGCGGATACGACGGGGCGCCGCGAACCCTTTACCTGGCCGCGCCGCCATCACCCGATCGCGAACGCGAGCACGATCAGCAGACTGTGCGGGACGCAGCCGACGTCAAACACGGCTCTCCGCCGCCCCATCGCCGAACCGGCGAGCCGCGCCGCGACCGCGACGGTGATGACGGCACTGAACACCGCGCCAGAACAACGAGGACTCGAGCCCCGACACAGGCCAGAACGGCGCATCGCGGCACTGGCCGTTGACACGGTGCCACCGTGCCGGCGTCCGGGGACGACCCATGCCGAGCCTCCGGACGGGTGGCCAGGGTTACCGGGGGTTACGACTCCCTTCGCGCCTGGCTCCGTAGCGTGGGAAGGGTGGATCGCATGGCACCACGGTTGTCTGCGACCTACGACGTGATCGGGATGGGCTACGCGCGGTTTCGCCGCGCCGACCGCCGCATCGCATCACGGATCCATCGAGCTCTCGGGGGAGCGTCGACCGTGGTGAACGTCGGCGCGGGCGCCGGTTCCCACGAACCGGCCGACCGACTGGTGGTCGCCGTCGAGCCCTCAGCCGAGATGATCGGCCAGCGTTCGAGAACCGCAGCCTCGGCGCTGCACGCCACAGCCGAGGCGCTCCCGTTCGCTGACCGGACCTTCGAGGCCGCCATGGCGCTGCTCACCGTCCATCACTGGTCAGACCCGATGGCCGGTCTCGCGGAGATGCGCCGGGTTACGGCCGGACCGATCGTCGTGTTCACCTTCGAGCACGAGGTGCACTCGGAGCAGTGGATCGTCACGGACTTCCTGCCGTCGATGGCCGAGCTCGACACGGGGATGCCGTCACCCGCCATGATCGCCGACGCCCTCGGTGGCGGTTTCGTGCAGGTGCTTCCGGTCCCTCACGACTGCACCGACGGGTTCTGCCACGCATGGTGGCGTCGACCCGAGGCCTACCTGGCCCCGGCCGTCCGGGCAAGCATCTCCGGAATCGCTCGATTGCCCACCCGTGTCGTCGAGGACGCAATGGCGCGACTCGCCGATGACCTTGCCACCGGCGCATGGCACCAGGCGCACTCGGCTCCCTTCGAGGTGGGTGAGATCGATGCCGGCTACCGCCTGGTGGTCGCCACGCCGACCGGCGCCGGCGTCTGACCGGCCTTTGTCGCCGAAACCATGGACAACGGCACTCGCGGCCAGGCGGCGACGGCCGCGACCGGCTTCTCTGGTGGAAGATCGTGGTGGGAGCGCCCACGGTGGACCTACAGTGCAGGTCATGAGGCCGGCGCGTCCCGGTCTGGGGACGGAGCCGTCAGAAGAGGCCCACACCGGGCGGCAGGACGAGAGGGCCTTTGAGGAGGCCGGCCTGTACGACCCTACGTCGCCGAGGGCCGCCGACCGTCTGGCTACCCTTCGTTACATGATCGATCATGGGACATCGATCGCCTACCTGAAAGCCGGGAACGATCGCGGTCGGCTCTTTTGCCGGACAGACGATGTCGGTCCTTTTGGGGTGATATCGAGTGGCTGACGTTGGGGGAGGTGGCCGATCGAGCGGGCCTCGACGAGGACACGTTGCGGCGACGTCGGCGTGCGTGTGGGCTTCCTGACCCGGGCGGCGAGCGGGCGTGTCCAGCAGTCGAGGTCGAGCTTTGGCAAGCGGCGGCGCCGGCCATCGCGCTCGTCGGGGACGAGTCTCTGTCGGGATTTCTGTGGTCGCTGGGCGCCGCCGCCAGCGCGTCGGCGGAAGCCACGCTGGCATTGGCGCGCGCCGCCAATCCCCTGTCCTGGCAGTCGGAGGCCGAGTACGCCGAGTGGGCACTGGGGGGTGCCCAACTCATCGCACAGATCCCGCGCGCCCTGGATCTGCTGTTCCGGCTGCATGTCCCGCTCGCAGGGGACCGGATTCTCCGCTACGCCGAAGCTCCCGAGGAGTTCACCGAGTTCACTGTTGGGTTCGTAGACCTCGTCGATTCGACGAGCGTGGTCGAACGAACTCGTCCGGGTCGCCGCCAAGCACGACCTGCGGCCCGTCGGGCCACCGATGAGCCCCGACCAAGCGGCCACCATCCTCACCGCCGCCGCCCACTAGAGGACAGGCCAGCCAACGGCGGGGATGACCATGTCCCATGTCCCATACGTGCCGTACGGCGATCGTCGCAGGCGACGAGTAGCGAACGCTCAGCGTGAGCGGCGGTCGTCCCGCCGGGGACTCGCTGCATCCCGGCGGTAGGAGATGTGAGGACATGGTGTCCGGGGTTGACGTTGTGGGGCGCCTCGCCGATGGATGGAGTCCTGGCGTGTCCGGCCCCGTCGTTTGAGCCACGACCACCCCTGTGCGCGTGCTTCTAGTCCCAGCAGAAGCAGAACGGGTGGCCGACGGGGTCGACGTAGACCCGCCAGTTGCCGCCGGGCTGGAGCTCATGCTTGGTCGCACCGAGGGCGAGCACCTGGCGCTCCGCTTCGTCGAGGCGGGCTTCGTCGACCGTCACGTCGAGGTGGAACTGCTGGGGACGGTCCGGGTTGGGCCACTCGGGAGGCTGGTAGTCGGACGCCCGTTGGAAGCTCAGCAGCACCGTGTCGCCGTCACGGAGGCTCACCCAATCCTCGTCGGCGTAGGTGATGTCACCACCGACGAGCTCCCGGTAGAACTCAGCCAACACACGGGGCGCCGGACAGTCCAGGACGACGGCTCGCATCTTTGCGATTTCAGGCATGCGCCCCATGTTGCCAGCGGGCTGATGACTGCCCGGCCATCTTCGGCGTCGCGGTGCCGGGGCCGTCGGTGGCGGTCGTTGCGTCCGGTCGTGGGCGGGCAGGTGAACCGAAATGGTCGCTCTGGCCGCTCACGATCGGCGATCGACCACCAGAGCAGTCGACCAGCCGTCGGTGCCTCGCAGCGTGACGAACCGACGGAGGGCTAGCCACGCGGCCGCGCCCCGGGTTCTCGACCGAGGCGGTTCAGACACCGGCACGGGTGAACGTCACATGCGTGACTCCGCTGGGCGAGGAGGTGGCCTCGACCTCGTAGTCCTTCTCGAGGCCCTCCAGTCCGTCCCAGAGGCCTACGCCTCGGCCGAGCAGGATCGGGACCACCACGATGTGCATGTGGTCGACGAGCCCGGCAGCAAGGAAGTCGCGGATCATGGTGGGACCCCCGCCGAGGCGTACGTCCTGGCCGCCCGCAGCCTCGCGGGCCGTCTCGAGCGCCTCGGCAGGCGAGGCGTCGATGAAGTGGAACGTCGTGCCGCCGTCCATCTCGATCGACGGGCGCGGGTGATGGGTGAGGATGAAGGTCGGTGTGTGGAACGGCGGGTTGGGACCCCACGGGCCCTTCCACTCCGGGTCCTCGTGCCATCCGGGCGGGCCGAACTTCCCGGCACCCATGATCTCGGCGCCGATCCCCGCAGCGAACAGCCGCAAGAAGGCGTCGTCGACGCCGCCGCTACCGCCGGGCTGGCCGTCCCTTTCGTGCCAGAACCGGGTGGCGAACATCCACTCGTGCAACCTTTCGCCGGCGTGACCGAACGGTGTGTCGTGGCTCTGACCTTCACCGGTGGCGAAACCGTCGAGCGACACGGAGATCTGCTGGACGCGGACGAGTGACATGGCTGGTGCTCCTTCGGTAATCGGGAGGTCAGTTCTCGTAGGTGGTGCGGAAACGGATGCTGGTCGCGGCATTCGGGTCATCGCCGACCCAGGTTCTGCAGCTTGGGCACGGACCCATCCGCGACGTCGTACAGGCAGGTGCCGTCGCCGGCGGCGGGACCCTGCCGCCGGCGTAACCCCTGCCGCTCGCGCCAGCCCGTGGCGTCGGTCACCCATCGCGTGACACGGAAGAGCCCAGGCGCCTCCGGGCCCTGCATCCAACCGGCCGCGACCTGGGGGTCGCGTCGGTCCATCGGCCCGGCGTAGCAACCCTCGAGCGAGATGGACATCTGTGCCGTCACCTTGGTCATGCCCCTGAGTCGGAGCCACCGACGCGTTCTCGACATGCGCGGCGCCATCATCGTCACCCGAGCGCGGGCGATCGAGACAGCCAGCTGACAAGGCTCATACCCGGCGTAGGGGACGCGTCAGGGCCCTGAACGCCCGGTCGAGGGGAGCGCCGAAGTCGACGTCGCCGATGACTTCCAGCTGTTGCAGCCTGGGTCAGCCAAGGAGGACGGCGAGCAGGTCCCGGCGAGCGCCTGCCACAGAACCGCCAGGGATCGGCGCCTCGGAGAGCGCACCGCCTTGTCGATGGTCGATTCGGACCCGGAGCGGACCGAGCATCACCGCCGCCCCGTAGACGCAGCGATTCATCCGGCGTTTGGTGGGACCATGTTCGCGAGTACGTTCCGCGCATGGAGCTCGGACGGTTCCGGGTTGGCCTGCGGGTCGAAGACGTGCCTGCGGCTGCTGAGTTCTACCGAGGGCTTGGGTTCGAGGACGTCGGAGAGGTTCCTGCGCCCGACGGAAGCATCGTCATGGTCATGCTCCAGCGTGACGGTGCGATGCTCATCGTCGATGCGCTCGAGGGCATGCCCTTCCCTGAAGGCGAACGCGAAAGGCAGGTGAAGGAAGGCCCGAGGGGGCTGGGAGTCGCCATCGGGCTCGGCGTCGACGATCTCGACACTGCTATCAGCTATTGCAGCGCCGCGGGGTGCACAATCACCTCTGAACCTCGCGAGGAGCCCTACGGAGACCGTGTTTTCGAGTGCATCGATCCGTTCGGCTACGTCTGGGAGATGTCGCAGCCGATCACCGACGTCTCCGTGGAAGTCGCGACGGCCGCGACACGAGACGAGTGGTTCGGGCCGAACACCTGAGCGGAACGGGCATCCGTGGCCCACCGCGCCATAGTGCGGAGCATGCATGAGCACGAACACGGCGAGCGTCGGTTCGATGCGGCGCCGCAGGCCGCCGAGTGGGACGCGAGGTACAGCGAGCGCGACGCAGCGATGTGGAGCGGGCGGCCAAACGGGCGGCTCGTCGCCGAGGTCGCCGGCCTCACCCCGGGCCGGGCGCTCGACGTCGGCTGTGGCGAGGGCGCCGACGCGATCTGGCTCGCTCGGCGCGGCTGGACGGTCGCCGCGATCGACATCTCCGATGTCGCCGTGGGCCGGGCGCGAGAGGTTGCCGAGCTGGCCGGCGCCGCGGTCGACTGGGTCCGGGGCGACGCCCTCCAGACCCCGTTCCCGTCCCGCTCGTTCGACCTCGTGTCGATCCAGTACCCGGCGCTGCCCAAGGCCGCCGGCGAGCCTGCCGTACGGACCTTGCTCGACACGGTGCGCCCGGGCGGGTTGCTGCTCGCGGTCTACCACGACCTCGACGGCGAGCACCGCGAGCACATGAAGTCGCGGGGCGTCGACCCGGCGGACTACGTCGGTGCGGACGATCTCGGCCGGCTGCTCCGCGACGACTTCACGGTCGAACTGCACGCGGTCGAGCCGCGCATCGACCCGCCGCCGGGCGCTCCCCACATCGCCGACGTCGTCCTGCGCGCCCGGCGTCGCTGACCGCGCGGCCGGGGGTCGGGGGCAGGACTGGCATCCCCGAGGTGTCGATCGGCCAACTCGCGACCGCTGCCTCCCGGTGAACCAGCGCGATGTCGATCGCGTTTCGCATCAGCTTCAGGACAGTGCCGACCGGCTGGAGGTAGACCTCAGCCTCACGCCCCTCCGCCAGCAACACACGGTCGCCCACCTGCGGCACGCTACGGACGGTATGGGACACGTCGGCCGAGGGCATGCCAACACCAGGCGATGCCGAACGGGCCGGCTCGTAACATTCAGGCGTGCTACGCACGGATGCCGCATCGCGGGTCATCGCCGCCCCGCCTGCACACGTCTACGCCGCCCTCGTGGACCGCGAGGCGCTGACGGTTTGGCTCCCGCCCGACGGGATGACAGCCAGGTTCGAGCGGTTCGATCCGAGACCCGGAGGCTCGTACCGATTGGTCCTGACCTACGCCGACGCTTCTGGAGCTCCTGGGAAGGCCACGGCCGAGTCCGACGTCCTCGAGGCTCGGTACGTCGACATCGTTCCTGACGTCCGGGTCGTTCAGGCCGTCGACTTCGTTTCCGACGACCCTGCCTTCGCCGGCACGATGACGATGACCTGGGCCGTCACCGCGGTCGATGGAGGAACTCGTGTCGACATCATCGCTGACGACGTCCCAGACGGCATCTCCGCCGAGGATCACGCGACAGCGCTCGCTTCGTCCCTTACGAATCTTGCCAACTACGTCGAACGGTAGGTCACTCGCTAG
>JBOGHG010000090.1:0-14886 GCA_050744525.1 Acidimicrobiales bacterium | reverse complement strand
CCCCGATGTCGGCGGGATCGATCGTCGACACCGCGACGTCCGCGAACGGCGCCCGCACCACGTCCCCCTCCCGCAGCTGAGGGATCCACTGGAACGCGTTGGTCATGAAACTGTTGGGCTGCAGGAAGGTCCAGGCCACGCCGGAGTCACGGACAGCCTGCTCAGACACGATGTGGTAGCGGGCCACCGCGTTGGACAGGTCGTCCGTCGGTGCGGTGCTGCTGGACAGCAGCACCATCCGCCGCACACCGGCTGCGGGCATCTCCGACACCAGGCTGTCGATGCCGTCGTAGCCACTCAACAGGAACGCCGCGTCAACTCCTGCGAGCGCCTGCCGCAGCGTGACGGCCTCGCCGAGGTCGCCGGCCACGACGTCGACACCCGGCGGCAGGCTCGCCCGGTGCGGATCGCGCACCACCGCCCGCACCGGCGCTCCGGCGGCGGCCAGCTCGCGGACGACGGCACCGCCGACATTGCCCGTTGCCCCGAAAACCAGAATCATTGCGTCCTCCTCATCCAAACGACGGGTGGCCCCGACGTTGAGCGTCAAACCGATCCGGATACCTGACGACCGGGCTACCTGCCGCTACAGCTTGAAAATGACGACGTAGGTAGCGCCCGTATCGGTGGCGAAATCAGCATGGAAGGTGCCCGCCCCGGCCGCGTAGCCGTCACCCTTACGCATGGTGCGACCCTGGTTCCGGACTTCGCCGTCGATCAGGTAGAAGAACTCTGCGCTGCTGTGCTCGTGCCGGGTGCGCTCGTAGCCCGCTTCGGCCTCCACCAGCGTGACCATGTACCCGTCGGCGCTGCCGAGAATCTTGGCCCGAGCCTTTCCTCCGTCGCCCCACGCATCCAGTCCAGATCATCGAACGTACCGACATCCCACCCGTCGAGGGAGATTCCCCGACTCCCACCTTCGTCTGTCGCGGCATCGTCATGGGCGACATCGGTCCTTGCGTTCTGGGGGACGTCCATGGTCAGAACCGCTTGGCGCCGGAGACGGCGAGGGCGGGGTGGCGGAGTCCAAACACGGATCCCCGGAGCGCGACCCGCTCCTTGATGAACGCGGCCAGGCGACCGGTAGGACGCGGCTGTCTTCGTCCGTGCCGAGTTGCACGATGCCATCGCGCCGGCCGAGGCTGATGTGCAAGGCGTCGTCGTGATAGCGGTACGGCCTGGGGGTGCGACCGGCCAGACGGTCCGCGATCGCGAGGGCGCCAATCACCCCGGCGATGCCCCAGGCCCGCAGCCCATGCGCACCTCGTGCCCGTCCTCGTTTCGTGTAGCGGCAGCGTCCCCGACGCCGTAGACGTCTGGGTGGGACACCGAGCGCAGGGTCGGGTCGACGAGCATGCGGCCGCGGTCGTCGACGGCCAGCCCGGCCTCCTGTACCAGTGCCGGAACCGCCCAGGCGGTGACGGCCAGTCCGAGCCGGCTCGGCCGGCTCAGAGCGGACGTCGTGGCCGATCATCGGGCCGCCCCCTGGGTCCGGATGCCGGTGGCGGCGGTGCGGGTGCGAGGGTGTCCCGGACCACTCATCTCGCATGTGATCAGTCGGTCTTGTCGGTGCAGCTCGTACGCGAACCACTCCACGAATCGCTTGTGGCAGAACGGGCAGATGGGGGTCATCGGGTCACCTTCTTGCAGATGAACTCGACGATGGAGGACGACGCTGTTGACACGGTGTGAGTCGACTGAAACCGCCTGACACGGCTCTCCAGAAGCCTTCGGGGAGGTGCGTTCAAGAGCGGCGTAGGCTGGGGCGGCGTGGAGTTCGCGCTGCTCGGACCCGTGGAGGTGCGGCGTGGTGGCGAGCTGGTCGCTGTGCGGCGTGGTCGTCCGCGGACGCTGCTGATCTCGTTGTTGTTGAGGTTGGGACGAGTGGTGCCGGCGGACGTGTTGATCGACCAGGTGTGGGGTGAGCGGCCACCGTCGGATCCGGTCAACGCCTTGCAGGTCCAGGTCTCGTATCTGCGCCGGGCTCTCGGGATGGCATCGTCTGGCGGGGCGCCGTGCCTGCGCACCGAGGCCGGCGGTTATGTGCTCGACGTGGAGGCCGACGCGGTCGACATGTACCGCTTCGAGCGCGCTGTGTCGTCGGCGACCGAGCGGCTGGCAACGGAGTCCCGGGACGAGGTCGAGGCCGGGTTGGCGGAGTTGCGGACAGCGCTGGGGCTGTGGCGGGGTGAGGCGCTGCAGGATGTGGCGTACGAGCCGTTTGCGGCGCCCGAGGTCGCGCGGCTGGGGGAGCTGCGGGCGGTTGCCCTGGAAAACGAGATCGAAGCGCAGCTGCTGCTGGGTCGACACGAGGCCGCCATCCCGGTGCTGCGTCAGCACATCATGGACCAACCGGTGCGGGAGCGGCTCCGGGCCCAGCTGATGGTGGCCCTGTACCGGTCGGGCCGGCAGGCCGAGGCGCTACGCGCCTTCGACGCCACCCGCGAGCGGCTCGTCGAGGAGCTGGGCGTCGAGCCGGGTGCCGAGCTGCAGGCCCTTCAGCGGTCGGTGCTCGCCCACGACCCCGATCTCGACTGGACGCCGCTGGGCGGGTCCGCCGGCCGCGCCGTGGCATCGGAGGGTGCTGGGCCGGAGGGGGCAGCGTTGGAGGGTGGGTGGCTGCCGGCGCCGACTTCGGGGCTCGTGGGACGCGAACGCGAGGTCGCCGGGGTCCATGCCGCCCTGGCCGAGACCCGGATGGTGACCCTGACCGGACCGGGCGGGGCGGGCAAGACCCGCCTGGCTTTGGCGGTCGCCCGCGACCAGGCCCGGACCCGGCCCGTGTGGTTCGTCGACCTGGGCGAGCTCGGTGACCCCAGCTTGGTGCCGTTCGAGGTGGCTCGAGCGGTCGGTGCCACCTCGCTGACGGACCCCCTCGACGCTGCGACGACCAGGATCGGCGACCGGCACGGCCTGTTGTTGCTCGACACCTGCGAGCACCTCATCGAAGCGTGCGCCACGGCCGCCCATCGGCTCGTGCGCGCCTGCCCGGCGCTCGGTGTTCTGGCCACGAGCCGCCAGCCCTTGGCGGTCGCCGGCGAGGTGGCGTGGCCGGTGCCACCGCTGGGGGTGCCCGATCCGGCAGCATCAACCGCGGAGATGCGCGAGAGCGAGGCTGTCCGGCTGTTCTGTGAGCGCAGCCGAGCCGTCCGGCCCGACGCCGTGCTCGACGAGTCGGTCCTCGGCGACGTGGCGCGCATCTGCCGGACCCTCGATGGGCTGCCGCTGGCGATCGAGCTGGCCGCCGCCCGCACCAACGTGCTGTCCGTCGCCGGCATTCTCGAGCGTCTAGGCGACCGTTTTGCCCTGCTCCGCAAGGTCGGCCGGGCGGCCGAGGTGCGTCAACGGTCCCTGCGTGGCGCCATCGACTGGAGCCATGACCTGCTCGAAGATGACCAACGCCGGTACTTCGACCGCCTCGGAGTGTTCGCCGGCCGGTTCACCCTCGACGCCGCCACCGCCGTCGCGGCCCAGGGGCTCGGCACGGACCCACTCGAACTCCTCTCCGCCGTGGTGGACCGTTCGCTCCTCGTCGCCGACCGCGACGAGTCCTATCGGATGCTCGACTCGCTCCGTACCTACGCCATCGACCGTCTCCACCTCGACCCGCTCGAATGGGACGCCACCAATGCACGCCTCGCCGCCTGGCTGACCGACTACTGCGAGGCCGTTGCACCCCGCCTGCGTGATGCCGGCCAGCAGTCCGCCATCGCCGGGTTGCGGGCCGAAGTCCCCAACATCCGCGCCACCCTCGAATGGGCCTTCACCTCGGGCAACGCCGTCGCCGGCGCGCAGCTCGTGTCCTCCCTGGCCTGGTACTGGGCGTTGGAACCCACCAGCGAGGAGGCCATCCGGTGGCTGGAGCCAGCACTCGCGAGGGCCGGCACAGGCGAGACGCGGGCGCGTCTTCTCGAGGGCTTGGGCATCCACACCCTCATGCTCGGCGACGTCACAGACGCGCATGAAACCCTCGTCGAAGCAGACCAGCTGTGGACTGAGCTCGGCACACCAGAGCGAGGTCTGACGGCCCTGAGCTACCGCGGCGATGCCGAGTGCTGGCTCGGAGACCTCGATGCGGCAGCGGCAACCCAGGATCGGGCGATAGCTCTGGCACGAAACCACGGCGACGACTGGGACCTGGCGTGGGCGCTCGGCTGGCGTGCCCGCACGGCCGCCGATCAAGGCGACGAAGCGCTCGCCGCCGCGCTCCTGGCCGAGTCCCGGAGCTTGGCCGAGCGGATGGGGGATCCCCGCGTGCTCGGATGGATCGTCTACGAGCTCGCCAACGCGGCGCTCCGAAACGGCGACTTCGAGCGTGCCTTCAGGCTCGCCGGCCAGGCGGCAGACACACACATGGAGATCGGGTGGAGGGAGGGACTTGGGGCTGCGCTGGCGTCGGTCGGCAGAGCTCTGGTGGGCCTCGGCCGCCCGACCGAGGCCATCTCCTGCCAACACCGCGCGCTGCGTCTGGCCACCGAACTTCGGCAGCCCTATGCTATATGTGTTGCGCTCGAGGGCCTGGCCGACGCGCTCGCGAGCGCCGACGACCAGGAACCCGCCGCCGAGATGCTCGGATGTGCCGCCGCCACGCGAGCTCGGATGGGTGTGCGGGCCTCCTCTGCGGAGATGCGCCGCGGCCGAGTCGTCGAGGCCCTCGAGGAAGCATTGCGGCAGCGCCTCGGTGACCGGACCTTCGAGGCCGCATTTGGTCGCGGCGAGCACCTGGCGCCCTTGGAGGTGACGACCGGACTCAGTTCTTGACGGTTCACCCAGCAGTGTCGGTGGTCGGTCGGCGGATGGTCTCGATGTCGATCTCGACCCGAACGTCGCGTCCGACGAGGAAGCCCCCACGCGCCAACGACATGTTCCAGGTGAGTCCCCAGTCCTCGCGGTTCAGGACGCCGACCGCCGAAAAGGCGGATCGTGCTGCACCCCACGGGTCGACGACGGTGCCCCGATAGGCGACGTGCAGCTCGATCGTGTTGGTGGCCCCCACGACCGTGAGCTGCCCCTCCACCCGCGCCCGCCTCCCGTCCCACCGTGTGTGCGTCGAACGGAACGAGGCGGTGGGATGGCGTGCCACATCGAAATGCTCTATCGAGCGCAACCGGGCGTCACGGCGAGCTGATCCCGAGCTGACCGACGTCATCTGAATCACCGCCTCGACCGACGATTCCGACGGAATCCGGGCGATCTCGACGTGGCCCAACACCGATGTGAACCGTCCGCGGACGGGCGCCAGTCCCAGGTGGCGGCCGCGAAATCCGATGTAGGCGTAGTCGGGGTCGATGTCCCAGGTGCCCACGGCGGGAACCCGGACACCGTCCACCACACGGGTAGGCGAGTCGCACATTCCCGAACGATGCGGCCGCACCCTGACACGCCGCTGGAACTGGGCTGTCACACCCCCGTGGAGCGAGTCGTCGACCGCCCCTCGCGCAGCTGAGTCCGGTGGTGTCAGCCGGTTTCAGCCGATTCACACCGCGCCGACAGCGCCGTCTCCGATCGTCAACACCATGTCCACCATCACCCTCACCGCACCGACAACCCGCACGGACGTGGCCGCCCGGGCCGTCGCTGCCACCAAGGTCTACGGGTCGGGCGACACCGCGGTCGTTGCCCTCGACGAGGTGTCGGTCGAGTTTCCCACCGGCCGCTTCACCGCCATCATGGGCCCGTCAGGCTCGGGCAAGTCGACGCTCATGCACGTCGTCGCCGGGCTCGACGGCCTCACCGAGGGACGCGTGTTCATCGGCGACGTCGAGCTGGGCACGCTGTCGGACAAGGAGCTGACGCTCCTGCGGCGCACCCAGGTCGGCTTCGTGTTCCAGGCCTTCAACCTGGTGCCGACCCTCACCGCCCGCGAGAACGTCGTGCTGCCGCTGACCCTGGCGGGCACCCGGCCGGACCGGGCCTGGCTCGACGAGGTCATCCGCACCATGGGGATCGGCGATCGGCTGGGCCACCGTCCGGCCGAGCTGTCCGGCGGCCAGCAGCAGCGGGTCGCCGTGGCCCGAGCGCTCGCCAGCCGGCCCCGGATCGTGTTCGCCGACGAGCCCACGGGCAACGTCGACTCCCGCGCCGGCGCCGAGATCCTCGGCTTCCTGCGCCGCGCGGTCGACGAGATGGACCAGACCATCGTGATGGTCACGCACGACCCGGTGGCCGCCAGCTACGCCGACCGGGCGCTGTTCCTGGCCGACGGCCGGATCGTCGGCCACCTCGACGACCCGACCCCGACGGCCGTCCTCGACCGCCTGAAGGAACTGGGGGACTGACCATGCTGTCGCTCACCGTCAAGGAGATGCGGGGGCACGTCCGGCGCCTGCTGGGCACGGCCGTAGCCGTGATCCTGGGCGTCGCGTTCCTGGCTGGCACGCTGGTGCTCGGTGACACGCTGCGCAGGAACTTCGACAACCTGTTCGCCGACGTCAACGCGGGCACCGACGTCGTCGTCCGCAGCGGCACCGACCTGGGCATAGAGGCCGACGAGCCCCGCGGCCTGATCGACCGCTCGCTGGTCGATCGAGTGGCGGCGACCGACGGCGTGGCCGCGGCCGAACCCCAGATCCAGGGGCTCGGCCAGCTGCTGGGCGCCGACGGCGACGCCGTGGGCGGCAACGGCCCGCCGCAATTGGCCGGCAGCTGGATTCCGGACGCCGACCTCAACCCCTACCGCCTGGCCGAGGGCCGGGCCCCCGAGGCCGACGACGAGGTGGTGATCAACCGCGGCGCCGCCGACGACGGCAACCTGCAGATCGGCGACCGCACCACCGTGCTCACCCCCGAGCCGGTCGAGGTGACGATCGCGGGCATCTCGACGTTCGGTGACCAGGACGGGCTCGGCGGCGTGACCTTCACCGCCTTCAGCCTCGAGGGCGCCATGCGTCACGTGACCAAGGACCCCGACGGCGTGTCCAGCATCGCCGTCCGGGCCGACGACGGGATCCTGCAGGACGAGTTGGTCGCCCGCATCGGCGACGTGCTGCCCGATGGCATCGAGGCCGTGTCGGGCACAGACGTGTCCACCGAGAACGCCGACGACATCAACGAGCTGTTCCTCGACATGCTGACGACGTTCCTCACCGTGTTCGCCGGCATCGCCCTGCTGGTCGCCACGTTCAGCATCTACAACACCTTCTCGATCATCGTTGCCCAGCGCACCCGCACGGCGGCCCTGCTGCGGGCCATCGGCGCCTCACGCCGCCAGGTTCTGGTCTCGGTCGTGATCGAGGCCCTGGTGGTCGGGGTCGTGGCGTCGTTGGCCGGCCTGGCCGGCGGCATCGGTGTGGCCGCGCTGCTCAAGGGCCTCTTCGACGCCGCCGGGTTCGCGCTGCCCGACGGGGGCATCGTCATCTCCGGCGGCGCCCTCGCCGTGTCGGTCGCGGTCGGCCTCGTGGCGACGCTGCTGGCCGGGATCGTCCCCGCTGTCAAGGCATCGCGGGTCACGCCGCTGGCGGCGCTGCGGGACGTCGCCGTCGAGCGCACGTCACCGTCGGCCGCCCGGGTCGTGGCCGGTGCGATCCTCGCCGGCCTGGGCGTCGCCACCACCGCGGCGTCGGCGCTGGCGGACGACCCGTCGCTGGCGGCCGTCGGCCTGGGGGCCGTGATCACGCTGATCGGCACCGTCGTGCTGGGCCCGGTCGTTGCCCGGCCCGTCGCCGGGATCCTGGGCTCACCGCTGGCCAGCACGCGCGGCCTGTCCGGGTCGCTGGCCCGGCAGAACGCCATCCGCAATCCCCGGCGCACCGCCGCCACCGCGTCGGCGCTCATGGTCGGCCTCGGCATCGTCACGCTGTTCACCGTGTTCGCCGCCTCGCTCAAGGAGTCGCTGGCGGCCACCGTGGACCGGTCCTTCGGCGGCGACCTCATGATCAGCACGGGACCGTTCGGCAGCAGCCTCAGCCCTGACCTCGCCGTCCAGGTCGACGGCCTGCCCGAGGTCGACCGGGCAGTCGGGATCGGCCGGGGCTTCGCCGCCATCGACGGCGACACCAAGCAGCTGACCGTCGCCGACCCGGCCGAGCTGGCCGCAGTGGTCGACGTCGACCCGACGTCGGGATCGCTGGCCGACCTCGCCGACGACGAAATCGCCATCTCCGATGCCACCGCCGACACCAAGGGCTGGTCCCGCGGCGACACCGTGCCCGTGACCTTCGCCGACGGCGCCCGCGCCCAACCCACCGTCGGCGCCACCTACGCCACCTCCGACATCGTCGGCGGCTACGTCATGCCCGACGCAGCCTACGCACCCCACACGCGCCAACCCGTCGACACCCTGGTCGTGGTCGATCTCGCCCACGGCACGTCACTGGCCGACGGCACGGCGGCGGTCGAGCGGGTGGCCGCCGGGTTCGGCAGCCCGGACGTCGAGGACCGTGACGAGTTCGCCGACACCATGACCACAGGGGTCGACATGCTGCTCACCATCGTCTACGCCCTGCTGGCGCTGGCGATCGTGATCGCTCTCATGGGCATCGCCAACACCCTTTCCCTCTCCATCCATGAACGCACGCGCGAGCTCGGGCTGCTACGGGCCGTCGGCCAAACGCGCGCACAGCTGCGGTCCATGGTCCGCTGGGAATCGGTGATCGTCGCCACCTTCGGGGCGGTGGGCGGCATCGGGCTCGGCGTGTTCCTTGGCTGGGCACTCGTCGAAGCCGCCGGCAACACACCCAGCGCCACCATGAGCGAGTTCGTGCTCCCGACCTCCAACCTGGCCATCGTCATGGCAGTCGGCGCCGTCGCCGGCGTCCTAGCCGGTATGCGCCCGGCCCGTCGGGCCTCCCGCCTCAACGTCCTCGGCGCCATCGCCACCGAATAGCGGTAGCCAATGGTTCCGGGACCGGGAGTGGCTTGTCCGAGTTGTGCCCCCGAGAGGACTCGAACGGCACCCGTCGACCTGTTGCGGACTGTGCGCCGCTTGGCGATGGAGACGAACCTCGTGGCGCCTGACGTGGTCGAGGTGTCGCCGCCCTACGACGTGTCGGACAACACCGTCAACAACGCCCAGCGCGTGGTGCTCGAGGCGTTGGCCGGCATGGCATGGCGCAAGCTGCAAGCGGCGCTCGGCCAGCCGGGGCTACCCAGCGCCCTGAGCGGTCAAGCTGAAGAACGAAGTTGATCAGGGTTGCTGATCAAGCCCGTCAGCCGATGACACACCTCGACCGTGATTCGACGGCGATGCTCGCTGATCTGTCGGCGTCTGGACCCGGTGGTCGGCTGGCCGATCGTCGCTTCTTGACTAAAGCAGTCGTCGCCACACGGCTGAGACGGGTGCTGCACCGCGCCGCCAAATCTGCCTGATGGATCTCGCGTCGTGCCGTTCTGTGCCGCCGATCCGCCAGGCGAGGGGCGCGCGGTTCGGGCATTCTGTGCGGCAAGCGCGGAGGACACGGCACCAACTCGCGACAAGGGGTCACACATGGCGACGCAGCAACACGAGAGCGTGACGCCGACGGGTGATGAAGATCGGGCGGTCGCCGTCATCACCATCGCGTTCAGCAACGATCCGGTCGCGCGGTGGTTCCTGCGCGACCCTGGTCGTTATCTCGCCTATTGGCCACCGCTCGTCAAGGCATTCGGTGGTGCCGCATTCGACGCAGGCACCGCTGACTCCGTCGATGACTGCAGTGGCGTCGCGCTGTGGCTGCCGCCCGGCGTCGGTCCGGACGAAGAAGCCATGGGTTCGCTGGCGTCGGAGGCAGTCCCGGCCGACGACCAGGACGAAGCGTTTACCTTCATGGAGCAGCAGGGCGAGTTCCACCCCTCCGAGCCGCACTGGTATCTGCCACTCATCGGTGTCGACGGCGCCAAGCAAGGGCTCGGGTATGGATCGCTGCTGCTCCGCTACGCCGTCGAACGCTGCGACCGGGATGGTCTGCCAGCGTTCCTCGAGGCGTCGAATCCGCGGAACAAGGCGCTCTACGAGCGTCACGGATTCGAAACGGTCGGCGTGATCCAGGCAGGGAGTTCGCCTCCGATGTGGCCCATGCGACGCGAGCCAAGGACATAGCTACACGTACGGAGGCACGCAGAGCTGCGCTCGGTCGCGCGGCATGGGGCAGTCTGTGCGGATGCTTGAGCTGCAGCGTCTTCTCGCTGAACACCTGGCGACTCCGTTTCCCTCGGGCGTCGTCAAAGGACGCGACTACGGCTGCGTGGACCCAGTGATGATCGGTGCGGACATCTACGGTTGGGCATCCAGGGTCTCCAAGGGTGAGGCTCTGACGTCGGTTGACCGTGACCGACTGCGGCTCGCTCGCGACGACCTCTACGGTCGCTGGCCGCATTCCCAGAGACCGCACGTCCGTACCACGAGCAGCTCGTCCGCATCGGCACGGCGGCGCTCAGCTAGCCGGCACGGCCCGTGCGGCAGCGCGACAGATCTGCCTGATCTCGCGTCGCGTCGTTCTGTGCCGACGATCCGCCAGGCGAGGGTGCGCGGGTCGAAGCCTGTTTGTGTCAAGAGGCGTGTTCGAGGGCGCGAGGAAGCGGCCCGTCGGCGGCGGGCGTAGGGTCGTTGTCGGGTCCGGGAGTGGCTTGTCCGAAGAGCCGGCTCAGGGTGCAAGGCCGGTCACGCTGGACTACGAGTCGTCCCTGTTGCCCTCCCGGGCTCACCTGAGGTCAGCTGTGGGCGTCGGCGACCAGGTGCCGGTAGACGGTCTTGGCGATCTGGCGTTTTAGGGCCCGCCGCGCTTCCTTGCGGGTCTTGCCCTCGTCGAGCTTGCGCCGGTAGTAGGCGCGCCCCGGGGTGTCGTTGCGTACCTGGGTGACGGCTGCGACGTGTAGCGCCCGGTTGAGTTGCCGGTTGCTGCGAGGGTTGAGCCGGTGGCGTTGCTTGGGGCCGCTGGATGCCGCGATCGGGGCGCTGCCGGTGTAGCGGGCGTAGTGGCCGCTGGTCGGGAACCGGGAGATGTCACCGGTGTGGCCCAAGATGATGGCGGCGCCGAGTGGGCCGATGCCGTGGATGTCGGTGACGGTGGTGCCCGACGCCATGACGGCTTCAACGATGCGTTCGTTGATAGCGACGACCTGGCTGTCGCACCGGCGAACATCGCCCAGCAATTCGAGCGCGATCCGCTTGCGTTCGACCTCGACCGGCTCGCCTGGATGGATGCTCCGCAGGATCCGCCCGGCACGTTGGGCCGACAACAGTCGTCCCGCGCCGCCGGGGGTGAGCCCGCACAGCAACGCATGCAGACGACAGATCGCCTGGGTGCGCAGTCCTGTGAGGTCGTGGTGGCGGTCCGCCAGCAGACGCAGCACCGCAGTGTGATCAACAGCAACGACTTGCCGCAGTCGGGCGTGGCGCAACGCGACGATCGCCGCGGCCCGGGCGTCGTGCGGGTCGGTCTTGTCGGTACAGCCGGCGTCGAGCAGCCGGACCCGGGCCGACAATGTCGGGGGGACATCGAGCACGGTCTCGCCGGCGGCGACGAGCTGCTGGGCGAGCAGCGCGCCGAGCCCGGAGGCTGCCTCGATGGCCCAGGTTCGGGGCGTGAAGTCGGCGGCGAACTCGAGCAGTCGCTCCCGCTGGCGCCGGTCGGCCATGACCCGAAGCTCGTCGATGACGGTCTCGCTGCGGTCGAGTACCGCCGCCGTGTGTGACCCCTTGTGGGGGTCGATCCCGATGATGAACACGAAGCCCTCCTGCGGCTCAGCCAATGGTGGATGCCACGGCGGGCACTCCTGATGAGAGTCGATTGCTCGCGCCTGTTTCGAGCCACGCCGCAGCGAAACCCGGCGAGCGGCCACTTCGCTCAAAAGCCAACCAACCACGGTGGCAGGGCATTCTTGAGACCGCCCGCCGAGCTCCGAGAAGCTACGACCACCCGCAGCTCCGTGCGCTCACTCAACCATCAGGGCAATCTGTGCGGGTGGCACGAAAACGGGGAGGAGCGATGGAGGCGTACGACATCCGCAGTGCCTACGGTGATTGGGGGAAGTCGAGTTCCGGACGCTCGCTACCTTCAATGGGGGCACGATTGGCGTCTTCTGGGCAAGCAGCGGCATCTCCCCGTGGGAGCGGCACCCGGATGATGAAGAGCTACTGCAGGTCGTTGAGGGAAGCGTCGACATTGAGGTGCTGACCGACGAAGGTAGCGAGATTACGACTGTCTCTGCCGGGTCAATCTCTGTCGTGCCTCGTGGCCACTGGCATCGGCATCGCCACACCGGATTGGTAAAGGAGCTCTATCTCACTCCAGGCCCGAGCGACATGTCCTTCGAAGAGGACCCACGCGTTTCGTAGCCGATACCGAACTGCCTGATCCGCGGCCTCCCGTCAATCGGGCCTCGCCTTGCTTCTTGCACCCGACTGTGTGTCGCCCAGCCCAGGTACGGTCGCGGCTGATGGCGAAGCAGCACGGACCCACGGCCGAGCACCGGCCACGGCGATCCGGGTGGCGCTGTCGGGCATCGCCGGCGGTCTGGAGTTCGGCGAGATAGCCGCGCGCCTTGCGCCGCTCCAGCCCAAGGGCAACACCTTCCCCGGTGAGGTCCTGCTGGAGCTGGCCACCGACGCCATCGAGGAGAGCGGGGCGAGCCGGGAGCAGCCCCTCGAGTTCGACGGCATCCGCAAACGCCACCTGCCGGAGGATCGGGCTCACACGAGGGCCCAGCACCACAAGGCCGAGTACGCGTTGCGGGCAGCGGCGATGGTCCGGGCGGGGGTCGATCCCGGGTTGCTCGACGAGGTGAGCTGGTGGCGCACCGATGACCTGTGGTTCTGGGCGCTCGAGGCGCTGTTGATCTACGTACGCACGGCCGCCGAGCACAGTGGCGAGCCGTGACCGCAATGTGCGGGCGGGTCGCGAGCCGCCATGGGATCCAGCTCGCAGCGGCGACCTGAGGGCGCGCCAGAACGCGCGGGCTGCACGGCGCCCAGAACAGCGGCCTCAACCCGAAGGCCCGCACGAGAACCGGCGATCTGGCGTGGCTCCCTCACCGAGCCGAGCGCTCCAGATTCGGTGATCTCGCGTTTGGCGGCGCCTTCTGACCGGTCTTACCGAGCATGGTGACGGTTCCCATCGGCGCGCGTTCCGTGCGCGGGCTTCTTATCGAGCGTCGGCGTGGTGGCACGACCTGCGCGGCTTGGGCGGCCTCGGCTGCAGGGAACGAGGGTCGGTGCGAACCTATGGAACGAGGAGGAGCCCGCGGCTGGCGAGCCGGGCAGGCACCTGCTCCAGACGGCAGTCGAAGATGCATGCGACGATTCGGAGGTCGTCGCGGCGGATGGTGAGCATGCGGCCGTTGTAGTCGCCTCGCTGCCATTGGATGATCCGTAGGTACCGCTTGAGCATCTCGCCCTCGTGCCCCCCGATCTGTTCGATGGCGTGCAGGTCCAGGGTTACGGGACGCCTGCGCACTCCGTCGTTCAGATCGACCACCGGGGCGTTCCCGTTGGCCGAAGTGAGGCCGAGTTCGTCGTCGTCGGCCAGCATCTGGTCGACGGGAACGCGGTAGAAGCGGGCGAGCCGCTGCAACCGGGGCACCGAGATTGCCCGCTCGCCGCGTTCGTAGGCTCCCAGGACCGATGCCTTGAATTCGTGGTCGGATGCCGCCTCGACGTCTTGGAGCGAGAGATGCTGCTGGCGTCGGATCGAACGAATCCAAGCAGCCACCTTGATGGCGTAACCACTCTCGCCCTCGTCGTCGCCGGTCATGCTGTTCCTCCCCTCCGGTGCCGCCCCAGTGGGTCGGCAGCCGCGCGCGGCCCAGCGGCTCGCGCGGTCCAGGCGGGGATCGATTCTAAGGCGTTCGATGGTCGACAGGATCTGCCGAGCGCGCGCCCAACGCCGATGTCGTGGCAGCGCGTCGTGCGCCGCGACGGCCGCACGCGAACTCGGCATGCCGTCACGAAGCGTCAACACTTGCGACGTGCCAGGTCCACCGCAGTCACGGTCCCGTCGTAGCCGCGCCTAAAGGATCGTCGGCAACCTGTCGAGGGTCGCCCGGGTAGTCGTCGAGGCCGGCAGCCGGGGTCCAGACGACGTTGTCCGTCGCTAGCGTGGACGGCGCGCACGAGCGCGCTCTGTGACGGCGCCAGCCTCTTGCCGCTGAAAAGCCTGTCGAGGCCCGGGCTGCGTGCCCGCCCGCCCGGTCCGGGCCTCGGCGCCTCGACGGCTGGCTCGCATCGCCGGCAGACCATCCCCGGCAGCCGGGTTGGCTGACACCTGGCGCGGCGGCGCGCTCGCTCGACTGCCTCGTCCCGGGTCGATGCCTGGCCGACGATCCGATGGTGGGGTCGTCCGAGAGCAGCTCGACGAGCCCGGCGCGCCCCCGGTCGTCGGCGGCAGCCGCTCCTCCGCTCCGGCGTCTCGCTCGACGCCGTCCGCCGGGACCCACAGGACACGCTCGGCGACAGCGCCCGTCACGCGCTCGAGCGGCTGGACCGACCGCTGGGTGCTGCTGCGCGCCCCTTCCGGGATCTTCGGCGAGCCGCCGGGCCTGTACCCCGACGATGTCGTGGCCGCCGCCGGCCAGTACGGGCGCATCGACCACCACGAGGTCGTCGAAGGCACCAACCCCTACTCGATCGTGCGTGGCGCCCGAGGCGCGGCCGCGGTCGCCGCGCACTGCTGCTCACGGGCGCCGCTTCAGCGCCCCGCCGGCTGGGGTCGTGGCGGGCAGGACGGCGCCACGCTTCCCACTCAAAGTGTAGAGCCACACGAGCTTGCTACGACGGGTGCCGGCGAACGCGGAGGCTGAGCAGGTCTCGCAGGCTCACGATCCCAACCAACGCGGTCCCCGCAACGACGGGAAGATGGCGGAACCCGCTGCCGAGCATGATCTCGGCCGCTCGCTCCGAGTCGACATGGGGCCCGACGGTCTCAGGGTCGCGTGTCATCCAGCGGGACACGGGTGAACGCGTCAGGTCGCTAC
>JBOGHG010000089.1:0-14992 GCA_050744525.1 Acidimicrobiales bacterium | reverse complement strand
CCACGAAGTGGAGCAACCTGGTGGACCGGGACCGCGAGTCGAGGCGGCAGTCGTCGCTCCGGCGCGCCCCGAGACCCCGCGGTTCTTCATGGGCTCCTACGAGCATTCGGTCGACGACAAGAACCGGCTGGTCCTCCCCGCCACCTACCGCGGCCGGCTGGCCGACGGCGCCTATCTGGGACCGCTCGACGCCTACCTCGGGCTGTGGCCGGCGGAGGGCTTCGGGGCCGTCATCCAGCGGTGGGAGGACGGCATCGGCCTGGGGCTCGTCTCCGAGGAGGCCTACGACGCCTTCTCCGCCGCCACGTTCGAGGTCCAGCCCGATGCCCAGGGCCGCATCGTGGTTCCCCGCTCCCTGCGGAGCTTCGCCGACCTGGACGGCCCGGTCATGGTGGTCGGCGCCCGCCAGCGGATCGCGGTGTGGGCGCGGGGCCACTGGGACCGGCGCATGGGCTCCATCCCCGAGGGGCCCGACGCGGCCCTTCGCCAAGCGGCGCGGGATCTCAGGCTGTGAGCCGGCTTCTCCCGTCCGCACCCCTCCGCTCACGGGTCCTGTCGCCTCCGGTGCGGCGCCTACCGCCGCCGGCGCCGATAGGCGCCGACAGCGGCCCCGCATCCTCAGCGCCACCCGCCCGCTACCCGCCCTACGCCGGAGGCGGGAAAGCGGCCTCGGCCTACGGCCGAGTCGAACCTTCCCACGGTGCCGCCCCGCGAGCCGACCGGTCCCCGGCCGGCGCGGTGGAAGGCCCCTTCTCCGCGCGCTTCTCATCGAGCCCGTTCCGGGGAGACATCCCGGCGAGCGCCGTCGAACGGGGCTGGCGGTGAGTGGGGCGGCACCCCAGGGCGGTGGGTTCGTCCACCGCCCTGTGCTGGTCGACCTGATCGTCGAACTGTTCGCGCCCGTCCCGCCTGGGGTCGTGGTCGACGCCACCGTGGGCGGGGCCGGCCACGCCGAGGCGTTGCTCGACGCCCACCCCCACCTGTCGCTCGTCGGCCTCGACCGGGACCCCGACGCCATCGACGCCGCTGCCGACCGCCTGCACCGCTTCGGCGAGCGCGCGACGCTGCGCCACAGCCGCTTCGACGAGCTGCGGGCCGTGCTCGGCGAGCTCGGCTTCCGGGCGGCCAGCGGGGCCCTGTTCGACCTCGGCGTCAGCTCGCCCCAGTTGGACCGGCCCGAGCGGGGCTTCAGCTACCGGGCCCCGGGCCCGCTCGACATGCGGATGGACCCCACCCGGCCCGTGAGCGCCGCCGACCTGGTCAACGGCGCCCCCGAATCGGAGCTGGCCCGCCTGCTGCACGCCTACGGCGACGAGCGCTACGCGCGCCGGATCTCCGCGGCCATCGTGGCGGCGCGCCCGATCACCACCACCCAGCAGCTGGCCGACGTGGTGCGCGACGCCGTGCCGGCCCGCTCACATCGCCGCCGGGGCGGGCACCCGGCCCGCCGCACGTTCCAGGCCATCCGCATCGCCGTCAACGACGAGCTGGCCATCCTGCCCGCCAGCCTCGACGACGCCATCGACCTGTTGGTCCCGGGCGGCCGCTGCGTGGCACTGGCGTACCACTCCGGCGAGGACCGGATCGTCAAGGACCGGTTCCGCCAGGCCGCCACCGGGGGCTGGACCGGGCCGTCGCACCTGCCCACGCCTCCGGACGTCCGCCCCACGGTGACGCTGCTGCGCCGGGGGGCCTGGCGGCCCTCGACCGACGAGATCGCCGCCAATCCCCGCGCCGAGGCGGCGCGGCTGCGGGCCGTCGAGAAGCTCCCGCTCCCGGAGGTGGCGTGATGGCCATCGCCCGCACGGCGCCGCTCGGCCCGGGCCCGGCTCGGGACCGCGACCGCCGCGACCGCCGCGACCGCCGCGACCGGCACCTGCGGGTCGTCCCGCCCAACCGGCGGGCGCGCCCGGCCCTTCGGCTCAGTCCGCGCACCGGTGTGGTCCTCACCGTGCTGCTGTTCGCGGCCTTGTTCGGCGTGGCGGTGAGCCACGCCCTGCTCATCGAGGGCCAGGCCAAGGTGGACGACCTCGATCAGCAGGTGGCCGCCGAGCAGGCCCGCTACGAGGAGCTGCGACGCGAGGTCGCCGAGCTGGAGGCGCCCCAGCGCATCCTGGCCGAGGCCACCGGCGAGCTGGGAATGGTGCCGGCCGGGGACCCCGTCTGGCTGTCGCCCGATGAACCGGCGCCCACCGACGACGTCCCCGACGATCCGCCCCCGGAGTCGCCCGACACCAGCGCCGCCCGCGTCAAGCGCTTCCTGGAGCCCACGGGGTGAGTGGTGCCGGAGCCACGCGCACCCGTTCCCGGTCGGCGAGCACGCGATCGAACACGAACCGCCCACGGACCGCGACACGTGGGGCCCGTCGACCCGGCGATCCTCGTTTCCGTTCGCTGAGCCTCCTGGTCGCGCTCGGGCTGCTGTTCGGCGTGGTGGTGCTGCGCCTCGGTTACGTCCAGACGGTCGGGGCGCACAAGTACGTCGCCTACGGCGAGGAGCAGCGGATCGAGCCCATCTCGCTGCCGGCGGCGCGGGGAACGATCTTCGATCGCAACGGCAAGGACCTGGCGTTGTCGACGCCCGCCAAGAGCCTGGGCGCCGACCCCAGCGTGATCAGCGACCGGGCGGCGGCGGCCCGGCGCCTGGCGGGGGCCCTGAGGCTCCCCGAGAGCGAGGTGGCGAGCAAGCTCGCCACCGACGCCCACTTCGTCTACCTGGCCCGGCAGGTCGACGACGAGGTGGCGGAGCGGGTGCAGGACCTCGACATCCCCGGGGTGCTCATCTTCGACGAGTCGGCACGACTGCTGCCGGCGGGGGACATGGCCCGCTCGCTGATCGGTAGCGTCGACCTCGACAACGTCGGGGTGGCCGGGCTCGAGCAGCGCTACGACGACCAGCTCGCCGGCGATCCCGGCGAGTACATGGTCGAGCGGGACCTCGAGGGCCGCACCATCCCCGGTGGTCGCGAGCTGATCGACCCCGCCGAGCCCGGCGACGACATCGTTCTCACGGTCGACCGCGGACTGCAGTACGCCACCGAGGGCATCCTCGCCGAGCAGGTGCGGACGGCCGGTGCCAGGGCGGGCTGGGCCGCCGTGATGGATCCCCGCAGCGGCGAGGTCCTGGCGCTGGCGAACGTCGAGGCCGACCCGGAGACACACACCGTCGGCAACACCGGCAACAACCTGGCGGTGACGCAGATCTTCGAGCCGGGATCGGTGAACAAGGTGATCACCATGTCGGCGGCGCTCGAGGAGGGGCTGGTCGCGCCGGACACGGAGCTCCAGGTGCCCGACACCCTGCGCGTCGCCGACCACGTGTACAGCGACGCCCACTCGCTCCCGCCGCGGATGACCGCCAGCCAGATCCTGTCCCGGTCGTCGAACATCGGGACGATCGAGATCGCCCGGAGACTGGGGATGCCGCGACTGGACGAGTACCTTCGTCGCTTCGGGTTCGGGCAACGGACGGCCCTCGGCCTGCCTCACGAGGAACGGGGGATCCTGCTCGATCCCGACAACTGGTCCGGAACGTCGATCGGGTCGATCCCGATCGGCCAGGGGATCTCGGTCACCGCCATGCAGCTGCTCCTCGCGTACAACACCATCGCCAACGACGGCGTCTACATGCCCCCCACGGTGCTGCGCGCCACCGTCGACGCCGAGGGCGAGCGCCACCCGGCGGTGCTCGGCGAGGGGCGGCGTGTGGTGTCGCCCACCACGGCGGCGCAGGTCCGGGAGATGCTGGCCCAAGCCGTGACCTCCGGGACCGGCAAGGCTGCCGCCATCGACGGCTACGACGCCGCCGGCAAGACGGGCACGGCCCGCAAGCCCCAGTCCGGCGGCGGTTACCGCGATCCCCAGGGCGATTACCACTACGTCGCCACCTTCGCCGGGTTCATCCCCGCCGACGATCCCCAGGTGTCGATCATCGTCGTCATCGACGAGCCGACCACGTCCCCCTACGCCAGCGACGTCGCTGCGCCGGCCTTCGCCGACATCGGACGCCAGGCGCTGCGGACGCTGCGGATCGCGCCACCCGCGGCCAGCGGCGCGATCGGGACACTGCCACCGCTCGAAGAGCCGAGGGTCCGGGCCGAGCCCGCCGCCGCGCCCACGACCACGACGACCACCGCACCGACCGCCTCGACGCTCGCCGGCGCGACGTCGACGACGTCTCGCGTGGCCGCGGGAACGGACCCGCCCACCACGACCGGCACGCCCGCCCCCGCCCGCGGCGGCTAGGCGACTAGGCACTACCGCGTGTGGCTCGGTCAATTGATCGCCGCCTACCCCGATGCGCGGCGCGGGGGCGCCGACGGCGACCCCGATGTCCGCGCCGTGGTGCACGACACGCACGACGTGGTCGCGGGGTCGTTGTTCCTGTGTGTCCGGGGGGCGCGGGTGGACGGCCACGAGCTCGCCGCCGGCGCCGTGGCGGCGGGCGCGGTGGCGCTGGTGGTCGATCACGCGCTGCCGCTCGCGGTGCCGCAGGTCGTGGTGCCCGACGTCCGCCGGGCGATGGGCCCCCTGGCGGCCGCCTTCTGGGGCAATCCCTCGCACGACCTCGTCGTGGTGGGCGTGACCGGTACGTCGGGCAAGACCACGGTCACGCACCTGCTCTGTCCCGTGCTGCACGCAGCCGGCCTGGCGCCGTGCGCGATCATCGGCACGCTGTCGGGCGCCCGGACGACGCCCGAGGCCACCGACCTGCAGGCCATGCTGGCCGCCCAGCGGGATCGGGGGAGCTCGGGAGCTGGGGCCGGCCGGGAGGCCGGTCGGGCGGCCGTGGCAATGGAGGTGTCGTCGCATGGCCTGGCCCTGCACCGGGTCGACGGCACCCGCTTCGCCGTCGCAGTCTTCACCAACTTGTCGCAGGATCATCTCGACTTCCACCAGACGATGGACGACTACTTCGCAGCCAAGGCCGCCCTGTTCACGTCCGGGTTCACCGACCGGGCGGTCGTCTGCTCGGACGATCCACGGGGCCGGGAGCTGCTCGCCCGGCTGAGCGGGGCCCGATCGGGGGTGACGGCCACCGCCTACTCGCTGGCCGACGCCGAGGAGCTGACCCTGTCGCCGGCGGGAGCGTCGTTCCGCTGGCGGGGCGAGCCGGTCGAGCTGGCGCTGGCGGGCCGGTTCAACGTGGCCAACGCGCTGGCGGCCGGCGCCGCCGCGGAGGCGCTCGGGATCGAGCCCGGCTTCGTGGCGCGCGGCCTGTCGGCGGCGGCGCCGGTGCCGGGAAGGTTCGAGGCGATCGACGGCGGCCAGCCCTTCACGGTCCTGGTGGACTACGCGCACAAGCCCGACGCCCTCGACCAGGCGTTGCGTGCGGCCCGGGAGCTGGTGACCCCCGGGCGACGGCTGCTGGTCGTGTTCGGCTGCGGCGGTGACCGCGACGCGGTCAAGCGGCCCCTGATGGGTGAGGTGGCGACGCGGCTGGCGGACGACGTGATCCTGACGTCGGACAACCCCCGCTCCGAGGACCCGCAGGCGATCATCGACGACATCGGGGCCGGGGTCCCGGCGGGCGCGGGCGCCACCGTCGCGGTCGAACCCGATCGCCGGAGTGCCATCGGGCTGGCCGTGGCGGAGGCCCGGCCCGGCGACGTGGTGGTGATCGCCGGCAAGGGCCACGAGAGCACCCAGACGATCGGCGAGACCGTCCGCCCGTTCGACGACCGCGAGATGGCGCGCGCAGCGCTGGCGGCGCCGGCGCCGGGTGCCCCCGGGGGTGAGCGGTGATATCACTCCTGCTCGCGGGGGGCATCAGCCTGGCGCTGTCCCTGCTGGGGACCCGCTACCTGATCGAATGGCTGCGCGCCCACCAGGTGGGCCAGCCCATCCACGCCGACGTGCCGGACGGCCACACGACCAAGGCCGGCACGCCGACGATGGGAGGCGTCGCCATCGTCGTCGCCGCCGTCCTCGGCTACGCGATCGCGCACGTCCGCGGGGGGCTGGCCTTCACCCGCAGCGGCGTGTTGGTCATGCTGGCCATCGCCGGCGCCGCGGTGGTCGGGGCGATCGACGACTGGATCAAGGTCAGCAACGAGCGCAACCTGGGCCTGTCGATGCGGGCCAAGATGGGCGGGCTCCTCGTGGTGGCGGTCGGGTTCGCGATCGCCTGTGTCAGATGGACCGACGTGGAGACCACGCTCAGCTTCACCCGCGCCTCGGAGCCCGGCTGGTCGCTGGGAGAAGCCGGTTGGGTGGTGCTGGCCGTGCTGCTGATCCTCGGTACCACCAACGCGGTCAACCTCACCGACGGGCTCGACGGCCTGGCCGCCGGCTCGTCGGTCTACCCGTTCCTGACCATGACCGTCGTGGCGTTCTGGGCGTTCCGCCACCCGGACGTGTACGGCATCAACCACGCCCTCGACCTCGCGGTCGTCGCCGCCGCCATGGTGGGAGGCATCACGGGGTTCCTTTGGTGGAACGCACCCCCGGCGCAGGTCTTCATGGGGGACACCGGAGCGCTGGCCATCGGCGCCGGCCTGGCAGGGCTGGCCGTCACGCTCAACGTGCAGCTGCTGCTGCCGATCGTGGCGGCGTTGTTCGTGTTCGAGACGCTGTCGGTGATCGTGCAGGTCGGCAGCTTCCGCATGTTCGGCCGCCGGGTCTTCCGCATGGCGCCGGTGCACCACCACTTCGAGCTGATGGGCTGGCCCGAGACCACCGTGATCGTGCGGTTCTGGATCCTGGCCATCATGTCGATGGCCGTGGCCCTGGCCATCTACTACGCCGACTTCGTCTCCACGGGGGTACCCGATTGAAGGCGTTGGTCGTCGGGCTGGGTGTCACCGGCGCCGCGGTCGCGCGGGCGCTGATGGCGCGCGGCCATGGCGTGGTGGCCGCCGACGACGCCCCGGGGCCCGCAGTCCGGGCGACCGCGGACGACCTGGGGCTGGACCTGGTCGAAGCCCCGGGCGGCGACGAGCTTGCGGCCCTGGTGACGTCGGCCGAGGCCGTGCTGCCGGCCCCCGGGTTGCCGGCGCGCCACCCGGTTTTCGCGCTGGCGCGGGCGGCCGGCGTCCCGGTCCTGTCCGAGTTCGACCTTGCCTCGTGGTGGGACGACCGGCCGCTGATCGCCGTCACCGGCACCGACGGCAAGACCACGGTGACGACGCTGGTGCGCGACATGCTGGCGGCCTCGGGACTGGCGGCGGTCGCCGTGGGCAACAGCCCCGTGCCGTTGGTGGCGGCCATCGACGATCCGGCCACCGAGGTGTTCGTGGTCGAGGCGTCGTCGTTTCGTCTCGAGCACTCGCAGCGCTTCGCTCCCGCGGTGGGGACGTGGCTCAACTTCGCTCCCGACCACCTGGACAGCCACCCCGACCTGGCGTCGTACGAGGCGGCCAAGGCGGGCATCTGGCGAGACCAGTCGGCGGACCAGGTCGCGGTGGGCAACGCCGACGACCCGGTGGTGGCCAGGCACCTGGCCGGCGCCAGAGCGCGTCACGTGACGTTCGGGCTGGTGGCGACGGCCGACTTCCGGCTCGTGGGGCGCGCAGCGCCGGGCGGACGGCTCATGGGTCCTGCGGTCGGCCACGGCGACGACGTCGAGATCGCCCGGGTCGAGGACCTCGACCGGGCGTTCCCGCACGACATCGCCAACGGGCTGGCGGCGGCCGCGACGGCGCTCGCGGGCGGCGCCAGCGTCGAAGGCGTGCGGCGGGGCCTGCTGGGGTTCCGGGGCCTCCCCCACCGAGTGGCGTTGGTGGGCGACGCTGGAGGGGTGCGGTTCTACGACGACTCGAAGGCGACGACCCCGCACGCGGCCGCGACCGCCATCGCCGGCTTCGGGTCGGTCGTGCTGATCGCAGGCGGGCGCAACAAGGGCCTCGACCTCGGGGCGCTGGCCGAGTCGGCGGCGTCGATCCGGGCGGTGGTGGCGATCGGGGAGGCGGCGGCCGAGGTGGCGGCGGCCTTCGACGGCATCCGCCCGGTCAGTCGCGTGGGCTCGATGGACGAGGCGGTGCGGGCCGCCGTCGACCTGGCCCGACCGGGGGACGCGGTGCTGCTGTCGCCCGGCTGCGCCAGCTTCGACTGGTACGGCTCGTACGGGGAGCGGGGTGACGACTTCGCCCGCGCCGTCGGAGAAGTCACCGCGGGTCGTGACGTCCCGCGGCGGGGACCGGCGTGAGCACCGCGGTCCGAGACAGGGGGCGGGGTGCCGGGGGCGCCCGGCGGCGCCACCCCACGGCCCGACGGGCCAGGGTCAGCGCCACGGGCTCGGGGATGTTCCTGGCCGTGGCGTTCCTCATCGCGGTGTTCAACCTGCTGGGCCTCGTGATGGTGATGTCGGCCTCGTCGGTCATCGCGCTCGACGAGTACGGGTCGTCGTGGTACTTCGTGACCCGGCAGGCCGCCTGGGCGGGGGTGGGCGCCGTGGCCCTGGTGGTGGTGGCTCACGTCGACTACCACGTCTTCCAACGACGGCTCGCCACGCCGCTGCTGCTGGTGTCGCTCGGGCTCCTGCTGGTCGTGCTGGTCCCCGGCATCGGGGTCGACGCCAACGGCGCCACCCGCTGGATCGGCGTCGGTTCCCTCACGTTCCAGCCCGCCGAGCTCGCCAAGTTCGCCCTGCTGGTGTGGGTCGCCGACCTGTTGGCGCGCCGGGCGTCCTTCATGCACAACTCCCGGGCCACGCTGCGGCCGGTCGTCGTCGTGCTGGCGGTCATGGCAACGCTGCTCATGCTGCAGCCGAACCTGGGCACCACCATCGTCCTGGCCACCATCGCGCTGACACTGTGCTTCGCGGCCGGGGCCCCGCTCGGCCCGCTGGCGGGGTGGGCGACGCTGAGCATCGGCGCCGCCACCGCGCTCGCCCTCGCCGCGCCCTACCGCCGGAGCCGGGTCTTCACGTTCCTCGACCCGTGGGCCGACCCCCTGGACAAGGGCTACCAGAACATCCAGGCGCTGGTGGGCGTGGCCTCGGGCGGGTTCTTCGGTCGCGGGCTGGGGGCCAGCCGGGCCAAGTGGGGGTTCCTGCCCTACGCCCACACCGACTTCATCTTCGCCGTGATCGGCGAGGAGCTGGGACTGGTCGGCGCGGCCGTGGTCGTCGGGCTGTTCGTGCTGCTGGTGATCATCGGCACCCGCGTGGCCCTGCACGCGCCCGACCGCTTCGGCCTGCTGCTCGCGATCGGTGTGACGGCTTGGTTCGGCGTGCAGGCGTTCGTCAACATCGGTGCCGTGATCGGCATCCTCCCCATCACCGGGGTCCCGCTCCCGTTCGTGAGCGCCGGCGGTTCCTCGCTCCTGTTCACGATGGCGGCCGGCGGTCTGCTCCTCTCGGTCGCGCGCCAGGCGCGGGCCACGAGCCTGCCGCCGCGCGCTCCGGCGTCGGGACGCGGCTGATGCGACGCGGTCGCCACGCCCAGGGGTGCTTCTCGCTGATCGCCGGCGGCGGCACCGCCGGGCACGTGCAACCCGCCATCGCCATCGCCCGGGCGCTCGCCGACCGGGGGCACCCGGTCGCCTCGATCGAGCTCGTGGGCAGCGAGCGCGGCATCGAGACCCGCCTGGTGCCGGCGGCGGGGTTCGAGCTGACCACGCTCCCCGGCCGCGGCTTCGAGCGCCGGCTCAGCCTGCGGAATGTGCGCTCCGCGTTCTCGCTGCTGGTGGCGTTCGGCCGGGCGTGGCGGCTGGTGGGCCGGCGCAGGCCCCGCGTCGTGCTGTCGGTCGGCGGCTACGCTAGCGTGCCGTGCGCGCTGGCCGCCGTCCTGCGGCGCGTGCCGATCGTGGTCGCGGAACAGAACGCGGCCCCGGGTGCGGCCAACCGCCTGGTGGGCCGCTTCGCCCGGGCGTGTGCGGTGTCGTTCGAGGGGACCCCCCTGCCGCGGCCGGTGGTGACCGGCAATCCCGTGCGCCCCGAGGTGCTGGCCATCGACCGGGTGCGCGACGCGGCATCCGCCCGGACCAAGCTCGACGTCGAGCTCGGCCGGCGGATGGTGCTCGTCTTCGGCGGATCGCTGGGGGCCCTGCGGATCAACCGGGCCGCGCTCGACGCCGCCGGGCGCTGGGCGGCGCGTGACGACCTGCATCTCCGCCACGTGGTCGGGTCGCGTGACTGGGCGGAGATCACTGCGGACGGCCCGCCCGTCGCCGAGGACGCCCCCCTCCGGTACGAGGCCGTCGAGTACGACGACGACATGCCGACCTCTCTGGCGGCGGCCGACATCGCCGTCTGCCGCTCGGGGGCGAGCACCAGCTTCGAGCTGCTGGCCGTGGGCCTGCCCGCGGTGCTGGTGCCCTCGCCGTTCGTGACGGCCGACCATCAGACGGCCAACGCCCGCCACATCGAACGCGCGGGCGCCGCGGTCGTCGTGCCCGACGCCGAGCTCGACGGCGGGCGCCTGGTGGCCGAGGTGGACGCCCTGCTGGCGGATCCGCCTCGTCTGGAGCGGATGGCGTCGGCGGGACGGGCGGCGGCGCGCCCCGACGCCGCCGATGCGATCGCCGCGTTGGTGGAGGAGCACTCCCGTGGCTGAGCAACCACCGACGCCGGGCTCGCCGGACCAGTTCGAGCTCGATCTCGCCCGGCCCCGCCGCCTCCACGTCTGCAACGTCGGCGGCGCGGGGATGAGCGCCGTCGCCACGCTGCTGGTGGAGATGGGACACCGGGTGAGCGGGCACGATCCTGCGCCGGCGACGCCGTTCCTGCCGATGCTGGTCGAGCGGGGCGTCAGCCTGACGACGGGTGCGCAGCCGCCGGCGCTGGCGGAGGACGTGGAGGTGGTCATCGTCTCCACGGCCACCCCGGCCGACGACGCCGATGTCGTCGCCGCCCGCGCCCGCGGCGTCCCCGTGCTGCACCGCTCCGCAGCCCTCCGGGCCATCTGCGCCAAGCGGACCACCGTCGCGGTGGCCGGCACGCACGGCAAGACCACGACCTCGGCCCTGCTGGCCACCATCCTCGCCGCCTCGGGCCGGGAGCCGGGCTACGTGGTGGGGGCGACGATCCCGCAGTTCGGGTGCAGCGCCGCCTGGGGGGGCGGCGGTCCGCTGGTGGTCGAGGCCGACGAGAGCGACGGCACCTTCCTCGCCCTCGGGGCGCACGCCGGCATCGTGAGCAACGTCGAGCCCGACCACCTCGAGAACTGGGGCGGCGAGCGGGCCCTTCGTAACGGTTTCGAGCGGTTCGTGGCGGGGCTGGACGGTCCGGCCGTGCTCTGCATCGACGATCCGGGCGCGGCGGCGCTGGTGACCCACGCCAAGGACCCGGTCACCTACGGCACCTCGGCCGGGGCCGAGTACCGGTTGGGTGGGGTCGCGCCCGAGGGTTCCGGCGTCCGCTTTGCGCTCGACCACGCGGCCAGCGGCGACCGCGTCGACGTGCTCGTGCCGGCGGCCCCCGGGGTGCACAACGCGGCCAACGCCGCCGGGGCGCTGGCCGCCGCCCACCGGCTGGGGGTACCTCTGGCCGAGGGATCGGCGGCACTGGCCGGGTTCCGGGGGGTGGCGCGGCGCTTCGAGCGGCGCGGCGAGGCCAGGGACGTGACCGTGGTCGACGACTATGCGCACCTGCCCACCGAGGTGGCCGCGGCGCTGGCGGCGGCAGCGACCGGTGGCTGGCGGCGGGTCGTGGCCGTGTTCCAGCCCCACCGCTACAGCCGCACCGAGGCGCTCTGGCGGGACTTCGCGCACGCCTTCCGAGACGCCGACCTACTGGCCGTCACCGACGTCTACGCCGCCGGCGAGGCGCCGCGACCGGGCGTCTCGGGCAAGCTCGTCGTCGACGCCGTGCTGGAGGCCGACCCCTGGGCCCTGGTCGCGTGGCTGCCCCGGCTCGACGACGTGCTGGCCTGGCTGCGGGGCGTCCTGCGGCCAGGCGACCTGTGCCTGACGTTGGGGGCGGGGGACCTGACCGCGCTGGCACCCCGCATACTGGCGATGCTCGAGGACCGGCGCTGATGGGCCGGCTTCGCCCGTCCGCACCCCTCCACACACGGCAGGCGGCCGCCGTGCTCGAGGGCCTGGCGCGGCAGGACGTGCCCCTGGGGCCGCTGACCACCTACCGGGTCGGGGGACCGGCGGCCCTGCTTGTCGAGGCGTCGTCCGTCGACGACCTGTGGCGGGTGGCCGACGCGGTCACCGCCACCGGGCTACCGGCGCTCGTGGTGGGCAAGGGCTCGAACCTCCTGGTCGCCGACGCCGGTTTCCCGGGTGTTGCCGTGGTGCTCGGGCCGGCCTTCGCCGAGATCGCCATCGACGGCACCCGGGTGGACGCCGGCGGCGCCGCGGCGCTCCCCGTGGCGGCGCGGCGCACGGTGCGGGCCGGGCTCACCGGCTTCGAATGGGCGGTCGGTGTGCCGGGTTCGATCGGCGGAGCGGTGCGCATGAACGCCGGCGGCCACGGGTCCGACATGGCGGCGTCGTTGATCGAGGCCCGCGTCGTCGACCTGACGCGTCCCGGGTCGGACGCGGTCGTGTCGAGGGCGCAACTCGAGCTCGGCTACCGGCGGTCCGCGGTCGCGCCCCACCACGTGGTCGTGACGGCCACCCTGGGGCTGCGGCCGGGGGACCGGGCGGCGGGGGAGCGCGAGATCGCCGAGATCGTGGCCTGGCGGCGGGCCAACCAACCCGGCGGTCAGAACGCCGGATCGGTCTTCACCAACCCGCCGGACGACTCGGCCGGCCGGCTGATCGAGGCCGCCGGATGCAAGGGGCTACGCCTGGGGTCGGCCGAGGTGTCGCCCAAGCATGCCAACTTCTTCCAAGCCGACGCCGGCGGGTCGGCCGATGACGTGCGAGCGCTCATGGAGGTGGTCCGCCGGCGGGTGCGCGACCATTCCGGCGTCGATCTCCATCCCGAGACCCGGCTGGTGGGCTTCGGCAACCCTCAACCTCGAGTTGAAGCTCAAGTAGAGGTCGAGGGTTGACGGGCGCAGCGGGCCCGCCTTCGCCGGTTGTCGTCGATCCGCGGATGCGGTCGCGGCGCATCGCCGTGCAGCGTGACCGGGGCCGACGCCGGCTCAAGCGCGTCACCGTGGCCCTGGCAGCGATCGCCGCAGTCGTGGCCGCCCTGGCCGCCACCCAGACGGCGCTCCTCGACGTCGACCGTGTGCGCGTCGATGGCGTCGCCCACACCGATGCCGCCGACGTGCGCCGAGCCGCCCGGATCGACCCCGGCGACACCATGGTCGGTGTCGACACGGATCGGGCCGCGGCCGGCATCGAAGGCCTGCCCTGGATCGCGCAGGCGACCGTGGCCCGTCGCTGGCCGGGGACGATCGAGATCCATGTGAGCGAGCGCGAGCCCCTGGCGATCGTCGAGGTGGTCGAGGGCCGGGTGGCGTTGGTCGACGAGGACGGCCGGGTCCTGGAGGTGACCCGCCGGCCACCTGCCGGGCTCCCGGAGGTGACCGGCGTGTCGTCGCGACGCATCGCCGAGGGCGAGGAGCTGGGGCGTGGGACCCGCGACGCCCTCACGGTCCTGCGCGCGCTGGGTGGGCGCCTGTCCGGCGTGGTGGCCTCGGTCTCGTCCGATCTGGACGCGGCCCTTGCCGCCGGCGGGGAGATCCGGTTCGGCAGCATCGACGATCTCGACGACAAGATCGTCGCCGTCGAGACCGTGCTGTCCGACGTGGACATGTCCTGTCTCGAGCTGCTCGATGTGCGAGTTCCTGGAAGTCCGGCCTTGACCCGTCACCAGAGGTGTTCGTAGGCTGCGAGAACAACCAGAGGTTGAGGAAAAGTATCGACCTCCACTTGAGGCTGAGGCCGGTGCCGGTGGGGCTGCGGGCCTTTGGTACTTTCTCCAAACCCTGCTCGGGAGCAATGGCGGTTCCGAGCCGGACAATTCTCCCCGGTGACCCTCGAAGGTGGAGGTGGGACGACCCATGGCCGGCAATCCGCAGAACTACTTGGCCGTGATCAAAGTGGTCGGGATCGGGGGTGGTGGTGTCAACGCGGTGAACCGCATGATCGACGCCGGGCTGAAGGGCGTCGAGTTCATCGCCATCAACACCGACGCCCAGGCGCTGCTCATGAGCGATGCCGACGCCAAGCTCGACATCGGTCGGGAGTTGACGCGGGGCCTGGGCGCGGGCAGCGATCCCGACGTGGGCCGGCAGGCTGCCGAGGAGCACAGCGACGAGATCGAGGAGATCCTCAAGGGTGCCGACATGGTGTTCATCACCGCCGGCAAGGGCGGCGGCACCGGCACCGGGGGTGCTCCGGTGGTGGCAGAGATCGCCAAGAGCATCGGGGCGCTCACCATCGGCGTGGTGACCCGTCCTTTCTCGTTCGAGGGCCGGCGCCGGGCGGTGCAGGCGGAGCAGGGGATCCAGCACCTCAAGGAGAAGGTCGACACCCTCATCGTCATACCCAACGACCGGTTGCTGACGGTGTCCAACGAGAAGACCTCGATGGTCAACGCCTTCAAGATGGCCGACGAGGTGTTGCTGCAGGGCGTGCAGGGCATCACCGACCTCATCACGACGCCCGGCCTCATCAACACCGACTTCGCCGACGTCAAGATGATCATGAGCAACGCCGGCTCTGCGCTCATGGGCATCGGCTACGGGTCGGGCGAGGGCCGCGCCCTGCAGGCCTCGCGCAACGCCATCTCGAGCCCGCTGCTGGAGGCGTCGATCGAGGGCGCCCGCGGCATCCTGCTCACCATCGCCGGCGGAAGCGACCTCGGCCTGTTCGAGGTCAACGAGGCCGCCGAGGTCATCCACGGCGTCGCCCACCCCGACGCCAACATCATCTTCGGCTCGATCATCGACGACGAGATGGGCGACGAGGTGCGGGTCACCGTCATCGCCGCCGGGTTCGACCGCTGGGACGAGACCACCGGCAAGGGGACGGTGCGGGCGCGGAGCGCCAACGGGTCCGACACCTCGAGGGGCGCGACGTCGTTCGACGACACCAGGGGAACGCTGGGCTCCGTCTCGTCGTCGTTGGACGATCTCGATCTCGACAGCGACGACGAGTTCGACGTCCCATCGTTCCTCAAGTAGCCGGGGAGGTCCTCGGTGAC
>JBOGHG010000088.1:0-15058 GCA_050744525.1 Acidimicrobiales bacterium | reverse complement strand
CGGTTGAACTCCTCGAAGGGATCGTCGTCGAACATGTTCTCCGCTCTTGCAGCTTCGCTGCGGACCGCTCGGGCCGGGGGCTCCCGTCCGCTCGCCCTCAGTCCCACTGACTGGTGCGAGTCGTCCACGGTCGCTCCCCTGACTGACGCCAACGTCAGGTTTGACCTTAGCCCGCAGGGCGCCGCCGCGCTCCTCTACTGTGACGCCCATGTCAGATTCTCGGGAGGGCGGCGCCGCGACCGGGGCGGCGACCGCGACCGGCGGCGGCATGGCGCAAGTCCGTCCGGTGGCGCTCGTGACGTCGGCCTGCCGGGGACCGGGGCTCGACGCACTGGGTCGGATGTGCGACGTCACGTACGACCCGTGGATCGATCAGCGCCCGCTGCGGATCTGGGACGGTGCCGCCCTGGCCGAGCGGGTGGACGCCCTGGGAGCGACGGTGCTGGTGTGCGAGGCCGATTTCGTCAGCGGCCCGGTGCTCGACCGGCCCCTGCGGGTGATCGGCTCCACGCGGGGAGATCCCACCAACGTCGACATCGCCGGCGCCACCGCCCGCGGGATCCCGGTGCTGCACACGCCGGGCCGCAACGCCGACGGCGTCGCCGAGCTGACGCTGGCGCTGCTGCTAGCCGTCACCCGCAGAGTGCTGCCGGCCGACCGTGACGTACGTGCGGGCGAGGTGTTCCGTGACGACAGCATCCCCTACCAGCGCTTCCGTGCCTGGCAGCTCGCCGGGCGCACGGCGGGGCTGGTGGGCCTGGGCGCCGTGGGCCGGGCCGTGCGCTGGCGGTTGGAGGCCCTGGGGATGCGCGTCATCGCCTTCGACCCGTACTCGGCCGATGCCACGCACGACTCATTGGACAAGCTGCTGGCCGACGCCGACGTGGTGTCGATGCACGCAACGGTCACGCCGGACAGCATGGGGATGATGGGCACCGACCAGTTCGCCGCGATGGCGCCGGGCTCCGTGTACCTCAACACCGCCCGGGCGGCGCTCCACGACCTCGACGCGCTCACCGACGCGCTCCGGTCAGGCCATCTCGGGGGCGCCGGTCTCGACCACTTCGAAGGCGAGCAGCTTCCGGTCGACCATCCGGTGGCCGGGCTGGACAACGTCGTGTTGACGCCCCACATCGGCGGCGCCACCTACGACACCGAGATCAACCACTCGGCGATGATCGCGGACGACATCGGGCGGGTGCTGCGGGGCGAGCGTCCCAAGCACTGCGCCAACCCGGAGGTGTTCACATGAACGGTTCCCGAGCATGAGCGACGGCGACGACAAGCCCAATGGCCGGCCACTGGCCGAGGTGAAGGACGCAGTGTTGGCCGCGGCCAAGTCGATGTACCGCCGCGGCATCGTCGAGGGCACCGCGGGCAACGTGTCGGGGCGCGCCGACAACGGGACGGTCGTGGTCACGCCGTCGTCGCTCGACTACGAGGCCATGGTCCTCGATGACCTGGTGGTGGTCGACCTCGACGGGGCCGTCGTCGCCGGGGAGCGATCGCCCACATCCGAGAAGGGCGTCCACCTGGCGGCGTTGGCCGCCCATCCCGAGGCGGGTGCCGTCGTGCACTGCCACGCCAAGCACGCGTCGATGTTCGCCGTCGCCCGCCAGCCGATCCCGGCGGCCATCGACGAGTTCGTCGTGTACATCGGTGGCGACGTCCCGGTCTGCGAGTACCACCCGTCGGGCAGCGACAAGCTGGGAGCAGCGGTGGCGGAGGCGCTCGACGATCGCTCGGCGGCGCTCATGGCCAACCACGGGCTGGTCACGATCGGCAAGTCGGTGGAGGACGCGCTGCACTCGGCGCTGGTCGTCGAGCACAACGCCGAGATCGTGTGGGGCGCACGGCTGTTGGGCGGGGTGTCGACGCTGCCGGACAAGGCGCGGTCCGACTTCACCGGCGTGTACGGCTTCATCCGCCATCAGACCTGGCGCGGCTGACGGTTCGACCCAATCTGTAACGTGTTCTAGCAACGGCCCGCAGGCGGCGTCGGAGGGGAACGTTGGAGTTCAACCTGGCCGATCTGTTCGAGCACGCCGCCGATCACTTCGGCGACCGCGAGTACCTGGTCGCCGGCGACCGGCGCCACACCTACGCGGAGATGGACGCACGGGCCAACCGCCTGGCGCACCACCTGGCCGCCGAGGGCATCGGCCCCGGCGACCACGTCGGGATCTACGGGGTCAACTCGGCGGAGTGGATCGAGACGCTGTGGGCGGTGTTCAAGCTCCGCGCCGTGTGGATCAACATCAACTACCGCTACGTCGAGGACGAGCTCGCCTACCTGTTCGCCAACGCCCACCTGAAGGCGCTGGTCCACGACACCGCCTTCACCGACCGCGTCGACGGCGTGCTCGGCAGCATGCCGGAGCTGTCGCACCGGTTGGTCATCGGCGACGACTTCGAGGACGCCGTGGCGGCGCAGTCGCCCGAGCGCGACTTCGGCCCCCGGTCGGGCGACGACCGATACATCCTCTACACGGGCGGCACCACCGGCATGCCCAAGGGCGTCGTGTGGCGCCACGCCGACGTGCTGTTCGCGCTGGGGGGCGGCATCGACCTGCTGACCGGGACCAAGGCCGAGGCGCCCCAGGACCTCGTGGAGCGGGGCAAGTCCATGGGATTCCAGATCACGTTCCTGCCCATCGCCCCGCTGATGCACGGCGCCACCCAGTGGGCCGTGATGGGCCAGAGCTTCGTGGGGAACAAGGTCGTGCTCGTGTCCCACTTCGATCCCCACCGGGTGTGGCACCTGGTCGAGGAGGAGAAGGTGAACGCGATCATGATCACCGGCGACGCCATGGGCCGGCCGCTGATCGAGGCCCTCGACGACGAGCCCAGCAGGAGCTGCGACCTCTCGTCGATCCTGTCGCTGTCGTCGACGGCGGCGGTGTTCTCGCCCTCGGTGAAGGACCAGTTCCTGGACCGGTTCCCCAACCTCGTGATGACCGACGCCATCGGCTCGTCGGAGGGCGGGGCCAACGGCATCGTGGTGGTGGAGCCCGGCAGGACCGCCATGCAGGGTGGGCCCACAGTCACGCCCGTGACCGGCACCGCCGTTCTCGACGACGACCTGCGGCCGGTCGAACCGGGCTCGGGCACCATCGGCAGGGTGGCCCGCAGCGGGTACATCCCGCTCGAGTACCTGGGTGACCCCGCCAAGACGGCGGAGACCTTCGTCGAGGTCGACGGCACCCGCTATGTCGTCCCCGGCGACCTGGCCAGGGTCGAAGCCGACGGGTCGGTGACCCTGCTCGGTCGCGGTTCCCAGTCGATCAACTCGGGTGGCGAGAAGATCTTCCCCGAGGAGGTCGAGGCGGTCGTCAAGTCGCACCCGGCCGTCTACGACGCCCTGGTGGTGGGTGTCCCCGACGAGCGTTGGGGCCAGCGGGTGGCGGCGGTCGTGCAACCGCGGCCGGGCACGACACCGTCGCTGGACTCGGTGCAGGAGCACTGCCGGGCCAGGATCGCCGGTTACAAGGTCCCCCGCGAGCTGCACCTGGTGTCAGAGGTTCAGCGCTCACCCAGCGGCAAGCCGGACTACCCCTGGGCCCACAAGGTGGCCGCCGGTCAGGGCTGACAACGGGCCCGGAGGTGGCGGCCGGCAGCGGCGCGGCCCGAGGCCCGCCCGGCGGAAGGTATCGCCTCGGGATGATGGTCCCCCCGGCCGAGCCGCCGGGGTTACGGGTGCGCGGGGCCGGTTCATGCCGCCCCCAGCGACCGCGTCGTGCTCCCTCGCCGGGCGTCGAGCACGCCCTCGGTACCCAGGTGGGCCCGGTCGGCCGCCTGCCGCCCAGCCGCCCAACCCTCGGCGTCCCGGCCCGTGGTCGAGAACGTCTTGAGGTTGGGGAAGGCGGCGGCCGCAGCCGCCTCGGCCGCATCGGCGCGGCGGGCCAGGACCGGCAGGAACGAGTCACCGCCCCGGCCCCCGGCGTGCCCGGCGGCGGCCTGGGCGGCCGTGGCCTCGGCCACCTGTCGCAGGCGGTCGCCGATGCGGTTGGCGTATGCGACCAGGAACGACTGCCGGAACGACCGGGTGGCAGAGCCCGAGGGCGCACCCCGGCCGCCGCCGCCGTTGCCGGGACGGCGGGCGCCCACCATCGCCCGCGTGGCCTGCACGAGCAGGGAGGTGTACAGGACCTCGACGGCGTCGAGGTCGCCCTCGTCGCCGAACACGGTCGCGAAGCCCAGGCCACGCGACCACACCGCCCGGCAGCGGTTGGCCCGTGCCACCTCGCTGAGCAACATGACCCGCGCCCGGGCGTAGGGGTCGTCGATGCCGATGCGGCGGCCGGACACCCGGGCACCACCGCCCCGCTCGGCCTCGACCGCCGCCACGTCGATGGCGTGGCGCGTCATCAGCTCCTGCGCCTTGGCGGTCAACGCCTCGGCCTCGTCGGGGTAGGTGGTGGACTCGGCCTTGGCCAACAACGCCGTCACCCGGTGGACGATGCGGGGATCCACCCCGCCCGGCGAGCCGGGCGAGCCAGGCGAGCCGGGCGGGCCTGACGAACCCGGCGAGCCGGGCGACCGGCCCCGACCACGCCGCTCGGCCGCTTCGCCGGGACCGGGCTCGAGCTTGGGCAGGGGCGGCAGCCTCCGGATCAGCGCCAGCGTCTCCACCGCCACCCGCACGGCATCGGCCCGATCGTCGATGCTGGGGACGCCACCGCCCCACAGGTCGCGGGCGTCCGGGACGGGCACCGCCCAGCGGTCGTCGCCGTCGGGTGGCGCCTCCGCACCCACGGCGTCGAGCTGCAGTCGCCAGCGGGCAGGGAGGGACGCGTCGCCGTAGCGCTGGGCCTCACATCCGAGGGCGACGGTGCTCAGCCGGCCGTGGGCCCGCCCGTGTGTGCGCTCGACCATGCGGTGCAGGTCGGCCGGTTGCCAGCCGCGGGCCCAGGCACCGGTGACGGCGTCGACGAGGGCCCGGCCCAGGGCGCGGTCGACGAGCGCTGGGCCCTCGGGGTGGGATGGACCTCGGGCCAGCGCTCCGACGAGCTCGCCGGCCGGCCCTGCCCGGGCGTGGGGGAAGCACGCCGCCACCGTCCGGTCGATCACCTCACCGATGGCACGGGCGTCGAAACCGGAGCCCGCACCCCCGTTCCCCACAGCCTGGCCGTTACCCGGGCGGCGGGCACCCGGCCGCGGGCGACCACGTGCGTGCCGCTTGCGCTTGCGCTTCCCCATGGCCCCGATCCTCTCTCGACACCGCCACGAACGGGTGGACCCGACGTGCCCACCTGACACGAACAAGTGTACGGAGGGGGTGTGACAAAGTAGATGGCGTGAACGCTCGCAGACGGATCAGCGACGGCGAGCGGCGGGCGCGGATCGGCGTTCGCCACCGCTTGGCGGCTGCCACCCGCGCCTCCGACGTGCGCGACGTCGCCGACGCGCTGGTCGCCCTCCACTCCACCGATCCCGCCTCGGTGTTCCTGTCCGCCAACGCCCGCATGAGCGACGCCACCGTGGAGCGCATCGAGAAGGCCCTCTACGACGATCGCGCCGTGGTCCGCATACTGGGCATGCGCCGCACCCTGTTCGTGGTTCCCGTCGAGCTGGTGCCGATCGTCCACGCGGCGTGCACCCGAGCGATCGCGGCCACCCAGCGCCGGCGGTACGCGACCCTCATCGAGGAGGCCGGCATAGCCGACGACGGCGCCGCCTGGCTCGATCGCGTGGGCGACGCCACCATGGCGGCGCTGGAGGGACGGGGCGAGGCCTTCGGCGCCGCGCTGTCGGCCGACGTGCCCGAGCTCCGGTCCCAGGTCAGCTACGGCGAGGGCAGGAAGTGGGCGGGAACCACGTCGATGACCACCTGGGTCCTGACGCTGCTGGCGGCCGACGAGCGCATCGTGCGCGGCCGTCCCCGGGGCTCGTGGCTGTCGAGCCAGTACAGCTGGTCGCCGGCGCCGTCGTGGCAACCCGACGACGAGGCCCCGCTCGACACCTCCGCAGCAAAGGCCGGGCTGGCCCGGCGCTGGTTGGCGGCCTTCGGGCCGGGAACGCTGGCCGACCTCGCCTGGTGGACGGGTTGGACGAAGACTGCGAGCCGCGCCGCCCTCATCGCCCTGAACGCCGTCGAGGTCGACATCGCCGGCGGCACCGGCTACGTGCTGCCGGGGGACGCGGAGCCGCAGTCGACGTCGCCCGAACCTTGGGTGGCGCTGCTCCCGGCGCTCGATCCCACCGCCATGGGCTGGACCGACCGGACGTTCTACGGCGCCGACGACAAGGTGCTCTACGACCGATCGGGCAACATCGCGCCGACCGTCTGGGCCGACGGTCGGATCGTCGGATGCTGGGTGCAGCGTGATGACGGCGAGATCGCGGTTCGGCTCCTCGTCGACGCCGGCCGCGAGACGGCGGTCGCCGTCGACGATGCCGCCGGGCGCCTCGGGAAATGGCTGGGCTCGGCGCGGGTCAAGTCCCGCTTCCGCACGCCGATCGAGCGCGAACTGCTGGCTTGACCACGGCCTGCCCGACCTCCGCCCGCAGGATGACCGGCGATCCGCCCCGGATCGGCCCCGCGTAGAGTGGATGGCGCAGCGGAGACATGGGCCATGCAACCAGGCTTCGACATCGAGATCAGCGACGATCCCCCCACGATCCTGACGGTCCGGCTGTCCGGTGAGCTCGACCTCACGGCCCGCCCGGTCGTGACCGAGCAGGTGACCGCCGCCCTGGTCGAGGACGGGGACATCGAACGGGTGGTCGTCGACCTCGCGGGGGTGAAGTTCTGCGACTCGAGCGGGCTGGGCGCGCTGCTCGACATCCGCCGCGTGGCCGAAGGGGTCGGTGCCGGGGTCGTGCTGCGGTCGCCGTCGGTGGGCGTGGCGCGGGTCCTCGACATCGCGGGCATCGACGACCTCCTGCCCAGGGAGTGAGAGGCCCAGCGGATAGGGCGCTCCGAAGCGCACCCCCGCGTGGGAATTTGCTGCTGGGCCGCAGCTCAACAGCCGGGCCTCCCAGCAACGCTGACCACCGTAAGCAAAGAGAACGTGCCTGTCCGCTGAGTTCCAAGGACGTCGGCCGGCGGTCGACGGCGACCGTCAGTCCGCAGCCAACCGGGTGGGATCGACCTCGGCGGCGGCCGCCGCCAGCCCATCGGGATCGCTGGTCGCCACCCCGGCCGTGAACGGCAGCGCCGCCCGGAAGGCTCGGCGCAGCCACGACACGACCAGCGGCCCGTGGCTCGGTTCCTGCTCGGGATCGACCGCTCGGCGGGAAGCGATCTGCACCGCCACCCGGCGCACCCGCTCGGGGTCGGGCTCGATGCCCTCGGCCCGCGCCCGGAGTACGAGATGCGACGCCAGCAGTCCCAGCTCGTCCGCTCCCCGCGCCACCGACGCCCCCAGCGCCGGAACGACCGTGGCCAGCAACCACATCGGTGTTCGCCGGGCGAGGAACCCAAGGCGCCGGAGCCGGCCGGCCAGGCGCAGCGCCAGGGCGGCCGCGGTGGCTCCCGCCAGCGCAGGCGCCACCGGTCGTTCGGCGAGGGCGCGGGCCAGCGTTTCGCGATCGGCCATCCCCCGGGGGTTCGTGACGGCATCACCGACCATCCTGCGGGTGAGCGCCCGGCCCGAGCCCTCGACGGCGTCGGCCACGGCGCCGGCCGACGCGCTGCCGACGCGGCCGAGAACGTCGACCGCCGCCTGCACGACGCCCTGCACCTCGTCGCTCGCCGCTCGCTCCTCGATCGGGTCCGTTGTCATCGTCTCAGCTTGGCAGCGGATCGAGGGTGCCGAGCTCGCTGATGGCCGCCGAGCAACGGCGCCACATGGCCAGGAACATGGCGTCGCCGCGTTCGGTGGTCGTTGCGGTGAGCCGTCCCAGCAGGATGATCAGGGGACCGTGCAACATGCCGGCGCGGTAGTCGTCGACGCACCGGTCGAGCGGATAGTCGTCGACGCCATGGGCGGTCAGGTGCTGGTGGTACCGGGCCACCAGCTCGTGCTCGTGGCGGCGACGATCGTCGACGGACAGGCAGGTGCCGAGGAAGTAGGCGAGGTCCCGGCCCGGCTGGGCGATTGCGACCGTCTGCCAGTCCACCGCGGCGACCTTCCCGGGATCGTCGAGGGCGAACAGGAGATTGTCGAGGCGGTAGTCGCCGTGAGCGACGGCGAAGGCCGGCGCGGGCGCGACCATCCACTGCGCCAGGACTCGGCGCGACGCGTCGAGCACGGCCCGTTCCGCCGCCGTCAGTTCGCCGGCGAACCGGTCGCCGAACTGGTCGGCCGCCAGCTCCAGCACCGGTGCCAGGGCCTCGGCGGTCAGTGACGGATCGCCCGACAGCCACGGTCGGCCGGCGATCTCCTCGTCGCACCAGGTGGGCCCGTGCAACGCCGCGAGGTTGGCCACGGCGGCCTCGGCGGCGGGGACCGGGCAGCCCTCGATCTGGTCACCGGGACGGCTCTCGGCCAGGTCGTCGAGCACGAGGGTGAAGGCCGACGCGTCGTCGGCGATGGCGGCATGGTGGCAGCGCGGCGTGCGGACGGGCAGTCGCGGGGCCAGCTCGGTGTAGAAGGCGACCTCCTTCGCGTAGGCCGCGCGGGCCAGCGGCCCCGACGCGATCTCGGGCCGCGCAAGCTTGGTGATGACGGTGCGACTGCGGCCGTCCGGACCTTCGAGCCGCACCCGGAGCGTCACGGACATCTGGCCGGTGCCGACCTCTTCGGCCGTCACCCGATCGAGGTCGGTCGCGGATCCGCCGGCGCCGAGCACGTCGGCGAACCACTCGGGGGTGAGCTGGTCGGGCCGCTCAGCTATGGGGCGTGCTGGGTGGGACTCGCCGGTTTCGGTCATCCAGCCGCCAAAGCTAGGGGCCGGCATCGGCCGGCGCCGCGACGCCGCGACGTGCCGCGGGCCGGGTCGGTGCGCGGCGACGGGAGGCCGGAAGGCCTCCCGTCGCTCTCGTTCGTCGGAAAGATCGACGCAGCCTTATGTGGCCGGGAGGGACTAGGCCCCGGCAGCTGCCTCGACGGTGGACTGGTTGGTTTCCACCGAGTGGTCCGACGGCCGCTCAGCGGCCAGCCACCTCCAGGGTCCCGTGACTACCGTCATTCATGCGTTGGACCACCTCCTCTCTCTGGTGCCCGCAGGCTACCAACGCCGCCGGCCGCCGCAGCGGCGTTTTGGCGGTCGGGTCATTGCGTCGAGGCGCCGGCCAGGGGCTCGGGCTCGGCGTCGGGGGCGAACGTCCGGAGCGACGCGAGCAGGGTGGCGACGTGGTCGACCGGCAGGTCGGTCTCGAACCGGACGCCCGTGGTGCCGTCGGACAGGGCACCGGTCGCCGCCGACGAGGACTCGACGACGGAGCCCTCGAAGGCTCCCACCGTCAGCGGTCGGGGGTCGCCCACGGCGGCGACCTGGACCGCGCACCCCTGGGGTGCCAGCCGCAGCCACAGGTAGTCCCCGAAGCCTGCCTCGGGGTCGCCGTACACCAGGTTGACGTACACGAGGTTGAGCACCGAGCACTCGCCCCGCGGTGTCACCTCGCTCCCGGCCCACGCGCCGGTGAGCCGCCATCGTGCGGGGAGGCGACCCAGCTCCAGCGGCTGAACGCCGTCGGCCGCCAGCGCTTCGATCGGCACGGTGCGCCGCAGCGCCGCGGGACCACGGTCGGGCGGGGTGACGTCCTGGGGATGGTTGTGACCGGAGATCTCGACGTCGAGCACCAGTTCCGGGTCACGCGGCGGCCAGGTCACGACGAGGTGGCCGATGCCTTCCGCATGGTCGAGGGAGAGCAGAACGTCGGCACCCGCGAGCGGGCGACGGTTGCCGGCGCCATCGCCGCGGGTCGGCAACGTGGCGCGGATGACCCGTCGGCCGGCGAAGTCCGGCGCCTCGCCCCGGGCGTCGGCGGCGGTCGTGATCAGGTGCGCCACCGCCTGCATGTCCAGTGTGCTCCCCGCCTCGAGCGAGTCCGGGCGCACCGTCCAAGGGGCACCGTCGAGGGTGTCGGCGCTGGCGGCGCTCCGGGTCCACACTGTCGTACCCGAGGTGATCGTCTCCTCAACCCGGCCGCGCCCGTCGGCCGTGACCTCCCGCGCCAGGGCCGCCGGGAGGAGGACCGCGCCCTCGACCGCCCGGTCACCCACGGCGGAGGCGCCGGCGCCGAACGGCCGGGTCGCGGCGGCCTGCACCGACCCGCTGTAGGCGAACGAGCGCACCTCCTCGAACCGCAGCATGGCCTTGGCGAACGCCCTCCGCGTCTCTGCTCGCGGATCGTCGGGCGGCGCCGACCGGTCGCTGGCCGGCTCATCGCCGGCCGGCGTTGGCTCGCCGTCCAGCGCCGCCCACAAGAGGCCCCCCACCACCAGCCCGACGATCGCCACCACGGCCGCGAACCGGGGCCAGCGCCCGGGCTCGTGCACGACGCGGCCTGACGACGTTCGCCTGCCGCGGGCGCCGTTGTCCGCCTCGCCCGCCTCGGACTCCCTCGTCACCCGCGACTCGATGGGGATCGGGGCCTGCTCGGCCTGCTCGGCCACCGTCTCAGTCTCGCAGCCCGATGGTCCGCCGCCCCAGAGCATCAGCGAATCGGCACGTTCTCTTGGCTTACCCGGGTCAGCGCCGCTGGGCGGCCCAGCTGTTGAGCTGCGACCCAGCAACAAATTCCCACGCGGGGGTCCCCATCGGAGCGCCCTACCCGCTGGGCCTCTACGCGGCCGCCGGCCCGCCCACAGGGTCGAACGGCCGCAGTGACGCCAGCAGCGTGGCGAGCGCGTCGGCCGGCAGGTCGGAGCTGAAGCTGAGGTGCGTGGTCCCGTCGGACACATCCCCGAGTGTGCGGTCCCACCGTTCGTCGACCGTGCCCTCGAACGGCCCGATGCGCAGCGTCCGATCGCCGGCGTCGGGGTCGGCACGGCCCGGGACCGCCATGCAGGCCTGGCTCGCCGTCGTGAGGTGCAGCGACCCCTCGGCCACCGCTCGCAGGTCGCGGTAGTCGAGGCTGAGCCTGGTGCAACCCGCCGCACCAACCGGCGTCGGCCACATCACCGACTGCCCCGTGGAGACGCGTGCGTCGGTGAGCGCCCACCCCATCGGCAGACGTCCGAGCTCCAGCGGCTCGACGCCGACGGCGACGAGGTCCTCGACGTCCACCGTGCGGCGAGTCGGAGCTCCCACGTCGCGGGGCGTGATGACACCCGGGTCCCCCAGGCGCACGATGTCGAGCCGGAGCACGAGCCGCGGCTCCGGCTGGGCCGACGTGAGCACGACATGGGCGATGTCGCCGGACTCGTCGAGCGTGACCCGGACGTCGGCGCCGTCCAGGGTGTCGCCATAACGCTCGTCACGGTCGTCCGCTGGAACGGTGGCGCGGAGCACGGCACGCCCGCTCGCATCGGTCCCGTCGCGGTGTCGATCGCCGGCCGAGCGCAGAACGTCCGCCACCAGGGCGGCGCCCAGCCGGCCCGGATAGCCGCCATCGCGCCCACGCGACGGCCCGGCGACCCCCCATGCGGCCCCGGCGAGCCCCTCGATGCTCGGTGCCGTACGGCTCCGCACCGTCCCGCCGGACGTCACCGTTTCGACCGCACCGCCCCGGTCATCGACCGCCACGTCGCGCGTGATGGACTGCGGCAGTCGCACCGCACCCTCGACGGTCACGTCCGTGGCGATCGACGGCCCCGGCCGCAGCGCGCTCGGCCCGGCGGCATGCACGGAGCCGCGGTAGGCGAACGACCCGGCGTGGCCCAGTCGCCGGACCGCCTCCAGGTACGCGACGCCGGCGTCCTCGGCGTCGTCCTCGGGCCGCGGTGGCTCGCCCGTGCCGAGCACCTGCAGCGCCGCGGCCCCGGCCATCAGCCCCAGCGCGGCGATGATCGCCGCGACCCGAGGCCAGCGGCCGGGCTCGCGGACGACACGGCCCGTCGTATGCCGACCGAGGGCGTCGCCACCCGCGTCCGCCGCATCCCGCTCTCCCGTGATCCGGGATTCGACGTGCAAGGGTCGCACCGGCCCCTATTACACCGCGGAATCGCTCGCGGTTCCTGGTGGGGGGCTAGCGGATCAGTCCCTCGCCCAGGAACTCGCCGTCGTCCGTGACGCCGGGCAGGGCGAAGTAGAAGCCACCGCCCTCGGGAACGATGTACTCCTCCAACGGTTCGCCGGCCAGGCGCGCCTGGGTGTTGACGAACTGCGACAGCCGCCGCTGGAACGACACGAACGCCAGCCCCTGGTCGAGCTGGCCGTCGCCGTCGAAGCCACGGGAGTAGCTCAGCCCCGACCGGAGGATGAGGTCGTCCTCGGTGTCGGGGGTGCGGGGGTTGGCCAAGCGGATGTGGGCGTCGAGCGGAGTCACCTGGCCGTCGGCGTCGTTCTCGTAGTCGGGCACGTCGGTCTCGACCTCGCCGTCCAGCGGTGCCCCGGACTCCTTGCGCCGGCCGATGATCGACTCCTGCTCCGACAGCCGGGTGCGGTCCCAGAACTCCACGAACATCCGGATCACGCGCACGACGTGGTACGTGCCACCGGCCGCCCAGGCGGGCTCGTCGTCGGGCTGCACCCAGACGTAGCGGTCCATCACCGCGTCGTCCGACGGGTCGAGGTTGGCGGTGCCGTCGACGAACCCCATCAGGTTGCGCTTGCCGGCCTCGCCGGGCTCCGACCGGGTGCGCCGGTTGTAGCCGTCGAGCATCCAGTGCAACGCCATCGTGCCGCGGGTGGCCCGCGCCAATTGGCGCAGGGCGAAGAGGTTCACGTCCTCGTGGGCGCTGGTGACGGTGAGCAGCAGGTCGCCGTGCGAGCGCTCGGGGTCGAGGCGGTCGTTGGCGAGAAAGGGCATCTTCTCCAGGGCCCGGGGCTTGCGATCGGCCAGGCCGTAGCGGTCGTCGAACAGCGACGCCCCGACGGAGACGACCACCGACAGGTCTGCGGGCGGTGCCGGGTTGCCGACGGTGCCGGTGTGGAGCGGCGGGTAGGCCGGGTCACGGTCCTCGTACGGCTCGCCGGACATGAGCCGTTCGGATTCGCTGGACAGTGCCCGCAACGTGGCGCGCAGCTCGTCGGGGTTGTCGGCGGTGACCGTGAACGCCGCCAGCCGGCCACGCTCGTTGGCGGGATGGGTGACGCCGGTCTGGTGCGCTCCCCGGAACGGCAGGTATCGGGCGGCGCCGGACGCCGATCCGCCGCCGCCCGACGCGACTCGATCGCCACGGCCGGACGCCGAGTCGCTGCATCCCGCCGCCACGGTCCCACCCAGTCCCGCGACGGCCGTCCCCGCCAGGCCGCCGGCCAGGAAGCGACGGCGCGAGACGGATGTCATCGGCGCCGAGCAGGCTGGAGCGTCGTCACCCTTCGAGCCCCAGCACGCCGGCAACCGTCGCCAGGTTCTCGGACAGCTCCGCCAACGTGGTCTGCATCTCCGTCTTGTCGTCGTCGGTCAACGCGCCGTAGGGCTGGTATCCCTCGCCGTCCCGGTAGGCACCGAGCTGGCCGTCGAGCTCGGCGAACAGGCCCTCGATGGTGCTGACAAGCGCGGCGTCCTCGGCCTGGATGGCCGGCTCCAGCAGCTCGAAGCCGTGCTCGGCACCCTCGACGTTGGCGGCGAAGTCCCACAGGTCGGTGCCCGAGTAGCGGTCCTCTTCGCCGGTGATCTTTCCGGTCGACACCTCCTCGATCAGCTCCGCCGACCCGACCGCCAGCGCTGCGGGAGGGATCTCCATGGCCGTCAACTCCGTCCGGAGGGTCTGCAGGTCGGCATCGAGCTGGTCGGCGAACGGCGCGCCGCCGTCGGTCGTGCCTTGCTCCCACAGCAGGTACTCGAGCCGGTGCCACCCCGTGAAGGCGGGGTCGTCGACGCCCTCGAAGTCGTCGACCCGGGCATCGACCGCACCGTCGATCTCCTCGACGAGGCCGGCGATGGGCTCGATGCGCTCCCAGCCCTGGCGGGAGGGGGCATAGGCGGCCTTGGCGCCCTCCAGGTCACCGGATCGCACCGCGTCGGTGAAGGTCTTGGTGGCGGCGATGGTCAGGTCCACCTGCTCGGCCACCCAGGCCTGGTACTCGGCCACCGCGTCGGCGACGAGCGGGTTGTCGGTGGACGACCCCTCGACCTCCCCGGCGATCCCACTGCCCGTCCCGGCACCGGATTCGGAGCCACTGCCGGACCCGCTCCCCGATCCCGACGGGCAGCTGGCGCTACCCGAGCCGGGGCCGCCAGACCCGGATTCCGTGGCGGCACCGCTCGCCGACGCGGACCCCGACGCGCGCGCCGATGCGGACCCCGACGCGCTCGCCGATGCGCTACCGGAACCGCCGCAGTCGTTGATGCTGCGGACGTCGGCCCCGTCGTCGTCGCCGCACGCGGCTCCGATGGTGGCGAGTGCCAGCGACAGTGCCGTGGCGGTGATGATGCGATGACGGCGCACAGTTCCCTCCAGCGTCTCCGGTGCGGTGCCACATGGTAGGCAGGCTTATCAATCAGAGCAAGGACGACCATCCGCAGGCGACAGGCCCCGCGAGCGGAGGGCACGACCGGGGGCCGAGGAGCGTTCCCCGATCCGTTTCGGAGGCCCCGGATCGACCCCGACCTGTGGGTGAGCTGTGGGTCTCGTTGTGGAGAACAGCGCGGAATCTGGGGATGACCGAGAAAGTCTGGGGATTGCCTGGGGATTGCGAAAATGCCTCTTGACGTGGGGTTTCGCACCGCGCAAGATGCACCACGTCCACCACAACGGCACGGGCAAAGGATGCGGTCGAGAGCTTCGGTTCTCAGCAAGTCCGGCGCACGAGTCGACGTGGCGGGCCGGTAGGAATGCCGACGGAGACGGTCGAGGTGGGGCGCCCACCAAGGTCGGATCCGGGCTAATGCGGGGCGCGCCCCGCAGTGGTCGGCGCTTCTGGCGGCACTTCTCGTGTCGCCGGGATCGGCCAGAGCGTCCAACCGTTGGTTGGCCCCGAGCAGCGGACCGGCTAGCTCCGGTCTGACGCTCGGGGCCTTCCTTATCCCGGCGTCGAGATTACTCTGCCGGCTTCGTCCCAACGCGGACCCCCGCCGATGCTCGGCTCCCGTTCACACAACGGTGCCGGCGCTCTAGTT